>CAMTVZ010000244.1:0-17565 GCA_947085285.1 uncultured Ignavibacteriota bacterium
CAACGGATTAACACTGATAATAATCCGTGTATATCCCTGCCTGCGGCCAGCCCGACAAAGCTCTGCCCGTGCAGGGGGGCGTTCTGGCGGGCAGGCAGGCGTCAAATTCGCGTTTTTCCGTGTTCTATTTAAATGATTTGTTCTTCGTAAAGATGATTTTTTAGAAGTTCCTAATTTTAAATATTTTTGATTTGCGAAAAATATTATTTGATTAATCTTTTCTATTTCGTTATATTGAAAATGTTAACTGATAGATGAGTATTGGAACAGTGTTGCATCTATTAATGTTGTTTTAGTGAAACTAATTTAATTATTCTATATGCTATTGTAAATAAAGGACAATAATGGAAGGTAATTTTTCAAATAGAGTACAGGATGTAATAAGGCTGAGCCGTGAAGAGGCTTTGCGTCTTGGGCACGATTATATCGGAACCGAGCATCTGCTTTTAGGAATTATACGCGAAGGTCAGGGTATTGCCGTAAAGATACTCCGTAATTTAGGTGTTGATTTACAAAAACTTAAAAAATCGATCGAAGAGGCGGTACGTTCAACCGGCGGGACGATGACCATGGGGAACATTCCACTCACAAAGCAAGCCGAGAAGGTTTTAAAGATAACTTATTTAGAAGCCAAACTTTTCAAAGCCGATGTGATAGGGACTGAGCATTTACTTCTTTCTTTAATGAGGGACGACGACAATATTGCGGCTCAAATCTTACATCAATTTAATATCACCTACGAAGCAGTTCGTTTTGAACTCGATAATATAATAAGTGGAAAAGCCCCAGCACCACACCCCACTCCTTCGCATGTTGAGAAAAAAAATGATAAATCGAAAACTCCAGTACTCGATAATTTTGGAAGGGACTTAACTCGCTTAGCGATGGAAGATAAGCTTGACCCGATAGTTGGACGTGAAAAAGAAATCGAACGGGTAGCACAAGTGCTTAGTCGCCGCAAGAAAAACAATCCCGTTCTAATAGGTGAGCCAGGCGTGGGTAAAACTGCAATAGCCGAAGGGCTTGCTCTGCGAATTGTACAGAAGAAAGTTTCTCGAGTTCTTCACGATAAGCGTGTTGTAACACTCGACCTTGGAGCTTTAGTAGCCGGTACAAAATACCGAGGTCAATTTGAAGAAAGAATGAAAGCTGTAATGAACGAACTTGAAAAAGCAAAAGATGTAATTTTATTCATCGACGAACTACACACCATAGTTGGCGCCGGTGGAGCTTCCGGTTCATTGGATGCTTCAAATATGTTTAAACCAGCATTATCGCGCGGCGAATTGCAATGTATCGGTGCAACTACACTCGATGAATATCGACAGTATATCGAAAAAGATGGGGCACTCGACAGACGGTTTCAAAAAATAATGATCGACCCGACATCGGTTGAAGAAACTATACAGATATTGAAACAGATAAAACACAAATACGAACAGCATCATGGAGTTAGATACAGCGACAAAGCAATTGAGGGAGCCGTAAAACTAAGCGACCGTTACATTACAGATCGCTATCTTCCCGACAAAGCGATAGATGTTCTGGACGAAGCTGGTGCCCGTGTGCATCTATCGAACATCCACGTACCACAAGACATTTTAGATTTGGAAGCCGAAATTGAAAAGGTAAAACAATCAAAAAGCAATGTAGTAAAGAGTCAGAATTATGAAGAGGCAGCACGCCTGCGCGACCTTGAGAAAAAATTGCTTAACAGTCTCGAAGTCGCCAAGTTAGAATGGGAGCAAAAATCGGGGTCGGTTGTTTACGAAGTTACCGAGAATCACATCGCCGATGTAGTAGCTATGATGACGGGTATTCCTGTAAACAAGATTGCCGAGTCTGAGTCGCTCAAACTTCTAAAAATGGAAGAGGTATTACAAAAACAAATTATCGGTCAATCCGAAGCCATCATTAAGCTTAGCAAGGCTATACGGCGGACACGTTCGGGCTTGAAAGACCCGAAACGCCCGATTGGTTCGTTTATATTTCTTGGACCAACCGGTGTTGGAAAAACTGAATTAGCAAAAGTACTTGCAAAATATTTGTTCGACACCGAAGAAGCTTTAATCCGAATTGATATGAGTGAATATATGGAAAAGTTTTCGGTCTCGCGCCTCGTTGGCGCACCACCTGGATACGTAGGCTACGAAGAGGGGGGGCAACTTACTGAAAAAGTTCGTCGCAAACCTTATTCTGTCGTACTCCTTGATGAAATCGAAAAAGCACACCCGGATGTTTTCAATATTCTTTTGCAAGTATTGGACGACGGTATATTGACCGACAGCCTTGGAAGACGTGTAGATTTCAAAAATACAATTCTGATAATGACCTCGAACGTAGGAACAAGAGATATAAAAACAACAGGAAGTTTTGGTTTCGGTTCTGAAACACCGAAAGACAAATACACAGCAATGAAACAAACTGTAGAAGATGCTTTGAAACGAGTTTTCAATCCCGAATTTCTCAATCGCGTTGATGATATTATAATATTTCATAACCTGGAGCGGCAACACATTAACGAAATCATCGACATCCAAATGGAAGAGCTTGTAAAACGAATGGAATCGATGAACATCAAGTTACGGCTTACAAAACCGGCGCGTGAGTTTTTAATCGACAAAGGCTTTGATCCTGCCTTCGGAGCCCGTCCGTTGAAACGTGTACTTCAAAAATATGTCGAAGATGCAATCGCAGAAGAAATTCTCAAAAATAAATTTTCCGAAGGAAGCATAATAAATATTAAGCTTAACCCTAAAACCAATACGCTCAAATTCGTTGAAGCAAATAAATCGAAAAAATCAAAACCCGAAAAGGAGCCACAAGCTGAAGCCAGCGAGAGCATCTAAAAATAAAGGATACTTAGTATTTATATTAATCAGCAGCAGCCTATTTTTTAACAGTTATACAAACTCACAAACCGATAGCTCTCAAATCGTTAGTTATCGTTATCAAAATATTTCTTCGTTTATAAAGTCGTATCCCATTCATATTGCCAATGGGGTCGAAGTAGCTTTTTTAAAAAAAAATTCTCCTTATATATTCATTGGGAGTGCAGCTGTAATTATCGCTTTAAGTCAATACGATTTAGATATCAGCAAGAAGTTTGACAGAAAACCATTTATGTCGCAATCGCTATCTAAAGCTTCCGATAGCTTTGGCGAAACATTCGGTTGGGGCTATTTTGCAGGCGTGGGGTTGATTACATTCGAAAGCATTTTATCACATAATTCTTCTTCTGAATATCTTTTAAAATTAGAATTAATGTTAGAATCTATCGCCGTTACTCAAATCATTACACAAACTTTAAAGTTATCTACAAATCGAATGCGCCCCAATTTTTTAGACGACCATTCGTTTCCTTCAGGACATACCTCATCAACATTTGCGATGGCTGCAAGTTTAAACGGAATATACGGCTGGCAAGCAGGAATACCTGCATACATTCTTGCTTCGATTGTCGGCTTACAACGCATTAGCTCCAATGCTCATTACTTATCTGATGTTTTGAGTGGTGCTCTCATCGGAACACTTGTTGGGCGGGGATTCTCCTTTATTCACCGCCAAAATAAAAACGATTCACCGATGTTAAATACAACTTTCTTTCTTGACCCTAAATCATCTGCTCTGAAAGCTAACATCCAATTTCGTTTGAATTTGTAACTCATTTAATTTCTTTATAAATTTTCATCGGAAATGATAAACCCCTTAAAACATATCAAAAAATTTATCTCATCGTTGGGATTGGTTGAACAATCGCAAGTTGTTGCTTCAACAGCAGTTATCGTTTTAATGATAACAATACTAAGTATCAATATTGCGACAGGGCAGGATTTAAGATGGATAGATTTTATTACATTAATAACAATTGGTATGTTTGGATTTTTGATTGTTTTTTTTATTTCAAAATATGGGCTACAGATAAACGAACAACATCGTCAATTACTGGCACTCAACACTATAGCGCAAGCCGTAAGCCACTCGGTAGATTTGGAAACAGTTCTACAAAATTCTCTCGAAAAAGTAGTCGACCTTCTTAACGCTGACGGTGGTTGGATTTACCTTGTAGAAAATGATAAAATGGAGTTAAAACATAGTTATAAAATTAGTACGAAGATTTTACCAGAGCAGATAGATTTAAACTCGAAATTGGCTGATGTTCTTAAATTGAATAATGAACCATCGGAATTTACATTCGATGAAGAGCAATTAATCAGCAAACGATTTTATAGCTATAACATTCCGACATGGACATCGCTTCCTCTCGAATTAAACACCCAATTTGTTGGAACAATTATCATTGCGAGCAAAGATGCAAATGCACTTAGACCTAAACAACTTGAATTACTTCAGGCTTTCAGAAATCAAATAAGTGTTGCTTTAAACAATGCGTACCTGTTTGAACAGATGAAACAATCAGAACGGCTTTATGCCGACCTTTACGAAAACCTTCCTGATATGTACCACAGCGTTAACTCCGAAGGTATAATTGTTAGTTGCAATAAAACTGAACTTGACCATCTTGGCTTTACGAAAGAAGAAATAATCGGAAAAAATATTACAAAATTATATCCCTCTGAAGACCACGATTTAATTTTGAATCGCATTAAAGAAATTTTTAATACCGGTAACGATTTAAAAGGTATTGAAGAAACAATGAAATCGAAAAACGGCGATCTAATAAACGTGAGTGTAAATACATCGATTGTTTACAACAGTGAAAAAAAACCGACTTTAGTGCGTATTGTTGCACGCGACATCACAAAACAAAAACTGATGGAAGAGAAGATAATACAGGCACAAAAAATCGACAGCATCGGAAATTTGGCTGGTGGAGTTGCACACGATTTTAATAATATTCTCAACTCAATACTCGGTCCGGCTTCGATGATGAAACGAAAACTTTCGGAGAACGATAATTTTTATAAATACATAACTCTAATCGAAGATTCTGCACGCCGAGGGGCAGCGGTTACACGACAGTTATTAACTTTCTCAAAAAAATCGAATGTTTATTTTAAAAATACAGATATAAATAAAATTATTAGTGAAACTTGCCAGCTATTCGAAAGAAGCATTCCTAAATCTATTCAAGTTAAATGGACCCCGTCGAAAGAAACATTAATTGTAAATGGCGACGAAGGGCAATTAGAACAGGCTATCTTAAATTTATTGATTAACTCGCAAGCCGCTCTGCCAAACGGTGGAATAATTACCGTGCTATGCAAATCTATCATTACAAAGGAATACCTCCCTGCAGCATTTAGTGATGTTCCGCCAGGCAAATATGTCATCGTAAAAATAATCGATAACGGAACCGGGATTGCAAATGACATAATCTTGAAAATTTTTGAACCCTTTTTTACAACCAAAGGGCAATCGAAAGGAACCGGTCTTGGTTTATCGGTAGTGTATGGCGTTGTACGAAACCACAGTGGTTATATTTCAGTTGATAGTGAAATCGGTGTTGGAACTGCTTTTACTATATACCTTCCACGAGTTGATAAATTAGATAGCCTCGAAACCAATAAAACCGCAGAAATTATTGTTGGAGGGAACGAACGAGTGCTTATCGTCGATGACGATGCAGGCGCCTGCATTGTGGGTGGCGACATCTTACGTGAACTTGGATATAAAGTCGATATCGTTCAAGATGGTTTCCAAGCTATTGAAAAATTTCAGAAGAACAGCATGTACAACTTGGTAATACTCGACCTAAATATGCCCGGTATTAGTGGTAAGGAAGTTTTTATAAAATTGAAAAAGATAAAACCTTCAATAAAAATTTTAATTTGCAGTGGCTACAGCGATACTATTTTGAACGACGACGATTTTATTAAATGTATAGATGGATATTTAAATAAACCGTATATGTATGAAGAGCTTGCTAAAATGGTTCGTGAAACTATCGATAAAGATTCATTACCAAATTAAAAAATTATGAACATCTGCAGCGAAGAATTAAAAAATGCGCGTATAAGTCAAGGCATAACCTTAGACGACATTTCTGCCGCAACACGCATCAACGTTAAGTTTCTTCAAGCCATCGAAGATGGACAATTTTCGATTTTGCCTCAAGCCTACATACGAGCTTTCATTCGTGAATATGCCGCTCAGGTTGGTATAAATCCCGACGATTGCATCAAAAAATTTGAAAAGTCAACTCAACCTCAACAAACAAACGATCAGGTAGAAACTCCTACAGCCACAAAAATCCGCCTCCCAAAACAAACGGGTGCTTCCCAAACTACGATTTTGGTGATTTTTACAATTATCGTAATAGCAGGATTGATTGGATCATTAATTCTTTTCAGAGATGATAAACAAAAAACTATCGACGAAATCCCGTTTCAACAAGCTGTTGAAGAAACCGAAAACAAAACTCCCCCCGATTCTTCGGTTTCTAATATAAGCAACCTTGCGCCTCAAGCTTCGCTTCTCACTCATTCAGTGTTGGGGGATAGTTTACTCCTTTTTATTTCAGCTTCCGAGAGTGCCTGGATAAGTTTATTAATTGATGAAAAAATAAAGAGCGAAATTCTTTTATTGGCAGATAAGAGTATGACCTGGAAAGCGGCAAACAATTTCAAACTTACGGTCGGAAACGCCGGCGGAATTAAAATTAAACTAAATAATAAAGAAATTCCCGCATTAGGTAAACGTGGTGCTGTTATACGCGATTATGTTTTAACACGGCAGAGCCTCGAACAAACACGATGATAGAATATGCCTCCACCTAAATCGGTTATTGAAAAAATCGAAAAACTGCGGAGAGAAATTATCGAACACGATTACCGTTACTATGTTTTAGCAGAACCGGTAATTTCGGATGCAGAGTACGATAAATTGATGCGTAACCTGGATGAACTCGAAAAACAATATCCCGAATTAATTACACCCGACTCGCCTACACAGCGAGTTAGTGGCGAACCGACAAAAAAATTTCCTACAGTAACTCACTCAGTTCCGATGTTAAGTTTATCCAACTCATACACCGAGGAAGAAGTACGCGAATTCGATCGGCGGGTAAAATCGCTCCTCTCTGGTCAATCATACAAATATGTTTGTGAGTTAAAATTCGACGGCATAGCAGTTAGCTTGAAATATATTAATGGCATTCTGAAAGTAGGGGCAACACGCGGCGATGGTACACAGGGGGATGATATTACGAACAATCTGAAAACAATTCGTTCGATACCTTTAAAATTAGATACAAACGATAAAGCTTTGCTTGATATAGAGATACGAGGCGAAGTATTTATGCAAAAAGATGATTTCATTCGGATGAACGAAGAACGAGAGCTTAATGGTGAAAAACTTTTTGTAAACCCCCGCAACGCAGCCGCCGGAACACTGAAACTTCAAGACCCCAAAATTGTTGCTGCGCGTCCGTTAAAATTTTATAGTTACTTTCTAAGAGCCGAAAAATCGGATTTAAAAAATCATTCCGATTGTTTGAAAACCTTAAAACAATTGAAATTTCCGGTTAATGAACATTCACGATTGTGTAACAATATTCAGGAAGTTATTGAGTACTGGAAGGAATGGGAGAGTAAACGTGAAACACTCCCCTACGACATTGATGGAGTTGTAGTAAAAGTCGATTCGCTCCATCAGCAAGAGTTGCTCGGTGCAATTGCTAAAAGTCCCCGATGGGCTTTCGCTTATAAATTTACATCGCGGAAAGCTGAAACTATATTAAACGACATACGGCTTCAAGTTGGCCGCATCGGAACAATTACTCCTGTTGCTATTTTGCAACCAGTTTTTATAGGCGGAACTACTGTTAGCCGCGCTTCGCTTTACAACCATGATTACATACAAGAACTCGACATCAGAATTGGCGACAGAGTCATCGTCGAAAAAGGGGGCGATGTAATACCTAAAGTTACCGAAGTGATAAAGGAAAAGCGCACTTCTAACGCTCAAAAATTTTTCTTTCCATCTAAATGTCCAGAGTGTGGTTCGAATATTTATCGTCCAGAAGCCGAAGTAAATTACTATTGCGAAAACAGTGAGTGCCCCGCACAAGTTAAAGGACGAATAATGCACTGGGCATCGCGAGGTGCTATGGATATTTCGGGCTTGGGCGAAGCTGTAGTTGATAGATTAGTGGAACTGAAATTTATAAATAATGTTGCCGATTTATACTCTCTCCACAAGCAAAAAGAGAAGTTAGCCTCAATTGAACGCTGGGGTAAAAAGAGTGTACAAAATTTATTGGACGGGATTGAGATTAGCAAACAAAAACCTTATCATCGTGTCCTCTTCGCACTCGGTATCCGACATGTCGGAATGGGAGTTGCTCAGATCTTATCCACTACTTATCCCTCGATAAAAAAATTGATTGAGGCTAACAAGGACGAATTACAAAACACAAATGAAATAGGGCCTAAAATTGCTGAAAGCATCGAACGCTTCTTTGCTCAAAAGCAAAATATTGCCTTAATAAATCGTTTACAAGAGGCGGGATTAAATTTTGAAGCCACGAAATTAGAAGGGTTACCCTTAAGTGGAAAAACTTTTGTTCTCACTGGAACACTTACAAGTATGACGCGCGAAGAAGCAAAAGAAAAAATTGAGAAATTAGGTGGGAAAGTTGCCTCGTCGGTTTCAAAAAATATTAACTACCTTGTAGTTGGTGCAGAGGCAGGTTCAAAATTGGAGAAAGCAAAAAAATTAGGTATCGAAATTTTGGATGAAGATGTATTTATTAAGTTCCTACAACCTCAAAAATAATAAGGGAATTTTTTAAATCGTTCGAATTAATGTGGTGATATAATTTATTTTTTTGAATCTCTTCGTCAACTCTGCGTCTCTGCGTAAATCATATTTGTTGCTTGTTAGTCAACCCCATATTCTACATCGAGTAAACTTTTACACAAAATATGTTTTACTCGTGGGCGTAACCCTTGAGAACTACACATTAGAACCCTTTTTCAAGGCTTTTTCTATCCTGTTTATCTAAAAAATTATACCTGCAAATCTAACGAATTTAGCCGGCTGTAAATCTCCGTAAACAAACCAGGTGCGAGCCTCCCTCCGAGAGTTTGATAAAAGTGGCTATAGAATAATTATTTTTATTGACTTTAAACAGAATTTATATTAGCTTGAAAGCAAGATTTAACGACTAAATAGTGTCGAAAGGCACTTTTCTAAATAAATAAAAAACAATAATATACAAGGAGATCTGTAATGAAAAAATTAATAGCAGTTTTAATCTTAATTGCCGCTATCTGTAATCCTGTTGATGCACAGTTTGAGAAGAATACAAACTACATTGGTCCAAGCCTTGGTTTTTATTTTTATGGATCAACCCCAATTTTCGGTGCGAATTTCGAACACGCTCTGGACACAGAACTCGGCGATGGCATAATTGGAATTGGTGGTTTATTCAGATACTGGAGCTGGAGTACGGACGAAGGATATTGGTTTGGTGAGTCGTGGGGTTGGACTTATACCGATATTATGATTGGTGTACAAGGCAACTACCATTTCAAAGTAGGTGACGGGAAAATAGACCCTTGGGCTGGACTTACATTAGCTTACGATGCTGCTTCAGTAAAATATAAAGGACCTGCTGGTTTTAATTGGTCGACACCAACAGCAGGAGGATTATTTTTAGGTGCTAATGCTGGTGCCCGATATTGGTTCTCTAAATCTATGAGCGTTGTGGCTAGAATTGGATTAGGAACACTTAGCTACTCGGCATTGGATATTGGAATAGACTTCAGACTTTAAAAAACTAATTTTTTTTTAAGACTCGGCATAAGCAATAAAATTATGCCGAGTCTTGAAAATAACTACTTATTCTTTTTGCTCGTTCATCTCATCGAGAAAAGCCACGGCACGCCGCAGGTGCGGGATTACAATTGAGCCGCCTACAGTCAGCGCTACACTGAATATCTCGAACATCTCCTCGTCGGTTACGCCCGCATCTTTGCACTGCATTATATGGTATGCTACGCAATCGTCGCAGCGTAATACCATCGACGCCACAAGTCCTAACATCTCTTTTGTTTTGGTATCTAATTTTCCCGGTTCGTAAGTAAGTGTATCGACGCCGAAAAATCTTTTAATCGCCCGATTATCGGCACTCAATATTCGTTCGTTCATTTTTTTGCGGAACGACTGAAATTCTTCTACCCGCTTTGCCATTATTCTTTCTCCTTAACAAATGCTGCAATAACTAATCCAGCTAAAATCCAACCAATAATTAAATCAGCCGACATAGCTGTTGTATATTTAAGCGGAAAATACATCCAGTTCCAGTTTGAAATGTAAATCGTAATGGATGCAAAAATAGCTAACACACCTATGAATGAAACTCGTGTAAAGTAGGGCTGCTTCGATGCAGTGCTTCTCGATAAAATCCATGCCGCCAACATCGCAACGATTATGTTGATGAGTGTTCCGTATATAATATTTTTCATCATAGTCGGGTCGCCGCCAGTTGGACGAAAAAATATTGTAGCTATAGGTCCACTTTGAATTTTATCCCGCCAAGCATTCTGCTCCTCTTCTGCCTGCGAGTTGGGCAATGCAGGTATTACATAAACCCCCTCCTCTTTTATTGAATTTACAAAGATGTGCGAGAAGATTTCATCTTCTGGACAACTCTTTATTGTATCTTTGTGAAAATTTAGTCCCATCCAAGCTACAAAACCCCAGAGGGTAATAACGATACCGCCGATGATTCCGGCAATAATAATTTTTGTCATAACATTCTCCTTCATTTATTTTTAGGAATACATTTTTCCGTCGACTCGACAGCTTCTTTCTAACTATCGGCTTGTTCGTGTGCCGACTGAATTTTTTTTTGGGTTGCATCGCCGCCGTGCCCGTACAGAAAATAGCGACCACGGTCTTCTGATTTAGAATGTTCCTTAGTTTCAGAAGCATCTATCTCACTATCACCTAAAATTTTATTCAGGCTCTGTTCTGCCGGCTCTACAAATTTCTTCCAATTGAACGGGTCGTGTGCCGGCGGAGCTGTCGAAAAATAACGGGTCAGGTCGGCGTTTGTTGTTGTGATGTACATTTTAATATTTTCAACCGCATGTAAATATTGTTGTGCTATTGTTTTAGTCTTTTCTTCAGGCATCTGTTCTATAAAACGGGCTTCTTGTAGTTTTGATTCGAGTTGCTGAAATAGACTATCTAATTCGTACCGCTTTTTGTTGTAAGCTGTTTTCCACTCTCTTGTTTGTTTTTTCAAAGCGTAACGGTTTTCGCTCTCTTCTATTCGATGTATAATATCTTTTGTTTGAACAGTTAATTCAATTATACGTTTCTCTGATTCCGAAATTGGTTGTTCTTTTCCACTACACCCGGAAACTGCCAATACAAAAACAAACAAGTAGAGCATTTTATTATATATCATTTTTTTCTTAATTAATTTTTACAGATGTTAATACGATATTTTGCATGAAATCGATGTAGCCAACACCATCAGGACTTTCCATATTCGTAACCATTATATCTTTAATCATGAAAACCCTTTTAACAAGTCCAACTGCATCGAGATATTCAGTAACGATAATATCCGGATCGTAAATTCCATTCCTATCCATATCATAATACCATCTTATGGCATAAGCATCGAAATATCCGGCAGGAGTTCTTATAAATTTTTTTTCTATAATTTCCTTTTCGATTAAAAAAGGTTTGTTGTGGTTACGAAAAATCCACTTTACACCAACTTGTAACGGATATTGATAGACTTTTGGAGGGGGAGTTTCTATATAAACTGAGTCGGAATAATGATTCACTTTTTGTTCGACAAAATCGATTAGGCTTTGAAAATTGTAAAAAGTTTTTCCGTGAAAGATAAACTTTGTTGAAGAATTAGTTTTAGGAGCAAGCAACGAACTTCCCGAGTATCCATAAAGATAAAAACCATCCTTAGTTTTTAAATAATAGTTAACAGATGTGGGGAGCCGGTTTGCTGTTTCTTCATTGGTAATGAGGGAGTAGGTTTTTACACCGTTATCAAAAATATGTATGCCTCTCGACACAACTCTTCCGGTGGTAGTATAAACACGTTCTTCGAATGTGTGTCCCGGTGTTAAAGGGCGGAAGTTTGATAATTCGATCTTATTTTCATACTCCCACACATTCCCCTCTGAGAGTGGATAATTATAACCGAAATCTACCCCAACACCATAGGGGGAATCGGAACAACTTAATAAAGTACAAATAATTATTACAACTAAACCCAACGATGTTGTCTTCATTTTTTCCTCCAAATTATTTTATATATTTCATTACAACTTTTTGTAAATCGGCTTTATTAATCGGTTTGATGAATATGTCGTTAACGCCATACTGCATCAAAGCTTCGGCATCAGCTTTTGATTCGAATGAGGTAATTATAATCACCGGCGTGTTTTGGGTTTGCGGCTGCGAGCGGAGCTCTTTGAGTAAACGCAAGCCATCCATACCGGGCATAGCGAAGTCGGCTAATATCAAAACCGGAAGCCTTGATAATGCAATCGACATAGCTTCGTATCCGTCGATAGCCTCAAGGAGCAGAACATCGGAGAGAATCTGTTCCATATAATGAATCACAAGGGAGCGGTCGCCTTTGTTGTCGTCAACAATCAGTACCGATTTTTTGACGGCTGGAATAGTGAAGATGAAAGATGTTCCTTTATTAACTTCGCTATCGACAGTGATAGAACCACCATGTTTCTGTACTACACCGGCAACAAGAGCTAAGCCTAACCCGGAACCTTCTTCGCCTTCAGTTCCGCGCGAAAAATATTTTGTATCGATGCGAAATAGTTTATCGAAATCTTCCTTTGGAATACCAACACCTGTATCGCACACAGCTATTTTAACAAAACTTCCCTCTTCTTCAATAAAATCTACCCAAACTTTCCCATTTTGAGGTGTAAATTTAATAGCGTTCGAAATTAAATTACCGAACAACTGAAGCATCAGGTTTTCATCGACATTAACAATTATTCGTTCAGGAATGTTTTCAAAAAGGTTAATACTTTTTCTCAATGCATTACCAGCCAGCGAAACTATACTTCGTTCTACAAGCTGTTTCAAATTTATTGGCCTCGGTTCAAATCTGATACGCCCGGTTTCTAATCGCGACCAATCGAGCAAGTTATTCAATAAATGCAGCTGCTGGTCGGCAGCTTGTTTAATGAACTGTAGAAATTCTTTTTTTTCTTCTTCTGTAAATTCAGCTTTATCATCGAGTAGCATCTCGGTGAAACCGATTATACTGTTGAAAGGTGCGCGTAAATCGTGCGAAACAATCGAGAGGAATTTATCCTTCTGCATATTCAACGAGCGAATTGCATTCTCGGCTGCCTTCCGATTCGTTATGTCTTGTATCATTCCTTCATAATAAAGAATATTCCCATCGGTGTCGGTAACCGCACGCGAATTTTCAAGTACAGTAATTTCGGTACCATCTTTTCTTTTAAGCCTTATCTCGTAGTCAATAACTTTACCATCTCTATCCATCAAAGATTGAAAAGTTTTTCGGTCGTCGGGATTTACATAAAATTGCGATGCTGGAATCTTCAAAAATTCCTCCATCGTTTCATAGCCAAGCATGTTTAATAAAGCTTTATTGGCAGTAATAATTTTACCTTCGAGCGACGATTGGTAAATTCCTTCGATTGCGTTCTCGAAGATAGATTTGAATTTTGCTTCGGCTTGTTCGACAGCTTTCTTAGATTGTAATTCTTCAGTAATGTTCCGCTTAATTTCTACTACATTAATTAACTTTCCAAATTCGTCGAATACAGGACTTATCGTAAGCTCTTCGTCGTATAAAGTTCCATCTTTTTTCTTGTTTTTAAAATATCCATGCCACACTTTACCTGCAAGAACCTGCTGCCATATACTATGAATATATTCCTTGTTTTGAGTGTCAGAATCCAATATCGAGAGTTGCTTACCGATAGCTTCCGACTTTGAATATTGTGTAATCTTCTCGAAAGCCGAATTGACATACTGAATTATACCATTTTTATCGGTTACAACAATCATCTCGGTTGTTTGATCAATTATTTTGGAAAGAGTGAGAGTTTCTTGATCAACTAATTTTCGGATAGTAATATCGAAAGCAATTGCCTGAACCCCCGTTGCTTTACCTTTGTCGATCCGTAGGGTTGTGCTCTGCCCCAGCCATTTTACTTTGCCTGCTTTAGTGAGAATTGGAAATTCTAAATAAGTTCGTGAAATGTTTTCGTTGAACTGGTTAGAGTAATGCGACTTTACAATTTCGGAATATTCTTTTTGAACGATGTCGAAAATTTTTTTCTTCAGAAGCTCGTTCTCTTCATAACCGGATAATTTTACAAAAAAGGGGTTTACAAAAACAAACCTCCCAGTTTTGTTAGTCAAGAAAAAAACAGCATCTAATCGTTCTATAATTTGCTTGAAGTCGAATTTACTCTTCTTCTGTGATGGTGTTTTCTTTTTCATTTTCGATTAATCCATAATTTTCAGACTACGTAGATACGCGCCTGTTTCAAGCGATTTGCCGGTAGTGTTTCGTATGCGCTCGTGCCACTCTTGTACTTCACCGTTTGCGTAAAGGTGTTCGATAATCCATCTGCTCAATTCAGGGTTTGATATTTTTGAGCTACCAAATTTATTTTCTATTACTTCGTAAATTTGTGCCGAAATCATTTTAGCTAAAATGTAATTTTGAAAATAGCAGGGATAGCTCGTGTACCATATCGAGGAAGCGAAACGATGAGGCATTGTACTGTCGATTTCAACTAAAAGATATTTTTTATACATCTCCCGTTCTAATGCTGCTAAATCCTGGTCGGGATTTTTATACATTTCGTACTCAAAGAAGAAATCTTTTAATGTTCTGCGTAAATAATAGAGGTCGCCGAAGGTTCGTGTGGCAACGTACCTTTCAGCATCATCCTGTGAAGCCGAAGTATAAGTTCGTATCCAATCTGGGTCGTTTACAAATTCTGCTTGAAGTTCAGCAACCCCTTCGGTGTAAGCAGCCGACGATGCGCCAGGAATCCATTCGTAACCTTTCAATATTGGATAACGAACGTTGGTGTGTACTATTTGTAAGGCATTCCCATATTCATGAAAGGCAATATTGTAAAAGCGTTTGCCTGTATTTGGATTTAAAATGAAGCGTGAGTCGTTTGGAATATTAATTCCGATATTCAAACCACCAAAGGGAATCTCTTTAATTGTTTCTTTAATCGGTAAAGAATCGACCTTGAAGCCGATGTTTTTATGAAACCTGCGAAGAATTGGGAAAATAGAATCTTTTGGAAAATACGAATCTGAAATTGAAGGCCAACGATAAATTGCAACATCGAAATCCCAGGGGTAAAATTTCTTAATCTTTAATTTTTTCTTGGAAGATTCAATAAATTCTTGAAAATTTGGACGTGTTTTTTCTTCAAGATTATTCAGAGTCTTTAACAACCAATCTTCTTTTATTTGCTGTAGAAACAACGATAACGAGTAATAATTATAAAATCCGAGTTGTTTTGCTTTTTCGTTTCTCAATTTCACTAATTCGACCAGCTCGTCGTAAGCATTATCCGACAATTGCGATGTGATAAGCCAATAATTTTTTCTTATTTTTTGATTTTGCTCTTTTCGTAATCGAGCCTCTATTTCTGCTAATGAAATTCGATTTCCTAAATAGTTGAATTTAAAATTAGTGATTTTTTTCTGCAAGTAATTTTCGTTAGCTGCAATAGCAGAATCGGAATATATTCTGCCACCCAAAAAGCAGCGCCACCAAAGTTCTAACCTCCTTGCAAGTGTGTCGTCAGCTAATGAGCTCGATTTAGCGCGCCACAACTCGATTAGTTTCTGATCGGCCGAATCGAGGAATATTTTGGCAAATTTCGATTTAGCCACATTGAGTTTCGAGGGTGCCTCTGCTGAATATAAATTCCAAGTTTCAAGCCCAGTTTGAATGCATGCTTTTTCGTACTCATACTCTAATGTATCGAGATACATAAGTAATTCGTTTTTAGTGCCGACTGTTTCTTTCTTATATTTACAAGAAGCAAATAAGAAAAGAACAATAATAAAAAAATAAAAATATTGTGCTCGGTATCGAAACATTAGTTTGGCTCCGGAATAATGTAAAGAGTTTAATTTTGACGTAAATTTAAATAAAAAAAAAACTGAAATCAAAAAATTACTGTATAGTTACTCTTAAGCTATCTATCTTTAAATTTACAAAGTTATTTATATAACTACCGTCGCTTTTCTTAATTTCTAATTTGCTCTTATTTATTTTAAACCAAGCACTGCCAGGTGCAATGGCTCTGCTCTTCAATTTTATTACTACTCCACTCCCCCCTGATACAAGCCCACTGTTTTTGACATACGATATTCCTATACTTGCCCTGCCAAAACCTTGTTCGACTTTCTTTAGTATCAATACTTTCGATGTGTCGCCCGTTTGAAAATAAGGTCCCATTAACATCTTTGTTTGGTCGGTAATTTCAATAAGGTTTTTATCGTACAATATTTCGACAGCCGAACCAAAAACACTCTGCATATTGTAAAAAACTAATTTTACATCGAAGTTACTCCCTGAACTAACAGTTGTCGAACTCGTTATCAGTCGTACAGCAAAACTCGTGTCGGCCGGAAATGTAAAATCTTCGGCCGGTGGTGGCGGCGGAGTTACAGGATCTTTTTTACAACTTGAAAATTGTATAACGCTGAAAATTATAGTCAATGTTAAAATGTATTTCATCATTTCGCTAACACCATTTTCTTTGTGATTTGAATACTCTTTGTTTTTATCGGCTCGGTTGAACTTACCACTACGGGGTCGTAGATCACCAACTTATATAGGTAAACACCGCTCGAAACCTTAATCCCTTCTTTGTTAGTTGCATCCCACTCAAACGAATGGTAACCAGGTAGTGCATCATATTTAACAAAATCTTTCACAACTCTTCCTGTTAGGTCGAAAATTGTTAGAGTTACTCTACCAGCTACATCGGGTAGGTTGAATCTAATTGTAGTGTTCGGGTTAAACGGGTTTGGATAGTTTTGTTCGAGTATGTAAACGTTCGGTATGCCGAGTAATTGTGAACGATAGCGAAGAATTTCGATGCGGATTTCACGCAACGCCGGATATTTTGGATTGGGCTCAATCTCTTCTAATAACTCTTCACATACTGCAATGCTGTTAGTCTGTTGTGTCGAAAGCGGGTTACGTGTGAAGAACCAATTTTGTATCACTCCTATAATATCGTTTGCTTTTACAATTCCATCGCCGTTGCAATCAGCATAAGCAGCTTCAATAGGATTGAATGGCCCGCTTAAATTTTGAGGCGCCCAGCTTAACGAAGGATTAACTCGTGGTGAGCCTGTAATTCCAATATGTCGGGCAATTGGCAATACATCACGCATATCTACAATAGCATCGTTATTCGCATCGCCCGGATAAATTGTATCCTTTGGAACAATCATAGTTAGGGGAAAACTTAGTTTAAACATCCCTCTGCCGTGTGTTGCGGCAAAAACGTAGTTGTCGCGGCGTAAATCTAAGTCAGCAATTTGAACATTAGCCAAACCGAG
>CAMTVZ010000245.1:0-30838 GCA_947085285.1 uncultured Ignavibacteriota bacterium
AGTGGGGCGCTTGCCGCGTGGTTTTGCAATAATTACGATACCGGCTTCGAGCGGGTCTTCGTTTTCTTCGAGGCGTAAATCGCACTCGTCGCCTTCGTCGAACAAACTTTTGAAAGTCTTGATAAAGTTTTCGCGTATCAATTCAAAGGTAGTTAAAAACTTTCTCTGTGCCGTGTTATTAATTTCTTCGATTGTGTTCAATAATGTCCGCTCGGCTTCAATCAAATCGTCACGCTGCTGCATCATAAAATTAAGCCGTTCACTTTCAGTATTATACTCATCGAAAGCTGCAAAGTTAATTGCCCCCAACATTCTGATACGCTCTTTCATTTGCCGCACTTCTTCGCGTTTGGCAGCAAAATCGATCCATTCATCTTCGGGATAAGTTTTTAATTCTATACTGACTTCAAATTCGTTCTGTGCCCTTTCGCGAACGTGTTCGATATTCTGATTAATTTCAGATATCTTCATTTCATATTCGTGGTATAATTTTAGTAAATCGTCGTGAATTCGACGATCGTCCTTAATTTTTAATTCAACGCTGTGAATGGCGTTCCGCTTTTGTGTGTAAACGGCTTCGATTTCGGACTTTCCTTTTTCAACTTCGTTCAACTGCAATCTCAGTTGGTGTAATTGCACACTGGCCGATTCCAATTCGTTGCTAATTCGTTTGATGTCTTCGTTTGCCTGCAAAATTTCAGAATCGCGCTTTTGCAAAGTAGTCTCTATATTCCGAACGGTTGCGATATCTCTTTCTAATTCAGCTTCGGCATTCCGCTTGTTGCCTTGCAGGGTAACCATCTTGATTTCCGCATCGTTGACGGCTTTCGAGAAATCGTTCCATTGCTGAGTAATCTGTTCTAATTCCTTGTTGAGTTCGGCGGCATTGGCTTCGGCTGTAGTTTTGGCTTGTTCGATCTGATTTATTTCTGGTATTAATTTTTCCTTTTCTGCAATCAACTCAGCAATTTCGGCTTCTATTCGTTTAATCTCGGATTTACTCCTTTCGATAGAATCGTTGGCACGCTTTTTCTCGAACACAATCTGTGCGATACGCATTTCGACCGTTGCCATTTCTTTCTCAATCTTCTTAACCTTTTCGGAGGCTGATTTAATATCCAGAGTTTCGAGTATCTTTTGCTTCTCGTTTTGTTGTTGCTGCAACGATTCAAGCTCGGCTATTAACTTAGCTTTTTCTAATTCTAACTCTGCTATCTGATCGCGCTTGCCAATCAAGTTGCCTTCGTCTTGTCGTCGGCTTCCACCTCGGATTACTCCACTGCTCGTTTTTACATCACCGTTAAGGGATACAAATTTTACCCCTATTAAATTGTTAGGTACTAATTTTAGCTCTTCAACAATCGCAATGCCGTCGAGCAGGTACGAAACTAAATTACGATACGGTTCTTTTACCTTTACAACCTGATTAGCCCAAAGTAACGACGATTTAATTGAGGTGCGAAGACGTTTGATTTTAGGAATGCGGTCGAGACAAATAAAAACCGCTTTCCCTTTTTCATTCTTTTCGAGAAGACTTGCCGCTTCTAAAGCTTCGCTCTCTTTTTCGACGATGATGTAGTTTGCAGTTTCGCCTAATGCCGTTTGAATTGCCGATCTGTATTTTTCATCTGTATTAACTACATCGGCAACGGTAAAGTAGTTTTTCTTTTTAAACTCTGTTTCGTTTAACAAATACTTTATGCTGCCGCTTCGTCCCTCGCTCCCTTCAATCAACGAAACGAAGAAATCTATTTTAGCTGTTATTCGGTGTATTTCGTTTTTTAATTCTAATTCTTTTTGTTGCAAAGCTTCAAGTTCACTCCGGTTCTGCTGCACCAAAGTGTTCAATTCTATAAGTTCCATTTCAGCCTGAACAAAATCGCGATGCAGTTCTTTATCCTTAATTGTCAATTCCGAAACTTTATTCTCGCTTTCTAAAATCTCGTTTTCAAAATATGCCGCATCTTCAGTTATCCGTTCGATTAATCTGTTCAGGTTTTCTATCCTCTCGTCTAATAACTGCCTATCCCCGTTTTTCTGAACTATCTCGTGTATTAACGAGATTATTTCGTTATTCAAACTTTGAATTAGCTCTTTTTTCTCGTCGAGTTGTTTTCCCAAAATTTGAAAATCGGTGTTGAGTTTATTAAAAATCTCCTCGTCGGCTTTTACCTCTTCAGCTAACCTTTCAATATTTTCGCGTAATGTTACCTGTTTGCTCTCCAACCAGTCTTTTTGATTGAGCAAATCAGTTTTTTCTTTTTGGTATCTTTCGATGTTCGATTGGAGCGATTTAATTTGTTCGCTCCCTTTAATAATCGCTTCGTCATACTTATGAATCTGGGAAACAAGTTTTGCTGCCTGTTTTTGAAAATCAATTAATTGTTTTTCGACATCGCTAATTTCGATACGCATTTTATCGAGTAATTCTTCCTGCTCATTCAATTCAGTGTCGATATTATTTTTGGCAATCTCTGTTTCTTTGAAGCGTTCCTTTAGAGGATTTAGTTTTCCGAACAGATATGCGTATTCGTGTTCGAGTAAATCAATTTCGGTTGCGCGTAAATTTTTGGATATCTCGTTGAATTGTTCGGCCCGTTTCGACTGCCTTTCGAGTGCATTAACCGTTTTTTGAACTTCTTTAACAATGTCGTTCACACGGATTAAATCCTGCTGAACACTTTCTAATTTATGGTATGCGGCTTTTCGACGATGTTTATATTTTGTAACACCGGCAGCTTCTTCAAACAAACGTCGCCGTTCATCGGTCTTGTCGCTTAATATCGTCTCAACCATTTTCAATTCAATCACCGAATAAGCATCAGCCCCCATTCCGGTATCCATAAATAAATCGACTATATCTTTTAACCTACATTGCACTCGGTTAAGCAGATATTCGCTTTCGCCCGAACGATAAACACGGCGTGAAATTGTAACCTGTGAATATTCTGTAGGCAATATGCCGCGTGTGTTTTCGATAACGAGCGATACTTCGGCCATACCAAGGGGTTTGCGATTGCGTGTCCCGTTAAAAATTACATCTTCCATCTTATCGGAACGCAAAGTGCTATAACGCTGCTCGCCCAATGCCCATCGTATTGCATCTACGATATTTGTTTTGCCACAACCGTTTGGACCAACTATTGCAGTAATGCCAGCATCGAAATTCAAATTTACATTTTGAGCAAACGACTTAAAACCAAATATTTCTATTTTAGATAAATACATTTAGAAGATAGAGTTCTGTGTTTCTAACAAAAATTTTAGATAGATAGTTGTTGAGTGAGCGTAATCCATATAGCCATATAATAAACCGGCAACTACGAGAATAGCAAAAAGACCGGCAACATAAATTTTCGATGGTGCGATATCGAAGATAATTGATACCCCTTTGAACAATCGGAATGTAGATATGATTAGAATTAAGATAATAATTCCTAATGAAGGCAAAATGTAAATAGGATCTTCCATAATTCTAAAGAGGACCATACTAAGGGGAATGAAAATTATCAATGGCGTCAACGACCAAACCAAAACTGAGAAAGCATGATACAGATAAACTCTGACACGAATAAATAGGGAGAAGAATTTAATAATCAGAGTTAAAAGTAAAATTTTTAGAAAGATGAAAACCGAAAAATAGGCAATGAAAAGCACTGGCTGCCATACAAGTTGAATTAGCCAGGCTTTCATAGTGTCGGATAAGAATTGACTCAAAAGATTATCAGCTAAAAGATTGTAACGATAATGTGTAAAGATGCTTGATAAGATAATAGCTAATGTAATCGACAGCACAGCCGACAAGAAGACGCTATGACTTACGGGAATAATCCTCTGGTCTCTGACATCTGCAAAGAAATTATAAGTTCTCAGCATCGAGCGGTTCATATTTTCCCTGAAACGTCTGTTGTTGTTATAGAAAAAGGCTAAAGAAATTAAAACAATTAAACCGGCGATTACAAAAATTATTGGGGCACTCGAAGCATAATTACCAACTGGTAAAGCCGAAACTTTCTCGTTGTTAAAAACACTACGTAATACATCATAAACTACACGTCGTTCACGCGCCATATTTACCATTCCCATTGAACGGAGATAAGGATTACCCGATGGAGTCGTCATCGAAGGGCGGTCGCTGAGCCAATCGTTATACGACCAAAATACACTCCCTGCGAATTTCAATTCACGAATTATATTATTTACCTGCCAGGCATACCAGGCTTGCGATTCAACAGAGGTTGGGTCGCTGTAACCACTTCGGTTGTTAGGTAAAATTTCTTTCCCATATTTCCCAATAAAAATTGGTTTATCGGAATAATTTTGCCGCCATATTGTTAACTCTTGACGTAATTGATTGACCGAGCTTTCAAAGTCTGGATAGGTATTTATTGAAACTATATCAACTTTGTCGATAATTTTACTTATATCCCATTTTATTTGAACCGAGATATAAATAGGACGGCTGTCAAATGCAGCAACAATTTTTTTCATCGACTCGATATAATTAACAGCAACAGAGGGATCCTTTTTTGAAATTTCAAACTCGTTACCAATACCCCACGCCAAAACGGAAACGTTGTTCCTGTCTCTCCATATCATTTCTCTTAAGTATGTCGAAGCTAAATCGGTATAAAACTCTTTTTCCAGTATGGCTGCTGGAACATTCATAAGTGGAATTTCTTCGATTACAAAAATGCCATACCTGTCGCACAAATTTAAAAAATATGGATGCGGTGGGTAAAGAAATCGTATAAGGTTAACACCGCAGCTTTTAATTTTTGCAATATCTTTTTCCATGTCGCCATATGTAAGGGCTGAACCGAAAAATGGATGCTCTTCAAAATAAACTACACCTTTTATGTAAAATGGATTTCCATTTAATACAATCGAAGAATTTTTTAGCTGTAAATTCCGTAACCCATAATTGAGAATATATTCATCGAGCGGAAATGTTTCTTTCCCCTCGACACGAACAACTGTGATTTTGATGAGATAAAGGTCGGGTACCTCGGGCGACCAAAGTTTGGGATTAGCAATTTGTAATTCGACTCTGAAATCTTTCATTTTCCGTTTTTGGACATCGAGAGGAACTAAAGCGCTCCGCCCGACCAATGCTTCGTTGAGTTTATCATAAACTTCCACTGAGAGAGCTGCAAAAACACCTTTCGCTTTTTCTTCAGCGGGAAAGTCGAAGCCCACATTTTCGATAGTGGCGCTGATTTTTAATTTTGCATTTTTATAATCGGGAGTTAACTCGGAAGTTACTACAGCTTCGTTGATGAACAATTTCGGAGTTGCCAGGATATAAATATCGCGGAAGATGCCGCCGTAATTCCGCCACCCACCTACCATATGACGAAGTGGAAGAGTTGAGGTAGCTGTTAGTTTGTTGTCGGTTGTAATACGAATTGCATTCTCTTTTCCGACCTGTAAAATATTTTCACGAATCGGAAGCACAAACGAAGCGTAGCCACCTATGTGCCGTCCAACAAAATTTCCATTAATCTGAATTTCGCTCTGATTATTAATTCCGTAGGCAACCAGTATGAAGTTAAATTTATCTATCATTTCGCTCGTGATTTCAAACTTCCGCTGAAATGTAACCCGGCTTTCAAAATTGTAGGCAGATGGAATTTGAATATTCAACCATTCTTTGCCATCAATTGTATATTGCCAATAACCAGCTAAATCGATTTTTGTACGCGTTGGTGTGTTTGCAAACATTCCAACATCAACCCCGCTTGGAGTTGGCTGACCATTCTCAAAAAATTTTTCTTCTAATTGTGAGTTTTGAAATTGCGAGAAACTAACGTTCCCTAAAAAAAATAGTGAGTATATTACTAATGCGACAAAAAACTTGCCCAACTTAAATCCTTCTGGTATGAATAAATATAGAGGTAATTGTTAAAATCATTTCAAAATGACAATTTTTCGGTTGAAATATAATAAAAAAAAGGTGTGAAAGCAATTGATTTTTAAGGAGTTAATGAAAATCGCCCAATTTTGCCTGTTTTGCTACTCCCCGACAATAAGCAGTAGGTCGGATTTGCAATCCGACCCAATAAGCAGTAGGTCGGATTTGTAATCCGACCCAATAAGCTTCCTCGTTTTCGCTGCGAGATGTGTAAAAGAAAATGAGCGATAACTGAAAAAATCCAAATCGATGCTTACACGATGATGATGTCTTAACATGAGAGCAGTTCCACCGGCTAAATAAAACCGGATGAAGTGTTCCTGAATTTGCTTTGCAAGTTTTAGTAATGAATTATATTCTTTGTCCATGCCAGTACTCTATCCAAAATTTAACTCCCCTTTTTATATCATCATATTTTTTTGAGAGTGCGAACGACTCCTCAGGGTATTTCTGGTAGAGCCATTGAAGATCTTCAAATCTTCCATAAGTGAAAATGCGAAGAATATGTTTCTCTAGGGGAGCTTTGCAATTTTTATGTTCCCATACTAATTTCTTAAACCTGTCTGGAAATCTTACTTGCTGATAATATTTCCATTTTATTCTCGGCGGCAATTTTTTTTCTCGCGTTTTAGTTTATTTTTTCGCACCGTTATTATATAAGTTTAACTTACTTCCGCTGCCGCACCAATTATTGCAACAAATGAATCAGCCTTCAAACACGCGCCTCCAACCAGCGCCCCATCAATATCGGACTGCGAGAGCAACTCGAATGCATTTTGCTGATTCACACTACCGCCGTATTGAATTATCAGTTTTTCAGCCAACGCCCACGAGTATAATTGTGCTACTAATTTTCGGATTAACTTATGAACTTGATTAGCCTGTTCTGGAGTAGCAGTTTTTCCAGTTCCTATTGCCCATACAGGTTCATAAGCTATCACAATTTTTTCAATCTCATTCTGCGTTAAGCCGGCAAGAACTCCCTTCACTTGTGTCGAAACGATTTGGTCGGTTACTCCCGACTCACGCTCTTCTAACGTTTCGCCGACACAAATTATTGGTGTTAAGTTATTAGCCAGTGCCTGTTTAACTTTTAAATTTATAAACTCGTTTGTTTCTTTAAAATATTGACGGCGTTCCGAGTGTCCTAAAATTACGTACTCGCAACCAACCGATTTTAACATCTTTGCCGATACTTCGCCTGTAAAAGCTCCATCGTTCTGATGATACATATTTTGAGCCCCTAATTTTATTATCGACCCTTTTATAAGTCCGCTGGCAATTACCAGCGATACGAATGGCGGGCAAATCACAACTTCTACCTTTTTGTTGAACCCGTTCAAACGTTCTTTTAGTTCATTTACAAGTGAAACTGTCTCTTGTATATCTTTATTCATCTTCCAGTTACCGGCAACTACTTTACGGCGCATATTTTCTTTCTTCAATAATTAGTATTGATATATATTTTGAATAATCGTTATAAATATAAACTCATTTAGCATATTTAACAAATTCTTGCATATCATTTTTTTATTTGATATTTTTCTCTCAAAAGAGACGTTCGATATGGATAAGAAAAAATATGTTCTGGGAGTTGATGGTGGCGGTACTCAAACTACGGCTATCTTGGTCGACCTCGAAGGAGCTGTTGTTGTTGAGGAAAAGTCAGTATCTTCAAATATTCAGGTAGTTGGAGTTGAGAAAGCTACAAAAACAATTATCAAATTAATTTTTACTTGCTGTAAAAAAGCCGGCTGCGATATTAATTCGATTAAATCTATTGTGTTGGGATTAGCTGGCGCCGGTCGAGTAAGCGATAAAAAAGTTTTACTCGAAGGATTGAAGAAAAGCCAAATAAAGCTCCCCGCAGTAACTGTGGAAACCGACGCCCGAATTGCACTCGAAGCCGCATTCGCATCCAGCTTCGGTATCGTGCTTATTGCCGGCACCGGTTCGATAGCAGTTGGCAAAGACGAAACTGGAAAATTTTTTAGGATTGGCGGTTGGGGGAGAATTTTAGGCGACGAAGGGAGCGGCTATTTAATTGCATTAAAAGCTCTCAACGCCTCAATCCGTGCCTATGAAGGCAGAGGCGATAAAACAACTTTGGTAAACCATGCTCTCGAACAGTTCGAATGTAAAACGTTGGACGATATAATCTCAAAAGTTTACAGCGGCTCAACCGATATAGCTGCCTTTGCGTCAAAAGTTATAAAAGCAGCTGCCGAATTCGACCATGTAGCTCACAACATTCTTTTTAATCAAGCAAACGAGCTTGCCGATTTAGTCCGTACCCTGATTTCACAAATGCATCCGAAAAGAAAAATGCCGGTAGCTTTAATGGGCGGGCTCCTCGAAACCGAAAATGCTTACTCGAAGATGGTTAAAGAAAGAATTTCGCGCTCGCTTCCACAAATTATAATTCAGAAACCAAAATTTCCAGCCGCCTTCGGTGCTGCAATTATAGGACTAAAAGCATTTGAGTTTTAAAATATGAAATTATTAAAATCGATTCTTACATTTTACTTTTTATTTTTGATTCTCCTTATTGGTTGTCGTGCACCCGTCGAAATTCAACAAACACACGAAGAACCTACACCCATCGACAAAGAAGATGTCGAAGAAATTATTGAAACCAAAACCGATTGGGTTGAAGAAACATTAGAACGATTAACGATTGAAGAAAAAGTTGGGCAAATGATTATGCCTCGCGCAACAGGATATTTTGTAAATACCGAAAGCGATGAATACAACAAAATGTTGCATCTTGTGAAGAACCGAAAAGTTGGTGGCTTCTGTTTTTTTCAGGGGGATGTTTACGCAACGGCTGTAACAATAAATAAACTTCAGGAAATGTCGGATGTTCCGCTTTTAATTAGCGCCGATTTTGAACGAGGCGGTCCGATGCGAATTCGACGGATGACTCCATTCCCCGAAGCAATGGCTGTCGGTGCTGCTCGAAATCCAAATCTCGCTTTTCAAATGGGTAAAATTGTTGCAGCCGAAAGTCGTGCTATCGGCGTTCATATCAACTTCGCACCAGTTGTAGATGTAAACAACAATCCACTCAATCCGGTTATCAACACCCGCTCGTATGGCGAATCGCCGCAACTGGTTGCCGATATAGCATCGGCTTATGCTGCCGGTATGCAATCGAACGGACTTATAGCAACTGCAAAACATTTTCCCGGACACGGCGATACCGACGTCGATTCGCACTACGATTTACCAATCTTAAATGTAAACCGCACACGTTTGGATAAAATTGAGCTCCCGCCTTTCAAACAATTAATCGAGAAAGGTGTAATGGGAATAATGACAGCCCATCTTGCAGTTTCTGAATTCGATGGGAAGAAGCGTATTCCAGCATCACTTTCTAAAAACATTACTACTAATCTGCTTATAAACGAATTAGGATTTAAAGGTTTGATAATTACCGACGCACTCGAAATGAAAGGTGTTACAAAAACTTATAGTGTATCCGAGGCTGCAATTCGATCTGTAGAAGCTGGCGCCGATATTTTACTTTTGCCCCCCGATGAAGATGCAGCAATCGATGCTATTTTAGATGCGATTAAGAGAGAAAAAATTTCTCAAGCCCGAATCGATTCATCAGTCAAAAAAATTTTAGCAGTTAAACAATGGTTAAAGTTAGATGAAAACAAATTGGTGGATGTGAACAAAATATCCGATGTTGTTTCCTCTCCCCAACATTGGCAAGTGGCGAAAGAAATTTCGCGAGCTTCAATTACAGTTGTAAAGAACGAAAACGCTATCCCAATTAATCCGCGCAAGAACACACTCGTACTGATAATCAGCGACACTGATGATTATCGCACCGATATCAATCGCTCCGAAAATGCAAATCCAAACGAAAGAGCTGGCGATTATTTTTTAGGAGAACTACGTGATCGCAGCAACAAAATTAAATCAATCCGTTTATCTCCACGCAGTAATCGAATCGATTTCGATGCAGCTCTATCACAAGCACGTGCATCGGATGTCGTTATTTGTGCCTTATTCGTGAAGATTCGAACCAGAACAAACCCGTACGGACTTTCTCAGAATCTTATCGATTTTATAAACTCTATTCCGAGTGCAAAAGGACGAACTGCTAAAAATATTTTAATCGCATTTGGAAATCCTTATACCGTTGGAGTGATAAAAAATTCTGACGCCGTAGTTTTTGCGTATTCGGATACTGAACTTTCGACAGAAGCGGTAACAGAAATTTTGTTTGGCGAAGTAAATGCCAAAGGCGAACTTCCTGTTACGATTCCCGATGCAACTTCGGGAATTACGATGTACGCTTTTGGAAGCGGGTTAAAAATTTCTAAATCCACATTGTATGAAGATAAAGCAACAACCGACATAAAAAAATTTGAAATTGTAGACCAAGTAATCAAATCGGCAATTACCGACAAAGCTTTTCCGGGTGCCCAAGTAATGATAATTAAAGATGGAGATGTTATACATCATCATAATTACGGACGACAGGATTACTCAACCGATTCACCTGAAATTACCGATTCAACTTTATACGACATTGCATCGCTTACGAAAGTAGTTGGCACCACATCTGCAATAATGAAATTGTATGATGAGGGGAAAATAAATTTGGATGATAAGATAATTAAATACATCCCACCTTTTGCCTCGAATGGAAAAGAGAACATCACTATTCGAAATCTACTTCTTCACAACAGTGGATTACCGGCTTGGCAAAAATTTTATCTCATCTGCAAGTCGGCTGATGAGGTTTTGGATTCTATTTACAACTCGAAGTTAATTTATAAAACGGGCGATTCAACTGTTTACAGCGATTTTGGTTTTATTGTATTAGGAAAAATTATCGAAAAGGTAACAGGATTAAGTTTAGATGCTTATTTAAAAAACGAATTTTTTAATCCGTTAGGTATGGAGAATACATTATTCAATCCATCTGCTGATTTACTGCCGAGAATTGCACCAACCGAAATTGATACTGTCTGGAGGAAGAGACTTGTGCACGGAACTGTCCACGATGAAACAGCCGATTTATTAGGGGGAAATTCAGGACATGCGGGAATGTTTTCGACGGCTTCCGATTTAGCAAAATTTGCACAGATGATTTTGAACGGTGGAAGCTACGGAGGAGTGCAATACATTAAATCGGAAACTGTCAAACTATTCACTGAACGGACTGATTTGAAAACCAAACGCGGGCTCGGCTGGGATTTCAAAACTTTGAACGGATATAGTTCGGCGGGAAATCTTTTTAGTCAAAAATCTTTCGGGCACACTGGCTTTACAGGCACATCTCTTTGGATTGATCCAGATAGAAATTTGATTGTAATATTTTTAACCAACCGCGTTCATCCAACCCGTGCGAATAATAAAATTGTCAAAGTCCGCTCCGAATTACACGATGCAGTGATTGAAGCGATAAGGTGAAACCTCGGCAAGTTATAACAACACTTATCTCGAACAATGCAGTTTAACTTCGTCGCTCGATCAAATTGAATTTTTGACAATTGAAAAAAACATACTTATATTTCGTTAGTTATAGAAAGGTGTTTGATATGAAAAACAGCGTAATACAATCCTCACCCGATATATTAAGCGGGATGCCTGTTTTCCGTGGTACGAGAGTCCCAATTAAAAATTTGTTTGATTATCTTGAAAGCGGTGATACAATCGAGAATTTCTTGAGCGATTTCCCAACCGTTAAACGCGAGCAAGTCATCGAGGTTCTCGAAATTGCTGAGCATGTGTTGATATCAAACGGATCTGTTTATGAAAATATTACTCGATGAATGCCTTAATTGGCGATTGAAAGAGGAGTTTGAATCGCACGACATATTCACAGTTCAAGATATGGGTTGGTCCGGAATTGTAAACGGACAACTTCTGCACAATGCAACTCAAGCGGGATTTCAGATTTTCATAACTATTGATAAGAATTTGCAATACCAACTAAATATTAAAAAATATAATTTGGCAATCGTGGTATTTGAAACCCGCTTAAACAGAATCGAGTATATTCGACCATTGATTCCCACACTAATCCGTAAGTTACCCGAAATGGTAGTTGGTGAGGTTTACGTAATTCGATAAAAAGATTGTGATTGTAATATTTTTAACAAACCGCGTTCATCCAACCCGTGCGAATAATAAAATTGTCAAAGTCCGATCCGAATTACACGATGCAGTGATTGAAGCGATAAGGTGAAGTATTGCCAGTTGGCAATTTTGGATCGTCGATGTCGGGATACGGATTTCATCAAATCAGAACCAGAGTCGTTTACGATTCTTTTTTCGTTCACCGTCACCGTTTACGGTGATGCGTTGATTAAAATAGCAATAAATACAATATTTTCTTATATTTGCACAAGTTATAAATAGAATCTGAATGTTAAACCAACCTAAATTAAGGAAAAGTTATGGCAATTAAACCATTTAAAAACGAAAAGTACACTAATTTTTCAAAACCCGAAGCCCGCCGCAAACAACAATTGGCAATCGAAAAAATCGAAGCCGAGCTCGGCAAAGAGTATCCAATAATTATTGGTAGCGAAAAAATATACACTGAGAATAAGTTCAACTCAATTAATCCATCCAATCCTTCACAAATCGTAGGAGTATTTCAAAAAGGGACAGCCGACCAAGCCAACAAGGCGATGGAAGTTGCTCTCGCAAAATTTGAAGAATGGAAGCGTGTGCCAGCTAAAAAGCGTGCCGATTATTTATTCCGCGCTGCGAAGATTATGCGTAAACGCCGATTCGAACTTAATGCAACAATGATACTCGAAGTAGGAAAAACTTGGCCCGAAGCCGATGGCGACACTGCCGAAGCAATCGACTTTTTAGAATTCTATGCACGCGAGATGCTACGTTATGCTGGCAAGCAACCTGTTATTCAATACAAAGGCGAAATAGATGAGCTCGTCTATATACCACTTGGTGTTGGAGTTATAATACCACCATGGAATTTTCCACTCGCTATTCTCACAGGAATGACAACTGCAGCAGTAGTTTGTGGAAACACAGTTGTTCTAAAACCATCTAGCGATTCGCCCTTGATTGCATACAAGTTTATGGAAGTAATGGAAGAAGCCGGTCTTCCTCCCGGTGTAATAAATTTTGTTTCAGGTCCCGGTGGTGCTGTAGGCGATACTCTTGTTACTCATCCTAAAACACGTTTCATCGCATTCACCGGTTCTAAAGAAGTAGGCATTCATATTAACGTCGAAGCGGCTAAAGTTCGTCCAGGCCAAATATGGCTCAAGCGTGTTGTTGCTGAAATGGGGGGAAAAGATTCCATAATCGTGGACGAAACAGCAGACCTCGACGAAGCCGCAGCCGGTATTATTATATCAGCTTTTGGATTTCAAGGACAGAAATGTTCAGCTTGCTCACGCGCTATCATAGTCGATAAAGTTTACGACAAGATGATCGAATTATTAAAAGCCCGTGCTTCAACAATTACAATTGGACCAGCAAAAATTCAATCGAACTTTATGGGACCGGTTATTAACAAAGGTTCGATGGAGAAAATGTTAGAGTATATACAAACTGCAATTAAAGAAGGGGGAAGATTAATTATCGGCGGCGATGTTGCTCCTGGCGATGGCTTTTTCTTGCGTCCGACCATCATTGCAGATGTAGATCCGATGGGAACGATTGCTCAGGAAGAAATTTTTGGACCAGTACTTGCAGTAATTAAAGCACGAGATTACGAGCACGCACTTGAAATCGCTAATAATACTGAATACGGTTTAACCGGTGCGGTATATTCAAAGAACCGTAAGCGCTTAGAAAAAGCAAAGGAAGAATTTTACTGCGGCAACTTGTATTTAAACCGCAAATGTACTGGAGCTCTTGTAGGAGTTCATCCCTTCGGTGGCTTTAATATGAGTGGCACCGACTCGAAAGCCGGCGGCAGAGATTATCTGCTACTATTCTTGCAAGCAAAGTCGATTGCTGAAAAAAAAAGTAAATAGTATATGAACAGATATTAGTGAATTCCAATTTCTATTGTAATTATATTAATGAACCCACAGCAAAACGCTGTGGGTTTTGTTTTGGGAGATTATGAAATTATTTTTCAATTATTTCGTAGCGATTACATTTGGTTAACTGAATGCTATTATAATCGTTGATGTCGCCAAAATCAAATTGCCAAAGGGAATAAAAGTTCTTGCGTTTCTCAAAAAACAATGTCTTTACAGTTTTCTTTGTATGATGCGACCACTGCCGAAAAGGATAAAATAGTTGACGAATAATTATGTTATTAGTTTTACTATTTTTGGCTTCAATCAATACAACTTGTTTTTTGCCTTCATATCCGGCATCTACCTCGGTTTGAACACTTTCGACTGTTAAACGCTGATTGCCCACTTTAAATGTAAATTTTGGGGTGTATTTTCTCCCACGTATTGTTAATACAAGCGTTTCGTCTTCTAAAAATGTTCGTATCAAACTTGAAGCATAAGCAAAATCGAGGTGTTGCATCTCAGAATTACCTATGAGCGATGTGTCCAACTTAAATTCAAGTTTGGATGTATAAATTTTTGAAGCAGTATCGATGAGGGGAATATCGATGTAACCTTCGCCTTTTACAATTGCATATTCTCCGTTTTTGGTTGGTAAAAGAAAAACATTATTGTCAATAAAAACTTGAGGTCTGTCTTCTCTAGAATCTTGTTTACAAAGAATACGAACTTCTTTTTCGTTTGTCTTGAATGTGAAACTATAATTCACGTATAACTTCTTTTAAGTCGCGAAAGGAATATCGTTCAATTATTTTTTCATTTAACCAGACAACCAAAATCTTACCATCCCATTCTAAATCATCAAAGGGTTCAGTCGTGGTTTTGAAAAAAGCGTAGATTAAATCGGTCTGGTGTTGCAATGTATTCATAAGTTTCCAATTGAGGCTAATTCATAAGATTTAGAATGAAGATTGGAAACAAACTCATAGTCGATAAATTTTACCCTTTCCTTAATCTCTCTGAAAGCACTATAGCCAATTTTTATATCAAATTCTTTCCTTCTTGATAATGCACTTACAATATAGAATTTCGCGTTGAAATCTTGCAAATCATTGAACTTTAAAAGAGAGCTTTGAATATCGGATTTATGCTCAATTTCAAAAAAAGAATATGGGAGTTTTCGATTATTAAACCAAACAACATCTATTGTTTTAGCCCTATTAACAATTGAGGGGTAAGTAAAATCATAAATGGTTTCAATTTTAGAAATTGAATTTAATAGTTTATCAAGGTACTTTTTGTTTTTATCTTGTGGAGGAACGTAGGTTATGTATCCTTTAAGATTTCCAATTTCAATTAACAATCCCTGATAATAGGTATGGTTAAACAAATCATTATTATCAATTTTACCTTTTTTAGCAATTTCAAATTTTGATAATACTTCTTTCTCAAATTGTTTTAATGCCCAAAGACCAGGTTTTATTTTGAAGAAAAACCTTTCATCTTGAACAATTCTTCTTATTGTCGCAAATGGGGTTTTAGACTTCCATTTAGAAACGTCGACACTATGGTAAAGAAAACCCAATGTAGCATAACCACCGTTATTCCTCATTAGTTCAATTACTTGTTCGTGTTGTTTCATATTAATAGATCAATTTAAAATTATTATGCTTCCAGAAATTCAAGTTTCGTGAACCAGTACCAAAACAAATATAACATTTCAAAATTACACTAACAACATGTATTTAAAAACCAAACTCCGATTTCTTAGATGTATTAAGAAATCGGAGTTCCTGTTTGTAGATAGATCGGGAGGGAAAAAATTTTATTTATTTATTGAAATAAGTTCCACTTCAAAAATCAATGTCGAATTAGGTTGAATTAGTTGCCCTGCACCTCTCTCGCCATAACCAAGTTCTGATGGAATATAAAATTCAAACTTCGAACCAACTGGCATCAACTGAACTCCTTCAGTCCAACCTTTAATAACCTGATCGAGTTGAAATGTTGCCGGCTCTCCACGTCCAATTGAGCTGTCGAATTCAGTCCCGTCAATCAAAGTTCCACGATAATGAACAGTTACGTTATCGGTTGCTTTAGGTTTTTTGCCATTTCCCATTTTAATAACTTTGTATTGCAAACCGCTGGGTAAAGTTACCACGCCTTCCTTCGCTTTATTAGCCGCGAGAAATTCCTCGCCCGCTAATTTATTTTTATCGCCTTGAGCCTTCATCATCTCCTCGTGTTTTGCCATTAGACGTTTTTGGAAAGCCATTATAACTTCTTGTGCCTCAGCTTCGGTGAGGAGTGTTTCGTTACTGTCGATTATATCCTTTATACCATGTGCAAGCACATCAGCAGAGACTTCGATATTCTGGCTTTTCAGATTTTTGCCTATGTCTAAACCGATTGCGTAACTGACACTGTCGGTTTGAGTTTTCATCTTTACATTATCCTGAGTATTGCTTTGGCAGGCTAAAAGTCCGAACGAAACCAGAACGGTTAATAGATATTTCATTTAAAATCCTTTCAATAATTTAAGTTTATGAATTAATAACCCGCTATAATACAATTTTTCGAGATATTTTCCAAATCAATAGCATATCGTTTATATTTTAACTGAACCACTTGCAGCAGGCAATTTTAAGAGTGCGAAGAAAATGCTTCTCCTGCGCTAACCTACTCACCGAAACGCTTCGTGCAGGCGAGAGCTTCGGAGGATGAATGCTGGTGCGGTAAGGACAAATGTCCAAATAGTCTTTAAAAATTCTTCAAAATGTTGATTATTTCAAGGTAAAATTGAATTTTATCAATTCGTAATTTTTCCTTGCCTATTATAAAAATTCTTTCTACATTCTCGTAGCTCTTATTCCCATTTAGTACCAGTAGATAAAAAACTTTTTAAAAAAAATAAAGGAGTTTTAATTGGTAAAACTGTATTATATAAAAGACTTTATATTCTTCGAACGATTAGGTTTGAACCCTCCTTATTATAATTCATTCCATTTCCTAAGCAAGCAAGATACATTTGCTAATAATAAAAAAAATCGTCCTTCATCAAGGTCTTTCTCCACCGATTCTAAAACTCAAATTGCAACTTACTCATTTAATAAATCAACATGGAAGGCAATACTATGAAAAAATTTAATCTTTACTTATTTGTGATAATTTATTTTATAATGGCATCACAAACATTTGCTCAGCATGCCCGCCCGGCTCGCCCGATAGTCGAGCAGGCAGGCGGGGACACCTCGTGCGGTATAGTTTGGTACCCGACTATACAAATTTCCCCCGACTCACTAACACGGGCACAGGGAAGCCAAATAACAGTTCAGGGAGATACTGTGCATATAGGTTGGGCTTGGGATAATTTAAGATTTCCATACATTCGGAGTGTCGATGGAGGTAGAACTTTTCAAGAAATGCGCGAAATAGCACCTGATAGCTTATCAGAGCTTATGAGAAGATTTATCATATCAAATGGCAGTATCTTGTTTGGCGGCTTTACTGTCAATTACGGTCCAATACCTCAAAGCGATAAAAGTTTTCTTTTAGTAAGTACCGATCGGGGAGATACTTGGTCGGGTATTATACCATTCCCTGATTCTACGGCGTGGCTTTCATATACAACTTATAATGATACACTCGTGTTCATTAATACACATAAATCTACTGGGTGGCATTTTGCTTATACATTAGATAAGGGCTTGAACTGGGTGAGGACACCGACCGGCGTTATAAGCAATACACACGATATTGCAATGACATCGGGTGCAATTCATTTTGTCAAGGGTTATTTATTCGATTCTGCAGGTCATAAAGCAGAATTTGTTGTTCAATACCGGAAAAGTACAGATTTAGGTTTTACCTGGTCCGATTCGATTAATTTATCTTCAATAAATTCACGTTTTGCATGGCATTCTATAATAGGTGCAAATCGAGATAGTGATTCTCCAAAAATAGCCGTTATCTGGACTGATGGTAAGTATGGATGTTTGAGTATGGGTGGTTGCACAGTTATGGAACGGCATTTAGATTTGAAAGATTCTGTCTGGTCGAATGAGAAAGTTCTAACACCGGAGCCTCGCGGTATGCCAGATGATGTTGCTCTTGATAAATCAATTATCGCCGCTACCTGGACGTCCGAAACTATAATTAATTATGATTTTTATTATAATTTACATATAAATATAAGTCTTGATGGCGGTCGAACTTGGTGTCCGCCTTATAATCTTACTCCAACATCTGACTATGCGGGGGGTGGAAAAATTGCAATTTCAAAATCAATAATTCACGTAGTTTGGGACGAATTTATTGGTGAACCAAATATTGGCAAGTGGAAGATATTTTATAGGCGAGGTGAGATTTTACCTTTATCTGTAGAAAACAAAAATACAATCCCTACAACCTTCGAGTTGCATCAGAATTATCCTAATCCGTTTAATCATAGTACTAAGCTGTCATTCTTCATTGGTCATGAGTCATTTGTTTCTCTCAAAGTGTATGATGTGTTCGGTAGAGAAGTAGCGACGCTGGTAAACGAGAAAAAACAACCGGGTGCGTATGAAGTTGAATGGAATACTTCGGCCGGATCAGCCCAAACGCTATCAAGTGGATACGCCTCTGGCGTATATTTTATTCGGATGGTTGCGGGAAAATATATTTCAACTATCAAAGCGATTTTGATGAAATGAGATTAATTTATTTATTTGCCGAGGTTGACAATTTGCTTACTTTTTGGTCAGCTTCGTTTATTGGTTAAATAATGATAACAATCCGTCAGTTGACGGAGAAAGGAAAAACGACATTTGAAAATTATAATTAACGGAAACATTCACCCTGGAGTAAAAGGTAATCCTCGTTTTACGATGCAAGCCCATAAGGGGCAAGCAGGTGTCCCACAGTTCGAACCGCTTAAAGTAACAAACGGAGACACCCACTACCCTGACGTGCTGTTATGTCGCCTTTTCAGCCAACACAGCAGTTGTCAACTCCCAATGCTATTCCAACTAATTTTGGCAAACAATGAGCATCCCACAAATTTTTTTTTATGGCGGGAATGCCGAAAATTAAAATAATTAAAAATTGATTAACATAAAATAGGAGAAATTTATCATGTGTACGAAAAATCAAATTTTGAATTTTGTAGTTTCGATAATCATCGTATCGTTACTGATTTACAATGTAACAGATGCTCAGATATGGCAGGATATGAATGGTCCCTGGCGGGCAAATGTTACCGAGATGACAATTGGCAGAGCTGCTGGTGCTTCTAACCCAACCCTGTATGCTGTCAGTGGTTCAAAATTGTTTAGATCCACAGACGGAGCAAGTAGTTGGGAAGTAACAAATCCAGGCGATGGTAATCCATTAGTCGTAGCTTGTAAACCGAGTGACCCGTCTTATGTACTTTTAGGGATAGAGAGATTTTTAAAATTTAGCTTAAATAGTGGGTCCTCATGGACTAATATTTATTCTAACGATCCGGTTCTAACCCCACTCTCGGTTTCAATATCGGCTCCAAATTCTAACTATATGTTTATGGGTATGAAGAAAGTAAACGGGCAACCGTCTATGCGAAGAACTTCAAATGGTGGTTCAAATTGGATACTTGTTGATTATTTCTTTAGTGCCGTAATGACAGATGTAAAAGCAGTAACTCCACATCCCCAGTTTCAAGTTTTAGTATGGGCAGGTGGTTCAACACCGGTAGGTTATAATAAAACAGGTGAAACATATTCCACTTCTTTTACAAACGGTGTGTTTTTTTCAACCAATGCGGGTGCAAATTGGAGTAATACAGGTAATTTAGCAAAAAATGTAGTTGCATTAGCTGCTTATACACGTAATACAACAGATAATCTTTTTGCCGCAACCGATGACCCGGTCAATAAACTATACAGAACTACATCTACAATATCTGAGACTGCTGTTTGGACTGTTGTAAGTTTTCCGGGTGGCTTAATAAGCGACCTGAAAGTCGATCAGAATAATAATCTCTACGCTGCATCCACTGATGGTATATATAAGTCAACCAACGATGGTTCAACTTGGACGACCGTTTGTAATGGTTTGTATGATAATACAAATTTTAAAAAAATAGGAGTTGATCCGGGTAATATTAATAATGTTTTTGCTGGCTCATCCACAACAATCTATAGATCGACAAACGCTGGAGTATCCTGGGTTGATGTTGCAACGAATATTCTAAAAATGTCAACATCTGCAGTTGCGGTTTCAGGAAATAACAATCTTGCGCTATCTTCAAATTTTTCTGTAATTAAACGAAACATTGGTTCTGGTTGGTTGAACGTAGGCCCGGTGTGTGTTACAAATTTTAGAGGAAGGATGGTTCGATTTAAAAACCCATCAGCTACAGTAGCATTTGCGGCTGGTTTCCGTGCCGTGACTAGTGGTACTAATGCGTCTCTTTGGAGAAGCACAAATTTTGGCAATTCCCCCTGGAGTGAGATTAGATCTAATACTTTTGCTTCTGGTAAATTTAACGGTATTTTAGTTGACCCAGTAAATACTGAGAGGATTTATGTCTATGGTCGATGGGGATTAAATAATAATATCAGTGTTAGTAACAACGGTGGAGATAGTTGGGGAACATTTACAATCCCAGGTGAAGTATCAGATTTGGTAATTGATGCAACAAATGCACAACCTCAATTCTCAATCACGATGTATGCAGCAGTAAATATCGGAGAATCTACTGAACTCGGTATCTGGAAAACTACAAATGCAGGAGGTAATTGGGTAAGATTAGACCATCCGCTTGTACAAGGTCAACCAGTAAGGGTTTTAGGTTTGCGCCCATCACATCCCTCGGTAATTTATGCAGCAGGTGGCGCAAGCGGTACCTGGTGGATGAGAAAATCCACTGATGGTGGCATCAACTGGACTACTATGCAAGGCATAGGTATGGCAAGTGAAATTACACGGATACTAATGCATCCCGACCATCCGACCTCCACTGATCATTTAATAATCATTGGGGACAATGGTAATAACTTGTACTATACGTCAAACGGTGGCACTAATTGGAATAATGTTACAGGCAATATACCAACCCCGATTCATGATATTACAACCGATCCATCTAATCCCAAAGTTCTATTTGCTGCTACAAATCAGGGAATATTTAGAATTGGAACTATTCCACCTCCACAATTGTCTTTACCGCTTAATAACTCAACCAATATATACTATTCTACTACCTTACAATGGCAGTCGGTAAGTGGTGCAGTTAGTTATTCAATTCAAGTTGCCGATAATCCAGGTTTCATTAATCCAATAAATTATACAAATAAGGTAGGAAATAAATTTACTATCAAGGACCTGGGTTATAATAAAACATATTACTGGCGTGTGAATTCAAGTAATGGGATTTCTAGTGGCGATTGGTCAAGTGCATGGTTGTTTCAGACCGTAATTAGTCCACCAACACCAATAGATGTTTTATATAATATTATTGGGGGCTGGAATATGTTAGGCGTCCCCAATCTGCTTTCTAATTATTCACCGGCGGTTGTATGGCCCGCACCTCCACGTTCATCTGATATATATCTTTACGATGGTGGTTATAAAATTGTATATCAAATTGAAAATGGTCCAGGATATTTTGTAAAATTTTCAGAAGCTTTGGGAAAAATATATACTGGTAATCCAGTTACTTTATTACCAATAAGCGTAAAGAAAGGATGGAATATCGTTGGGTCGAGTTCTGCTGTTGTCCCTACATCAGCAGTAACTTCTGAGCCACCTGGAATTATCGAGTCGAACTTTTTTGCATATCAAAACGGTTATATAACTACATATAACATCGTTCCGGGCGGTGGGTATTGGGTAAAAGTTCGTGAAAACGGGCAGTTGATTCTGAATTCGGCTGCTTCAAAAAATGTTATAACATCCTCACATAGTACTTCTTTGGACAAATTCAGAATAACAGATAGCGAAGGTAATTCACAGGAATTGTTTGTAGCTAACACTCAGGTATCACCAGAATTCGCAAACACAGAGGTGATGATGCCGCCTGCATTACCGTTTGTAAATTTCGATGCACGATTTGAGTCAGGAGAATATATTAAAAATGTTGATCCCGATGTCGGTATAGTAGAATTAAATATCAGAGTGAATGCTGAAAATTATCCTTTAACCATAAATTGGGATATTAATCCAGAAAATGCTTTGACTTATTCAGTTTCATTTATTCCAGAAGGAAGTTTAGGAAAGCCACAGATATACAAAGTAGGAACATCGGGTAATTTGCTACTTCCAAAAATAAAAGATGGAATTATCTCGCTAAAAACTGGAAAGGATGAGAGTTTAGAAAAATCGTTAACATACTCACTTAACGAAAATTATCCCAATCCTTTTAATCCGAACACAATAATAAGTTACACTATTGCTGAGCCCAACAATGTAAAATTAGTTGTGCACGATATTCTTGGGCGTGAGGTAAAAATATTAGTGAACGAATATCAATCAGCGGGGTTAAAAACTGTAAACTTTGATGCCGGCGATTTGCCGAGCGGTGTTTACTTCTATAAGCTTACCGCAGGATCGTTCACATCTGTAAAGAAGATGCTACTCCTACGATAGTATCTAATGACCATAGGAGGGATATTTAGTTAAGCAATAAGTTATTGAAAAGCCCCGAGCAATTTTACTTGGGGCTTTTTGTTTGGGAAGTTACTTTGCCAATCCCGATAAATTCAATTGCAATTCAACATCAATTAATTTATATTTAAACCGTTTATATAAATCGTAAAGGATTAAAAATGAAAATTCATGAATATCAAGGTAAAGATATTTTAAGAAAATTTAATGTTCCAACTCCAAAAGGGGGTGTAGCATTTACAGTTGACGAAGCCGTGAAAGTTGCAGAAAGCATCGGAGGCAATGTTTGGGTTGTGAAAGCACAGATACATGCAGGCGGACGAGGTAAAGGTGGAGGAGTAAAAATAGCAAAGAGTGTTGAAGAAGTCCGCACACTTGCGTCCCAAATTTTAGGTATGCGGCTAATTACTCATCAAACTGGACCCGAAGGCAAAATAGTTAAACGGCTATTGATTGAAGAAGGGATAAATATTGCGCGTGAATTGTATGTTGGTGTAACGCTCGATCGTGCTCGCGCGCAAAACGTTGTTATGGCATCGACAGAAGGGGGCGTTGAAATCGAGAAAGTTGCTGCCGAAACTCCCGAACTAATTTTTAAAGAATGGGTTGACCCAACAATTGGCTTCGGCGAATTTCCAGCGCGCAAGTTAGCTTTTGCACTAAAGTTGGAAGGCGATGCTTTTAAAAACGGCGTAAAATTTTTGCTTGCCCTTTACAAAGCTTACGAAGAAACCGATGCCTCACTTGCCGAAATTAATCCTCTCGTTATTACTACCGACGGAAAAGTTTTAGCTTTAGATGCCAAGATGAACTTCGATGATAATGCAATTTTCAGGCATCCCGAACTTCTCGAAATGCGAGACCTCGATGAAGAAGAACCGCTCGAAATCGAAGCTTCAAAATACAATCTCAACTACATCAAGCTCGATGGAAACGTTGGATGTATGGTGAATGGCGCCGGACTCGCAATGGCAACTATGGATATTATAAAACTTGCCGGAGGTGAACCTGCAAACTTTTTGGATGTCGGCGGCGGAGCTAATGCCGAAACTGTAGAGAATGGTTTTAAAATAATTTTAGCTGATAAAAATGTAAAAGCAGTTTTAATTAATATCTTCGGTGGAATTGTGCGCTGCGACCGTGTAGCCAACGGTATAGTAGAAGCCGCAAAGAAGGTAAATGTTACCGTCCCGATAGTTATCCGTCTGGCTGGCACGAATGCCGAAGAAGCTGGTATGATATTGAAAAATTCGGGTTTGAATTTTTCGGTCGCTCAAAGCTTGCGTGAAGCGGCTGAGAAAGTAACAAATGCAATTAGAAATTAAAACTGAGTAAGTACAACCCTACTAAACAAAACGGCTCACTCGCACATCGCGAATGAGCCGTTTCGATTTAAAATATTTATTGCAACTTAAAAACGTATCTACGATACCGTAGGTAAAACGTTCTAAATTGGAATTTCCGAAATATCTCCTACAATTGGATTAGTAAATTTCTCATAATCTACGTATTTCATTTTTATGCACTCAGTGTGCGAGCCTGCATTAAAAATTATTTCTTCCTTTTCGGCGAGCTGCCATGCCACGACTACAGGCATATTGTATAAATTTCCGAGTGCCGGCTCGGCGCCCAATTCTGAGTCAGGAAAAAGCGTGCGCAAATCGTCTTCTCGTGCAAGGTGAACATCCGCTGCTTTTAGGACATCTTTTAATTTTGATAGATTGACTTTGTGCGGAGCCGGAACTACCACCATTATATACTTTCCATCAACTACGACGATGACTGCTTTTGCACAAACTTTGCCTGTAGTATGTAAAGAATGTGCTACTTCTTGAGCGGTGTAAGCTTTGGGATGAGGTAAAACCTCGTAACGAACGTTTTGCTGTTTTAGTAACGACAGCAGTTTTTCAGAAACCGACATAACTCCTCCTCAAAATTTGTTTAACATTAGTTAATTAAACTTGCTTTACTTCTAAAAATCATTGTTTGCACATTGAATATATAAAAGGTAATCAAAAAATCCAAACCTTCTTATCGTATTAAAATCATTTTTCTGGTTTGTGCTGATTTATCGGTGATTAAACGATAGTAATATACACCAGACGACAACACAACCCCTTTGTCGTCTCTTCCATCCCAAACAATTTTATGTTCTCCGATGGAACGGTTTTCTTCTAAATACGTTCTTACTCTCACTCCAAGGGTATTGTATATTTCTAAACTGACTTTTGTTGGATTAGAAAGATAGAATGAAATTGTAGTATTAGGATTAAAAGGATTTGGGTAATTTTGATTGAGTTGAAAAAAATTGGGGGACATTTCCTCCTCCACTCCCCACGCAGTTATTGGAAAATATGAACCGACCAAGTGCCATTTTCCGCTTTCATTTGTTTGCCATACAACCCAAACGTTATAAGGATTAGGCCAGTTTTGCGTATCCGGAACACCACACGAGACCACTGGATTTTTATCGATTCCTTTAGTATTAAAAATTTCATCCTCATATGTATAGATACTTCTCGCACGGATACAATTATCAGTGGCGGATGAATCCTCGAACGCTATCACATCGAAATATAAATAATCCTGCGGTTCTTTCCAGATTACAGGCATATGTATACTTGAGGCGTTCTTATTATGTGCCAACGGATTGTTACTTATATTCGATTCTCTGCCCCACCTAAGTGTATCAAAATAGTGTTCAGAAATTCTTCCATAAACTTCATAATCATCCCCTATTTTTTGGTTCCAGGTTACTTGAATATTCCCGAATATCTTTGTTATCTCAAGATTACTTTTATCATCAATAGTTTTGAATAGGATTGGAACACTCCAAGTGTTGTTGTTAAAAATTGAATAAAGAATTTGAACACTATCGCCGAACATCTTATCCCAAAACACAACCGATGGTCCCCATAAGTTCGAAGTTATTTTTGGGCTCGAATTAAAATTTGAATCGGAAACATTCATTGCATCACTCCATCGGTTATCTGAAAAAATACTCGATTTTATACGTCCATTCGATACCCAAACAACTATGAATGTAGTACCATTTAGGCCTACACTTGGATTAATATCATTCGCCCGACTTGTTGTAATGGCACTTGGTGTTGACCAATTTACTCCGTCGCCTACACTGTAATATATATCATTATTCCCGCTGCGGTTTGATTGCCAAACTATCATATTTAATTCATAACTTGGATATCCCAAACGACGAGCTATCGAGGGGGATTTGTTAACAAAGCTATCGGAAGTTATGTAAGTTACTTTTTCATCCCATTTCCTTCCATACTCAATTGTTTTTTTCAAACAAATATTGCTGCCTACACTATCTTTTCTTGTAAACACTAAATAATCAACATAAGGGGTTGGGCCATATATTGGAAGGTAAGATGCAAACATTGGCATTTCGTCGTTAAAATCTCCCTTTGTAATTTGAACAACATCCGACCACTGAGCAATTAGTGTTGTAAATGAACAAAGAATAATCATCACTCCTCCTAATACGTTTTTGATATTCATTTGTAATCTCCTTTATTTAGTTTTTAAAGTGATTGACTCCTGAAGTTTTTCGTTTATATAATTTTTAATCATCGATTTAAATATAGAGCGATCGAATTGTAAAGCATGTTTATGAATAGCTGCCGCATCATATTTTTGATTATCAAACTTTTTCACAGCTTCGATTAAACTCGCTTTTGTCTGCTCTTGAAAAAATATTCCCGTTTTATTTTCCCCATCGCCAATTACCGTTTCGAGCGCCCCCCCTTTTCCGTAAGCTATAACCGGTTTACCCGATGCCATAGCTTCAAGGGGAACTATTCCAAAATCTTCTTCGCCGGGAAATATTAACGCCTTACAATTTGCATAATAATCAGTAAGTTTTTCGTCGCTTGCCCATCCGTGAAATTCAATATTGGTGTTTGCCATTTTTTTGAGTTTCTCTAATTCACTCCCAACACCTACGATAACTAACCTCTCACCTATTTCATTGAACGCATCTACAGCAATATCAATTCTTTTATAGGGAACTAATGCCGATACAATCAAAAAATATTCCCCTTCGTTTTTCGAAATTTTGAAACGCGAAGTTTCGACCGGCGGATATATTACTTCCGATTCGCGATTGTATATCCTTTTAATTCGTTCTTGAACATTCTTTGAATTAGCGATGAAGTAATTCACACCACTACTCGATTTCACATCCCAATTTTGTAAATATCTTCTAAACAATCCCATCGCCGTTCGTGTAGCTAAACCCGATTGTGTTTTACTAAAATAATTCTCGTATTGATCCCAGATATAACGCATCGGTGTATGGCAGTAACAAATGTGTATCGCGTTTTTTCTCGTCCTCACTCCTTTTGCAACAGCATGACTGCTTGATATAATAAAATCAAATTCACTCATGTCGAATCTTTCTATTGCAAACGGCATAAGCGGAAGATAATACTGATATCGGCTTGCACTATTCGGTAAATGCTGAATGATAGATGTGCGGATTTTCATTTTCTCGATTGTAGGCGAAACACTCCCTTTGTTATGCACAAGCGTAAAGAGAGTTGCATCGGAAAAAAGTTCGCACAAAACTTCTAAAACTTTTTCCCCTCCGCGCATTCCTGTGAGCCAGTCGTGAACGAGTGCTATTTTTATTTTTCTTTCCATCATTCTACAAAAAATATACAAAGAATCGTTACAGTTTCAAAGCTCTTGAGTTTATCAAAATCCGTGTGTATATTACTCATTATGAATTTACTCGTTGGATTATTAATCATTCTATTGGTCTTTTTGTTGACCGTAACGATTACCTTGTTACTAATCGGTCCGACAATTTTGCTTCAACCCGCACGACGAAGAGGCGACTTTTACAAAAAATTACACCATCCGATTTCACCGGCAGAACTCGATTTAAATTATGAAGAAATAAATATAATAACAAACGATGGAATTAAACTTAACAGTTGGCTCGTCAAAGCCACTCCACAATCGAGGGGGACAATAATTTACCTGCACGGTGTTGGCGATTGTAAAATTGCAGGAATTCCATTTGCAAAATTTTTTAGAGATAACGGTTTTAATGTATTCCTTTACGATTCACGACGGCACGGCGAAAGTGGTGGCGACTACTGCACTTACGGGTATTACGAAAAATACGATCTAATTAAGGTAATCGATTATCTTGAATCGCGAAAAGATTTGAATACCGACAGGATTGGATTATTCGGTTCTTCGATGGGGGCGGCAGTTGCAATTCAAACCGCAGCAATTGATAAAAGAATAAAAGCTGTTGTAGCAGAAAACTCTTTTTCCACACTCCGAAAAATTTTCGACGACTACCAAAAACGAATTATAAAAATACCATTTCATTACTTGCGTAACTTTGTAATCAAACGAGCCGAGGTTATGGCAAATTTCAAAGCTCGCGAAGTTTCGCCCCTCAAATCAATTGCCGATGTTCACATCCCTATTTTATTCGTCTATGCAAAATTAGATAAGCACATCAACTATAAGTACTCGATACAATTATACGAAAACACCGACGAGCCTAAAGAGTTATTTCCATTGGATAATGCTACTCACAACGACACTTGGGAATCGGGGGGTAAAATTTACCACGACAAATTGTTGGATTACTTCGGGAGAAATTTAAAATGAAAATATTTCTTTTTTTATTTTGGATAGCTTCAGCTGTAAGTTTAAATGCACAGACTGAATTTTCGCAAGAAAGTGCAGAAAAGTATTTAAGAACTCTGACTGTTGATATCGGTCCACGTCCGATGGGCTCACCCGCTGAACAAAAAGCACTCAAATTTGCAGTCGATAAATTCAAGTCTTTCGGGTGCGACACTGCCTACTTAATGCCAATGACTTTTACAGCCAGGGTTAATACAAATAGTGGAATTGCTGTAGGTATTAAAAAAGGAGCTACAAAAAGAATAATTGTAATCGGCGGACACATCGATTCAGCAGGTCCCGAAATCGTCGGTGTTAACGATAATGGTTCAGGTTCAGCTGTGGTTTTAGAAGTTGCGAGAGTCTTAGCAAAATTAGAATTGCAATCGACAATTGTGTTTGCACTTTTTGGCGGTGAAGAAGAAGGACTTGAAGGTTCAAAATATTTTGTGGATTTCTTTCCCGAAATCGACAGTGTTGTGTTGATGCTCAATATTGATATGGCAAATGGATTGGGATTGATTGAAATCGACCCGCACACAACCGGTTATAATGCACCACAATGGTTAGTGAAAACTTCTGTAGAAGAATTTAAAAAGTTAGGGTATGAAAATCTTTTCTATCCTGTCCACTCACAAGCTTTAAACACAGCAATTCAAAAAGGGGCCGGTTCGGACCACGAAGCATTTCTCGATCGAGGAATTCCTGCAGTCGGTTTTATTACCGACATTAATACGCCGATTCACACGCCACAGGACAACATTAAAAATTTCGACCCACGAGGATTAAAACGTTCGGGCGACTGGGTTCTAAAACTTGTTGAACGATTCGACAACGGAGTTCCTCAAATCAAAACAGAAAAATATTGGCTTTACCTTCTCGGAACGCTTCCAATTTTCGTACCGATATGGGCTTTATATGTTTTTATTGGCTTTTCTATTCTAATAGGAATCATTAGTTTTATTATTGTGCGCAACCGGCGACTTATAGTTACACAATCGCCCATCCTCGATAGCATCACCGACAAACCAATTCCAAGTTTTCGTAAGTGGTCGGGAATCAAAATGCTCTTGTTTGTATTCATCCCTGTTGTTTTTGCTTGGTTTGCAATCGATATTATTAGCTGGATAAAATCACTTAAATATCCTTGGTTTTCCGATATCGTTCCATATCTTGTTTATTCATTACTATTCGGTGTAGTTGGTTTGTGGATATCTTTACAGATCGAAAAGAAATTACGTTTATCAAAATGTCCGTATGTATTTTACAAACGCGCATCGGTTCTACTTTTGATTTTTATAATTCTTTTTAGTTTAGTTAGTCCAAAATTGGGAATATATCCAGCCGCCTCGTTATTACTAATAGCTTTAGCTTCCGCACTTCGTGTTCAATTTTTAAAAATTTTCTTTTTTATACTTTCACCATTACCGCTGTTTCGATTTATATTTAACGAGTGGTTCCCATTTATCGCAAGATTAGCGGCTATGAGTAATGTTGAATTTCCGAGTCTGTATGAATATTTAGCTTTCAGTGCGACGATGATAATTTTCTTTTCGCTCGTAACTATCCCTTTTTTATTTGCATTTGCAACCGTCTATCGTGAAACTCCATTTCTGAAAACTGTCCTTGATAAATTCAGAACCGTTAAGATTCTGGTTTTCACAATTATCACATTGGGGATAGGGACGATTTATTTATACACACAACCATCATACGATGAGGAATGGTATAAAACTGTAGAAATTCGACAGACATTTGATTTGAATGAACGGCTGTTCACCACTAACTTAAAAAGTTTTGAATATTTAGACAGTTTAAAAATTAAATATTCAAACAAGGATACCATTTTGTTAGGTAAGAATACTTCGATAGATTTTGAGACGTCGCATTTATTTCCACTCGACACAACTAAATACCGAATTCTCAGAAATGTTAAACAAACAAAGTCGGGTGATACTACCTTTTTCGAAACCAATTTAATGGTAGTATCCAGAATGCGTCCATATAAAGTTGTGTTAAGTTTAGAAGGTGGAGAAAATTTACAGAAAAGTTTACAAACAAATTACAAATTTGTTGGAACAAATCAAACACTAAGAATAAATTTTTATTCATTTCCCGATGTTCCTTTAAAAATTCCTTACAAGTTTTACATCGTCGGAAACGATACTATTGATGAAGAGATAAAAATCACCTACGCTGATTTATTTTATCAGATGGAATTTGAAAGGGAGAAGACGAATTTTATAAAGCGGACAGAAATAAAACAGAGTTGGAAGTACAACCATAAGTAATTTGGATTCCGGATTTTGAATTTGTTTTGTTTTGAATTTCGAGCTTAGGATTTCGAATTTTCTATTATCCTCAAAATAACAAATAACTTAACTTCGTTTCACTTGTTAACTTTTGTTCCTTATTCATCCGCCTGCGTCCGTTTCCAGCGGACTTCGGCGGATTCTCAAAATTTCTAATAAGTTAGCTGCACGTTGTTTGCTAACTTATGAAATTTTGGAAGTGCCGGAGGCGGGACTTGAACCCGCATGACCTTTCGGACGCCGCGCCCTGAACACGGTGTGTCTGCCAATTCCACCACTCCGGCTTATAAGAAACGGAGACCTTCAACAAAATTGTCCCCGTTTAGTTGTAGGCCCGA
>CAMTVZ010000246.1:0-7367 GCA_947085285.1 uncultured Ignavibacteriota bacterium
CGGCAGTTGGTTGCCGGTATCGCACAACATTACAAACCGAATGATTTAATTGGAAAAAAAATAATTGTTGTCGCGAATCTTCAGCCAACAAAGTTAATGGGAACCGACTCGCAAGGGATGCTGCTTGCAGCGTCAGATACTGATGGGAAACTTGTTTTTATTACAACCGCCGGCGAAATTTCGGATGGCGCAATTGTAAAATAAACTTAAATAATTAAATATTCCGATGTTTGATATTTCGGCTACTCAGGTTATTCAGGCAATTTTAGCCCCGGCTATTATGATTTCAAGTTGCGGGCTAATTCTTCTGGGACTTCAAAACCGGTATTCTTTTATTGTCAATCGTATCCGTTTACTGAACGATGAACGCCGCCGGTTACAGAAACAATTAGTTTCCGGTAAAGAATTGGATTACTCGGAAAATATCAGATTCCACAGCGTCCGCAAACAGTTGCAGGAGCTTGCGATACGCGCCTTAATTTTACGTAATGCTATCCTTTTCGAAATCTTTGGGGCTATATTTTTTGTTCTAACATCTCTCCTAATAGCTTTGTTCTTTTTCATCCCTCATAAATTTGTCCAAATCTTGCCAATATTTTCTTTCTTAATCGGGCTTGTTTCGGTTTTGCTTGGATTAATTTTCTTTTTTAGAGATATTTTAAAAGCATACACAGTCATTAAACTTGAAACTCAGGTGGAGGAGTAAATGAAAAATTTAATAATATTTGTAATAACTACTATTCTAATTCATTCTAATACTTTATCTGGTAACAGAACCATCGAAGTTAAAAAAGGCGAAAGTTTGCAGACCGCAATTGATATTTCGGTTGACGGTGATACAATATTAATTTATGAGGGGGAGTTCAATGCACTTCCACGCTCGTTTATCGAAGAAGAGTGCGGTAATTGCAGCCAACAAAATACAACTGTAACAGCAACTGCCGGTTTTATTGTAGAGGGTAAAGCTGTTGTCATCAAGGGGGCAGGGCCGTTCAAAACAAAACTTATCACAAATGCCGGATATGGTTTTCTCTTTAAGAATAGCAACGGCTCGTTGATTTGCAATTTAACGATTAGCGGTGGTAAACGTGATAGAGATGCTAATGCTACGAACGGAGGAATTGTAGCAAAAAACAGTATCGTCCACATAAAAAATGTTCACGTCAAAGATAACGAGGAATACTCAGATGATACAGTCGTCGGTATTTCTGGAATTGTTGGTCGCGAAAATTCTGAATTGATTATCGAAAAATGTATCATCCGGAACAACAGTTGGGATGGGATTGCTCTTTATCGGGGTGCGATTGCAGTTATCCAGGAGAATACTATCGAACAAGGCAGGGGCGTTGGCATCGGAATTACATGGGATGCAAAAGCGACCATCCTGAAAAACAGCGTCTCATATTATTGGAAAGGAATTGGAACTTTCGGAAACTCAAGTGCTATAGTTAAAAACAACATCGTGTTTGAAAATTTGGGATGGGGGATTGTAATTACAGGTTCATCAAATATGGAAGTAGCAAACAATGTCGTTGACAAAAATGGGAATTGTGGTATTGCAGTTTGGGAAAGTACTGCAGTGGGTAAAATTTATAACAATATAATTACAAATAATGGCTGGCGCGACGAATGGGTTTGTCCGCAAGTTGGTTATTGGATGAACGGCAATCCGCTTAATGTGGAATTTTTGTTCAACAATGTGTGGAATAATATTATGGGCAATTATCGATCTACTAAAGATTTAACGGGAACTAATGGTAATCTATCGGTCGACCCGCTATTTATTCCAGAAAAAAATTATATGCTTGATAATAATTCACCGTTGAAGAATGCGGGGAGTTTTTATCCAAACGGTAAAGGGAAAAGATATCCAATTGGGATACAAGACTAATAAATTTATCGAAATTAAGAAATTGTTTGCTGAAAATATTCAATATTGAAAAAAAATAGTCGATCGTATTTATTTTTGTTTTGATAAAAACTGGAAAATTTAATCAATTTTAAAGGTTTTGCTCTTAATGTAATACTTCAAAAAAATGGAATTATGGTGGCATAATACTTGACTTTATATAATGAGTTCGTTATATTGCCACTGTAATTTGTCAGTCGTAGCTTTTGATAAATTATAGACTTAGTATTATTTGAATAATAAAATAAAAATAAAATAATAACTATATGTCTAAAAAAATAAATAGGAGGTTCCTATGAAGATTTTTACAACTTTAACTGTTTTAGTTTTTTTATTTGCTTTTTCAGAAGCGAATAGTCAAGCAACTTGGCCCGATTATGCCGGTAAGCAAGCTTGTTTTGGCTGCCACACATTTGTTAAACCAATCAACTTAGATGAGTTTAACAAATCGGGCCATCCTTGGAAAATTCAAAAAATCAATCCAACCCAAATTGGGAGCGACGGAGTTTATAGACCATTCCCAACTGGGACAAATGAATACGGCGTCCCCCTTCCCCCCGAGGCTTTAACCCTTGGTTATCGTTATGATGATCTTTACCAAGATTCAAGTGTATCGTATTTAATCGGTGGTTTTGGCTGGAAGGCGCGTTGGATGAATAAAAATGGTTATATCTTTGAAGGAACAAAAGCACAATTTAATTTGGGTACTACCATACCAGGAACTCCAAAAACTTTTAGTGCATATAATGCTGCCAACGTAGCAAATCGTCCTTTTTCGTTGAGAACAGATACTACTGGGTTACTTTACACTTGTGGTGCTTGTCATACAACTGGTTGGAAAAAATACGATGCCGCTAATTCACCATATCGCTATGAAAATAAACCAGGCTTCGATGGAACTTTCTTTGAGTTTGGTGTTCAATGCGAAGGTTGCCACGGACCATCTAAAGCACATGTTGATAATGCTTTTGTCGTTAAACCTCCCAAAGATGGATTTGATGGCTGCAAATCTTGTCACGCTCGAGGACTTGGTTTGAGGATTCCAATTAGATCTGATAGACTATTTTTAGATCATCGTGAACAATACGATCAAATGGTTTTCACAAAACATCGTCGTACTGCAAATATGACTTGCGTAACTTGCCACGACCCGCACAAGAGTACTATTTACGACAGAGGTGGATTAAAATCGACAGCAAAAACTTGTGCACCTTGCCATACAGGTAAAACAATTAATATTATAAAAGATGGAACCCCTATTCAACCACACACGTCATGTAACGATTGCCACATGCCTTATATTGGATTTACTGCAGTCAGACAAAATACAAATCGTGGCGACCAGGCATCGCATATGTGGAAAATCAATGTAAATCCAGTTACTCGATATCAACCATACGGTAATCAACCAGCTATGTTTGATACCACTGCAAATTTGAGAGTTAATATTCCCTCAGATAGTATAGTCGCACACACACTCGATTTTGCCTGCTTAGGTTGCCATACCACAAAAGATATTGCATGGGCTTCCGGTCATGCCACTGGTATGCATCAAAAAACTATTATTATTACAAGTGTTGGGAACGAGAAAAATATTCCAAGTGCTTGGTATCTCAAACAAAATTATCCAAACCCCTTCAATCCGAGTACTACGATTAAGTTTGGATTACCAACTGAATCGAATGTGAAGATTACTATATTCGATATTGATGGCCGTTTGATAAATACAATTGCGGATGGAAAATATCCAGCCGGCGAGCATCAAGCAACATGGAACGGCACAGATGCCAGCGGTAATTTAGTTGCATCGGGTGTTTATATGTATCGTCTTGACACTGATGAATACTCCAAGACTAATAAAATGTTGTTGATGAAATAAAGTCAGCTGTTGTTTATTTGCAAGGGACAACTATAATTTTAGTTGTCCCTTTTTTTTGTCCTGTAATAAGTAATAAAGGAGAAACAAATTACAAAAAATCAGTTATCCTCTATCTCTAATTATTGAAAACCTCTTCGCATCATTCTTAGAAACCAAGTTTTGAATTTGGAGATAAAAATTCAACTCACCAAGAATATCTGATTGTATATGTAACTACTTTTTCCGAATCCTTTGCAATTTTCACAGGGAACTTTATTGTAGATTGATCTACTTTAAACCACTCGGTACTGCTTTTTGTAATCTCCCAATCGCTCCAACGCCATGGGTGTTCATATATCAGAACTTCAACTGCTTCATTCTTATGATTTCTCACTTTTATTTGAATAGTTTCTTCAACGATTTTACCGCCGGCTAACGATTTAAAATCAATCTGTGCTCTCTCACCTACAAGATCGAAGGCGTTACCCATATATAAACGTAGCTCTTCGTCTTTCGGAGTATGGTCAATCATATCCTCTCCTATAAATTGTTCTTTGCCGTCGTCGTCGCGCTTGTACACACGCACTTTACCTTTAGGCAGCGGAATACCGAGCCCCGATTTTTCGTCATTTCTGAAAGTTACAAAGACTCCTACCTTAGGATTCGACTGTTGACCAAAGCTACTCTGATTACGATATGAGTAATTTCTGTACCATATCCGCCACTGGTCTGCCAATCCATCATAGATAAATACTTTTTTTGAAGTAACATTTTTACCCGATACAAGCTCTACTTGTTTTGTCTCATTGTTGTTGATATCAGTTTTCCGTTGCAGTGTGTACAATTTGTACTCAAAAAGTTCGGTCTGTTTGAATTGTGGTTCAGCCGCTTTCATCATCATATCAGTTGCGTACCTTCCTGGTCTTAATTCTTCTTGAACTATATTAACATCGCCTGCAACAAGTTTAAGTCCGGCATCTTTAAATGAAGTTCCTGAATTATTTGTGAGAGTAACCCAACCAGTTATATCTAACTTTGAATCGTCTTTATTGAGGAGTGCGACATAATTCGCATTCCACGAAAGTTGAGAGGCAAGATAGCTAATTTCAGTTTTATGAATCCCCGGTTTTGTATTTTCAACGAGCCACTCAAGCTGTGGTTTTAGGATCAATCCCTCAGGCAAGCTCGGAAGAATAAGCCGACCTACTGGATTAATTTCTATCTTCCCACCGATTTCAGCAACCATACCACCGGCAGTCGAAACAGTTCCATAAAAAGATGCTGGAGCTTGCCACCCAGCGGCTAACAGTTTGCCTTTTACAGAATACTCTTTCTTGGTTTCTTCATTCAAACGTATGAATTCAATTTCTTTACCTATGTACTTCTCCAGAAGTTTTGATTGATTTACAAGATCGTACTGATAATTTTGTTCAAGAACTCTAACTGCAAACGGGTCTGTCAAACTCGAGAAATGAAGCGAAGTGCCATCAATCGTAGATGGAATATCGGGAATGATAACTCGGCTGAAACCTTTTGCGATATTGATAGTTCTTTCCTCGCGGATGAGTGAAAGATTTTGGTTATAGATAGTTAAATCAACTGCTGTGCGTTCTCCTGAACTAGTTTGTTTACTTTGAGAATGAAGTGAACTGCAGAGACCCATCAGTATAATGATGCTTGCAAAAATATGTATTCGTTTCATAAAAAATTCCTTTTAATTTTTATCTCAAACTAATATAAGAAATATTCAAAGTGCTTGCAAAGGGCGAGCTGCTTCGGCTTTTGTCCGAAATTCTTTTGAGTAAACTAACTTCCAAGGAATGCTTCATTTGGTAAAATTAGAACGGGTATGGTATTCAAGACGTTGGTTTAAATCATGTGTATGTCCAATGTAGTAGATTTTTTTTGATTCACTCCACAATATGTAAGTGTAGAACATATCAGTGGACGCTGCGGGGATCGAACCTGCGACCTCCGCCTTGTAAGGGCGGCGCTCTGAACCAGCTGAGCTAAGCGTCCAATTATTTTACATTATTGTATCTTTAATATCAGTCGAGCGGGCGACCGGGTTCGAACCGGCGACGTCCAGCTTGGGAAGCTGACATTCTACCACTGAATTACGCCCGCATCTCATAAAACGAATTGAGGTAGATCAAAAATGCATTGCTAATATAAATAAAATTAGTTTAATTGCAAAATAAATTACACAATCATATAATCGGAAACCAAATTTGAAAAGTAATCAATTTCAACAACCACTTCATTTCAAATCCGATTTCAGAGGAACTATCCACCAAGCTAATAAATACCCAATTACAAATGGAATCACACCTGTAATTAGTGCAACGACTATAACTATCAAACGGATTATAGTTGGATCAACCTCCAAAATTTCTCCTAGCCCACCGCATATTCCAGCGATTATATTATTGCTTGTTGATCTATATAATTTTTTCATTTCTGACTCCAATGATTTTTCTATTAATATAATAAAATTTTAGATGTTTGATTTTTGAAATTATTTTCATTATATTTTTAGCACTCTTGTTGAAAGAGTGCTAATTCATTGAAAAATAATAAGGTTATAACATTAACAACAATTTTAAAAGGAGAAAAATATGGAAATAAAACCATTAGCAGATCGAATTGTAGTTAAACCCGAAGTCCCTGAAGAAAAAACCAAAGGTGGTATTATCTTACCAGATACCGCCAAAGAAAAACCTGTAGTAGGGACTATAGTCGCAGTTGGTCCTGGTAAGAGGAGCGACGATGGAAAAATTCAGCCAATGGAAGTAAAAGTTGGAGATAAAGTTTTATACGGTAAATATTCAGGCACCGAAATAACAATAAAAGGTGAAGAATATTTAATAATGCGTGAATCCGATTTATTTGGTATAGTTAACTAATTGAAAAAAAAGGAGAAGATAATATGGCAGTAAAAATAATTTCTTATGATTCAGAAGCTCGTGCTGCGTTAAAACGCGGTGTCGATAAATTAGCTGATGCAGTTAAAGTTACATTGGGCCCTAAAGGCCGCAATGTTGTTATTGATAAAAAATTTGGTGCACCGACGATTACAAAAGACGGAGTTACCGTTGCAAAAGAAATCGAACTCGAAGATGCAGTCGAAAATATGGGTGCCCAGATGGTTCGTGAAGTTGCCAGCAAAACCTCGGATGTTGCCGGCGACGGAACAACAACAGCTACCGTATTTGAGCAAGCTTTAGTTCGAGAAGGAATGAAGAACGTATCCGCAGGTGCCTATCCTATGGAATTAAAACGTGGTATCGATATAGCGGTTCAAAAAGTAATCGAAGGTTTGAAATCGTTAAGCCAAACCGTTGGCGATGACCGAAAGAAAATTGAGCAAGTCGGCTCTATTTCGGCTAACAACGACCAAACTATCGGTAAGTTAATTGCCGATGCTATGGAAAAAGTTGGTAAAGATGGGGTTATCACGGTTGAAGAAGCTAAAAGCACTGAAACAATTGTTGAGTGGGTCGAAGGTATGCAATTCGATCGAGGTTACCTTTCGCCTTACTTCGTAACCAATGCCGAAACAATGGAAGCTGAATTAGAAGAGCCTTACATCTTAATACA
>CAMTVZ010000247.1:0-8972 GCA_947085285.1 uncultured Ignavibacteriota bacterium
CCTTTAGGTCGGCTCCGCGATTCAATAAATGTGTTGCAAAAGTGTGCCGAAGTACGTGCGGACTTTTTTTCTCGATATCCGAGACCTGTTGAATATAATGGTTCACAATATTATACACTCCTTTGGGATACATACGCTTTCCCCGATTCGAAATAAAAACCGAATGTGCTTCTTTTCCAGATGTATTTTCTGTGAACAATTCTTCACGTCTCAGAAGATATTTTTTCAATGCCGATTTTGCTTTTTCGCCAAATGGAGCTATACGGACTTTTCGCCCTTTTCCAATAACTTTGAGTGTATTATTGTACCAATCGATGTTTTCTAATTTCAGTTCAATCAATTCGCTAAGTCGAATCCCAGTGCTGTATAAAATCTCTAACAACGCTTTATCACGCAATCCGGTTACAGTTGCTTCGTCAGGTAGTTCTAACATCTTTGTCATCGCTGATTCTTCTAAAAATGAGGGTAATTTTTTAGGTATCTTTGGAGTTGCGATGTTTATAGTTGGATTCGATTTAATAATTTTTTTTCTGTACAAGTACTTGAAATATGAGCGTATAGAAGATAGTTTTCTGGCAATACTTTTTTTGGATATCCCACCTTCGATAAGTTCGCCTAAGAAAAGTCGAATTGTAAGATTATCAATACTTTCTATTGCGTATGTTTTAGAAGAAAAATGCTTTACGAAAAACGAGTTCAATTGTAGCAAGTCGTCCTCGTACGACCTTATTGTATTTGAGGAATAGTTTTTTTCGAATTTCAGATAATCTAAAAAAGATGTAAGATAATTAAGCATATCAAATTAACTTGCTTCGGCTTCTAAAAAAGTTATCTCGACTTTAGCTTTGCAACTTGGACATACGTAATGCGTTCCTGTTTTTTGAGAGAATTTTTCGATTAAATAGGGCGAACCACAAACATCACACGGTTTATCGACCGGTTTATTCCAAGATGCGAAATCGCACTCAGGGTACTTTGAACAGCCATAGAATATTCGTTTACTCTTTGTTCTTCTTTCTATTAAATTACCCTCTTTACATGTTGGGCATTTCATTGGCATCGAGATAGGTTTTGTATTAGTGCAAGTGGGATAATTTGAACAACCAAGAAAAGTTCCAAATTTACTGGAACGGACGATCATATCGGCACCACATTTTTCGCATTTCATACCTTCGAGGTGCTCGTGTTTTTCTAAATCGCCCTCAATAGCTTTAGTATTTTTGCATCCCGGATATCCTGAGCAAGCTTTAAATCTACCATTTCGCCCCCATTTTATTACCATCGGTTTCCCGCAAAGTTCACAAGGCTCATTAGTTGTTTCCTGTAACGATTTTTTAATTTCATCAGCGAGTTTAACACGTTTTTCTAATGCTTTGCTGAATGGGATATAAAAATCGTCCATCACTTTTTTGTATGTCCGTTTACCCGATGCGATTGTATCTAATTCTTCTTCCATCTTAGCAGTAAATTTAACGTTCAGAATCTCAGGAAAATTTTGTGCTAACAAACGGTTGACACTCATTCCTAATTCGAGAGCATACAATTTTCTCTCCCTCTGTTCAACATATTTGCGGTCAACTATTGTACTAACTATCATTGCGTAAGTGCTCGGACGACCAATCCCGTAAGCTTCCAAATCTTTTACCAAACTGCTTTCGCTATAACGAGCTGGTGGTTTTGTAAAATGTTGTTTCGGGATCATATTCAGCAGGTGAGCAATATCGTTAATATGAAGATGGGCTGGAATCTTTGAAACAGGATCGGCATCGGGTGTAACTCCGTTTTCTTCTTGTATGTCGTCGTAAACTTGCAAGAAACCACGAAACTTGGGGGTAGTACCAGTAGCACGGAATAAATAATCGCCCCCTGTTAATTCAACAGTTACCTGATCAAATTCGGCTGACGACATTTGTGAAGCCACAAAACGATTCCATATAAGTTCGTACAATTTATATAAATCTGTATTGTGAAGGTATTTTTTTATTGCTTTGGGATTATACTTCATTATTGTTGGGCGAATTGCTTCGTGAGCATCTTGCGAAGCTTTACCCTTTTTAAATTGGCGTGCTTCTTTAGGTAAATAATCGCCACCATAATTGTTAAAAATAAATTCGCGAACAGCTGTAATTGATTCGGTACTTAAACGTGTTGAATCGGTACGCATATAAGTAATCAAACCAACCAATCCATCTTCTCCGATTTCGACCCCCTCGTAAAGATTTTGAGCTAATTGCATTGTTTTCTTTGCTGAGAAACCGAGGCGCGACGCTGCTTCCTGTTGAAGCGTACTTGTAATAAATGGGGCTGGAGGATTTCGTTTGACTAGTTTTTTCTGAAGATTTGAAATTTTATAATGCTGATTCGTGAGATCATTTATGTATCCTTTTGCAGTAGTTTCGTCCGAAATTTTTGGCTCTTGACCTGCAACTTGAACGAGTTTGGCAAAGAATGGCTCACTTTTATCGGTTTTAAACTCACCAGTGATCGACCAGTATTCTTCACTAACGAAATTTTGAATAAGTTCTTCGCGTTCACAAATCAGACGCAGGGCAACCGATTGAACCCGCCCGGCAGACAAACCATAATAGAATGTTTTCCAAAGGAAAGGACTGATTTTATAACCCACAATTCGATCCATCGCACGGCGTGCTCGTTGTGAGTCGACTAATTGCTGGTCTATCTTGTGAGGATTTTTCATCGCTTCATTTATTCCAGAGGCTGTAATTTCATGGAAAAGAACACGATATATATTTTTGTTAAACTTCTGGATTTCTTCTGCAATATCATAGGCAATCGCTTCCCCTTCTCGGTCGGGGTCGGTCGCTAAATAGACAGCATCAGCTTCTGAACTTAGGCGGCATAATTTTTTAACGACTTCTACTTTCTTCTCGATTAATTCAAAATTCAGTTTGTAGTCGTTATCAACATCCACTGAAAGTTTATTTTTGGGGAGGTTTTTTATGTGCCCTACCGATGCTTCGACTGTAAAATTTTTCCCTAAATATTTTTTCACCGTCTTTGCTTTTGATGGAGATTCGACGATGACTAACGATTTATTCATATAATAATTGCTTTCGTTTCAGTTGATAGTTTCGTTTTCGTAAGAAGAATTTCCAAAAACGTTTTCGTCTTTTTGAAAAATAATTGAGGCAGTTATCGCTATCATTTCTTTTAAATCTACTGGATGCGAATAATTTATCATTATTCTTTCGATAATAAATTCCATTTCGAGGTCGCTAAGTATTTCGAGTTCGCGAAGTTGTAACAAATAACCGTATGCTTCGGGAAGAATCATTAGTTTTTCTACATCATGAAGAATCCGATGGGAATTCTTTTTTTCTGATGATTTAACATTTAAATTCATTTCGGTTAAATACAACCTATCGAACAACCAGCTGAAGGCGGCGTTCATTTCGGAGGTTGTAAAGCCCAATTTCTCTAATTTTTGGAGATCAATTTCCTGTAGAGATTTCTGGGTTGTTTTAATTTCGTTTAAGAGGTAAACTATTATTTCTATAATTCTTTCTTGCATTACTGTAATTTAAAAATATTTTTGTATTTTCCTAAATACATATCTTCCAACAAACTCATTTTCTTTTTAGTTCGTTGGGTGGTGTCGGTGTATCCAATCAGGTGTAAAGTGCCGTGGATGATTAACCGGTTTAATTCTTCTGATATCTTGACTTTATATTCTTTAGCTTGACGTTTGGTTTGATCGATATTAATATAAATTTCGCCTTCAATCTTTTTATTATCGTTTAACGGAAAACTTATAACATCTGTAGTCCAATTGTGATTCAGGTATTGTTTATTCAGTTGAGTAATGTATTCGTCGTCAACGAAAACAATATTGATATTTTTTTGGAGTGTTTTTTCTCCCTTTAAAACCAATTTAACAAGCGACGTAATTTTTCGCTTATCTATTTTTTGTTTTTTATAATTATTGAAAACCGTAATCAAAATAATAGCTTATGATAAATTATTTTTCAGGCAATAAACTTTCGGTTAACGACAAAGCGATACCCGACATCATTACTTCTGGTGCAAGTTGAGTAAAATCGCCAGAAAGGATTTTTCGGTCGACGTTAGCATAGAGCGAACAGCCGGCTTCACGTTCTACAATTAATCCGCTCAGTTTACCGTTCATATCTCCGATAAATGTAACTTCATTCAACTCTTCACTCACTGCAAATCCTGTACAAAAATGTAATTGCAAGAATGAATTAAGTGCATAAACCGAAATCATAGTACCAATTTTATCACCGATTAATATATTGGGATAAATTTCTAATGCAAGTTTTCGTTTTTCTTTTTCGTTACGAAGTTCGTAGCGATAAAAATTCCCAATTTTTTTTTGCTTGGCTTTTAGAACATTAGCAATAACCGACAAACTTTTTTTGTTAAATGTATAAAACTTTTGCGTTTTATTTTTCATTTTAAGTCCTTAGTTTAACAATAAAAACCCCGTAAGATTCCTCAATCGAGTATCTTCGGGGTGTTTAGATATTTAAAAACACAATTATCTGACAATAAAAACTCTTTTGGCTTGCAGTCCTTTATTGCTTTCTACAAGCTCAAATTCAATCAGATCACCTTGATCTAATTTTTTAAAATTTGCTTTTGTTTGGATCTCAGTGTAGTGTACAAAAATATCTTTGCCGTTTTCCCACTGAACAAATCCATAACCTTTTTTCGCATCAAACCACTTTACCTTGCCTTTTGGCATAACTACCTCCTCGAAAAGTTTTACCATTATAGCCGCACGACATCTCAGGTTAATATTTATTAATTTTGCGACTATAGCGGTAAAGTTACCTGAGTGTCTATATAAAAATTTTATATACTTCAATTTTACAACATTCCCCTTAAGTACCTACTGAATTACAAAAGAAAACTAGACCAAAACATATAAAGGGCGAATAACTTGTTGCTAATATACAACACGAATTTAATTTTGTCAAGTCCTTAATTTTTTAAACTTCAATTTCCAGCCCCTCGTACGAGGCTAAACAAGTAAATTTATAACCACGAATTCTTATCTCTTTTACGCATTTTTGATAAATTTCATCAATTTTTTCATCATTATGCGATGGATCGTGATGAAAAAGGATCAAATTTTTTACTTTTCCTTCGGCAGCTACTTTTAGTGAAAATAAATAGTGCGAGTGCCCCCAACCAACCTTATCGAGATATTCCTCGGGTGTATAGGTGGTATCATAGATTAATACATCGGCGTCCTTCACGAAATCAAAAATTCTCTGATTTGGTTCGGGTTTATATTCGAGATATTTGTTAATAATTTCTTGTTCAACATTCCGGACGGTTTGAGTAACATAACGATCGAACGGTTCATTATCGCTTATGTACACAATCGATTTCCCATTTCGAGTGATTCGATATCCGATTGCAAAAGTTGGATGATTCAAATATATACTTTTTACATCAGCATCGAAAACTTTAAATTCATCTTCACCAATAGGTTTAAAATTGATTTTTGCTTTAAGTTCGTTCAATTGTATCGGGAAATATACTTTATTCATCTGATCTGAAATCATATCGGGGAGTGATACAATTTTTGTTTCGCCAGATACGACTGTAAATTCGTTTCCAGAAATAAATGCTGGTTTAAAAAATGGGAACCCCTGTATGTGATCCCAATGGGGATGGGATATTAAGACGTAAGCATTTATTGAATCGCCTGTTTCGATCAGTTTCTCACCAAGATTCCGTATTCCAGTACCTGCATCCAATATTACTAAATTATTGTCATCCAATCGTAACTCGACACAGGGGGTATTACCACCGTATTTTACGGTCTGTTTACCCGGAGTTGGGATTGAACCTCTTGTTCCCCAAAATATTAATTTCATATTTTTTCGATTATCATTTTATGTACGACTTAGCATAAGCGATATAATTAGTTGCCGACGCTTCTAACATTACTTTTTCATCATCACGTAACTGCCGTATAACTTTTGCAGGTACACCAGCCACGAGCGAGCCATCGGGGATTTTTATATTTTGTAAAACTACCGACCCAGCAGCAACTAAAGTATAATCACCGACCACCGCTCCATCCAGAATACACGAGCCCATCCCCACCAAGCAATAATTACCGACTGTACAAGCGTGCAGAACTGCTCGATGCCCAACTGTTACACCTTCGCCGACTATTGTGGGAAGAGATTCGGATACATGAATAATTGCACCATCCTGTATGTTTGTTCCACTTCCGATTGAAATACTATTAACATCGCCTCTGATTACAGCATTGAACCATATACTTACATCTTCCATTACTAAAACTTCTCCGATAATATCGGCACTATCGGCAATAAACGATGGGGAGATTAATTTTGGAATTTTATTTTGATATTTATGAATCATAATTATTTTTTTGATTTATAGATTGGAGGTTTCCAGTTATTTTTTTTCCAGGATATTAATTCGATCCGGATTTTTCCTATTATTACTTTCATTTTAGCTAAAATTGGGACTCGCGCTTCATCGTTACTGAACCATCCTTCGAAACCGCCTGTAAAGCCATACACTCCTTCAAAATCAGCCCGGCCGTTAAATTCTATTACATCGACAGGATAATCGACTGCATCGATATTTACACTTTTATTTTTATATAAAAAATTTATTGTAGTATTTGATAATTGTTCATTTACTACCGTCGGTATGCGAACAGCTTCATCCCGAAATAAATTGTACCTTGCAAAATAGAAGAGAGATAAGCCATCCTGCGACAATGTATCGATTGTAAGGGTATCTCGTTTATCCGACTTTCCTTTCACCCAATTGCCATATTCAATAAATACTTTATTAACGGAGTAGTCGAAATCGTATGTAACATATCTAATATTCGCTCCATCTTTAGACCTTGAACGAAACCAATACGAAATAACATTACTATTGATTCTGCTCTCATAGATTTCATGCAGGTCAATAAACGGTATCCCTTTATAACTATCTATGTATGCGATAGTTTTGTACATCACCTTACCATTTTGAATAATCTTATCTAAAATTTTCAACTGTATTTGCCCTAAGTTGAAGAATGCATAACTTACATTGTAAGTAAGTTCTTCACCAACTTCGAATTCAAATGGTTTGTTCAATGAATCTGATTTTGAATTCAGAAAAGCAGCAAGCAAGTTTAGTTGAAAGAAGACAAATAACCCGGCGACGAGATAAATTCGACTCAGTTTCATCTCTGATTTTTATAAAGCTATGGTTTTAATCCTGCGATTTTTTCAGCTTCGGGAAAAAGTGTTATAGCCTTTTTTAATTGAATGTCTTCAGACTGAATAACAGGGTATGAACCTTCGTTGCCCCAGATGTTTCGTGCAATCTGTGCTTTTGCAAAAGCTTTAATAAATCGAATATCTTTTTCGTATTGTTCTTTATTAAATTCGACTCCTTTTTTCTTCCCCAGTTCTACGATTTCTTCTAACATTCCATCTGATATATTGAATTCAGTTAAGAATTTTTTGAAATCTTTTTCATATTTTTTTCGGAATTCAATACCTTCTTTTTCAAAAAATTTGTTAGCAAATTCTAAGAATATTGCTTTGCCACGAAGTTGAGCAGAATAATTAGTTAATCTTTCGGATTTAATGATGAAATCGGGTGTAATTCCGCCGCCGCCGTAAACTGTTCGCCCTTTAGCAGTTAAATATTTCGGGCGTGCTGTATCGCTTTCGACTTGATGATCGATGTTATTGAGCTCTTCCTCTTCAATATCTTCGATAGGTTTACGGTACTCCGCCCTATCCTTACCGTAGGGCTTTTGTATTAACCGCCCCGACGGTGTGTAATATTTTGCTATTGTTAATCGGAATGCTGAACTGTCGGGTAAGTCAAACTGACGTTGCACTAATCCTTTACCAAACGATGTTTCGCCCACAACTAAACCTCGATCCCAATCCTGAATTGCACCCGATACAATTTCGCTTGCTGATGCTGAGCCATGATTGATAAGTACAATGATAGGAATGTTTTGATATTTTGAAATGCCGCTTGATATATACTCTTCTTCGAATTCTTTTCTACGCGATTTTGTATAAACGATTTTCTTTCCAGGTGGAAGTAGTTCGTCAGCCATTCTGAAGGCTTGCTCTAAAAATCCCCCGGGATTATTTCTTAAATCCAGAATTAATCGTTTCATACCTTTATTTTTAAGTTTTTGCAAAGCCTCTACAAATTCATCGCGGGTAGTTGCAGAAAAACGGTTTACACTTACATACCCTATTTCATCGTCTATCATATATGAAACGTCAACACTATAGAGAGGAATCTTATCCCGAATAATTTCGAATTCGAGTAAATCTTTCATTCCTATACGCATAATTGTAACTTTAACTTTTGTTCCTTTAGGACCGCGTAATTTTTTTGGTACGTCTTCACGCTTAATACCGATAGCCGATGTATCGTTGATTTTTATAATTTTATCAGCGGCTAATATTCCTAAGGCTTCGCTCGGACCGCCTACAATAGGCGACACTACAACTAATGTATCATTTATAACATCGAATTCAATTCCTATTCCTTCAAAACTTCCTCTGAATTCTTCTTGTGTCCGTTTAGCTTGTTCGGCTGGGATATACACCGAGTGGGGGTCTAATTTTTGGAGTAAACCAACAATTGCTCCTTCGACTAACTCTTTTGTATCTATATCTTCAACATAAAATTTTTCAGTTAAACTTAAAACATCCTTAAATTTGCTGAATTGCACATAAATGTTATCACCCGAAAAAACGGTGTTTAATTGAGTTCCAAAAAATAAAGCAGCAGCCATTAAAATAATGACCGTTGCCCACGAAAAACGTTTTATCATAAATACACCTCTCATAATTGCGTTCACTGTTTTAGTATATTTAAAAAATAAATTAAAGTCACATGCTAACGCACTGGTTTCCACTCATCTACGATAGATTTTTTGAATAGTAACACAGTAATCGCATTTA
>CAMTVZ010000248.1:0-16366 GCA_947085285.1 uncultured Ignavibacteriota bacterium
CTTAGGTCCCGGTGTTCCACAAGTTGCCGTATTCGATACAGCATTTCACTCGACAATGCCTGAAACTTCATACCTATATGCAATACCATATCAATTGTACCGTAGGCATAAAATACGTAAATACGGATTTCACGGAACCTCGCATAGATATATTGCATACCGCTACAGGCAATTAGTAAACATCGAGAGAGAAAAAGTTAATATCATCACCCTTCATCTTGGTAGTGGCTGCTCAGCATGCGCTATCAAAAACGGCGATTCATTCGATACCTCAATGGGACTTACACCTCTGGAAGGTTTAGTAATGGGAACACGCGGTGGCGATATGGACCCTGCAATCATTGAGTTCCTTCATCATAAGGAAGGAATGACGATGAATGAAATCTACGGCATATTAAACAAGCAATCAGGATTGTTAGGTTTGTCGGGACTTACAAACGATATGCGCGATTTGCTTGCTGAAGAAAAAGAACACGAAGACCGCCGTGCACGCCTCGCAATTGATATCTTTTGTGGTCGTGCCCGAAAATATATCGGCGCCTACCTCGCCGGTATGCAAGGAGCCGATGCAATTGTTTTCGCAGGAGGTATCGGCGAAAACAGTTCCGAAATCCGAAAACGCATCTGCAAAGGTTTAGAATTCTTTGGTTTAGAATTAGACGAAAAAGCTAATAACAAAACTATTGGAGGAAAAGAAGGACTCATTACAAAACCTGAATCTAAATTAAATGCTTACGTAATTCCGACTAATGAAGAGTTGCTAATTGCCCGCGATACTGTCAGATGTGTAAAAAATGTTCCAAGACGATGGTAAGAATCATTGAATCATTGAATCATTGAATCATTGAATCATTGAATCATTGTATCATTGAATCATTGTATCATTGTATCATTGGTTCATTGAATCAATGGGTAAATGAATCAATGGTTCAATTGTCGAATAGAGCCGGTTTCTCCAAGTGGGAAGCCGGCTTTTTCTGTTACTTCACTATCGTCCTGACTAATTTCGATGTCTGTGTAATCGGTATCATCATCGCCTGTGGTCCACTAGTCGCCAAAGTCGTCGATTCATCGGTTTCTGTTTCCTCATAAATAATTAATCCAGCATTAGGATCAAAATAGATAACACCTTCGATATCTCCCGAGCTTTCAATATATAGTTCAACCCCCTGCATCGTTGTTTTACCTTCGCTTTCGGTTTCTGCTTCATATTCTATCTTCAAACATTCGTGGTCTAATTTTGTCTCCTTCTTGGCAATTTTATACGAAGTATTAGTTTTTACTGCAATTTTACTCCCCATAAAATCAATTGTATCGTTAGAAGTTGATTTCCACTTGTCGCCTATTTGTAATTCTTTATCTGTGAAGATAGGAAACGAGATCGTTTCGTTTGTAACATCCCCTACCATCTCGTTACCTATTTTAATTTTGTCGATCATTACCTTTTGAAGTACTTCACCTAATTTCGACAACATAATTTTTTTTCTCTTCCCGATAATTTCATTCACAATGATGGTAGTATCTAATTTTTTCTGCTGAATCGACATCCGAGCTGAATCGAGAGATAAAATTAAGATTGCATTTCCGTTTTCAGTAACCGAATCGACAACTATTCGATGAACAAAATCGTTTTTAGTATCAACCCTTGTTTCTGTTCCCATCATCTCTTGTGTAACTTTCGATGTAATGAAATCCTTATAGCGATAAGTCTTCCCTTTTTCAAACTTATGCTCCAACCTGAACGTTTCCTGCGACGAAGCTTGCATCAAAAAGAAAAATAGAACAAAAATATATTTCTCAACGAGTTGTCTACGACATCGTCCTACGGACTCGTAGAGTAGATGAGTTGTCAACATATTTCCTCCAATAATTGTTTATATATTTTTTTAGCCTAATATATCAAAAGCTGCACAATTTTCCAACAAAATAATTTATTGATTTGTAACTAATTATTATGCCAACCGTAGTAAGTTTAAATTTTAAACTAATCGGAAAATCCAATATGAAAATTGTAACTATTTTAATTACTCTCCTATTTTTTGCTTTAGAAACACACAGCTCAAATAAAGGTCCTGTAGAATCTAAATCAGTAACCGCTATCCGATTGAATCAGCCGTTAAAAATTGACGGGAAATTAAATGAAGAACTTTATCAGTCTGCTGGCAGAACCGATTTCACACAGCGCGAACCAATTGAAGGAACATTACCTTCACAAAGAACAGAATTCTGGATTGGTTACGACGACAACGCACTTTATATCGGAGCTAATCTTTTAGATACTTCTCCCGATTCAATCGTCAAAAAGCTTGGCAGGCGCGATTCGTTTGTAAAATCGGATTGGTTTTTATTTTCAGTAGATTCATATTACGATAGACGTAACGCTTTCTTCTTTGGAGTTAATCCAATAGGTTCAATTGTAGATGGAACTTTTTTCAACGATAGTTGGGACGACGATTCCTGGGACGGAATTTGGGATCGGGCAGTTTCGATACATAACAACGGTTGGTCTGTTGAAATCAAAATTCCATACTCCCAACTTAGGTTCAATAAAAAGAAAGAATATGTTTGGGGAGTAAACGTTGCAAGAACTATTGCCCGAAATAACGAAGAAGTTTTTTTTGTGATGGTCCCTCGCAAAGAAAGCGGTTTCGTTTCGCATTATGCCGACTTAACGGGAATAAAAGATATTGACCCGCCAGCACGCTTCGAAGTTTTACCTTATGTAAATACGGGGGGCGAGTTCACACAAAATTATACTAAAGGCGACCCGTTTAATGATGGAAGCAAGTTCACCAAAAATGTTGGTGCCGATTTTAAAATTGGAATAGGTTCTAACCTCACACTCGATGCTACAATTAATCCTGATTTTGGACAGGTAGAGGTTGATCCGGCCGAAGTAAACTTAAGTCAATTTGAAACTTATTATAGCGAAAAACGCCCCTTTTTCATCGAGGGTGCAAACATATTTAGTTTTGGGATGGGTGGAGCAACCAACAATATGAGTTTTAATTGGATGAACCCTCAATTTTTTTACAGCAGAAGAATCGGGAGAAAGCCGCACCGGAACGATTTGCCGAAATTTAACAACTCGCCCACAGCCACTTCGATACTCGGGGCTGGAAAGTTAAGCGGAAAAATCAACGACGAGCAATCAATCGGTTTACTCGCTGCTGTAACCGAACGCGAGTTCGCGAGTATCTCCGAAGACGGAAATCGTTACAAACTTCAGGTTGAACCGCTGACTTTTTACGGACTTGCACGCACTCGATTTGAATTCGAGCAGGGGCGGTACGGCTTGGGTTATTTACTCACTTCTGTTGAAAGAGATTTATACGATATACAACTTAAAGAAATTTTAAACAGGCGGTCGTATTCAATTGGAACCGATGGTTGGGCATTTCTTGACGACAAAAAAACCTGGGTTACAAACGGCTGGGTAGGATTTACTTATGTTAGCGGAAGCAAGGAACGGATTATGACTCTCCAGAAATCGCCACAACGTTACTTTCAACGCCCCGATGTAAGGCACCTAAATTTAGATAGCAACGCCACCTCACTCACAGGTATCGGCAGCCGTTTTACTCTGAACAAAGAAAAAAATAATTGGATATTTAACAGTGCTTTCGGATTTTTATCGCCATCGTTCGAACTCAATGATTTAGGTTTTCAAAACCGTGCCGATGTTTTTAATGCACATATAGCAACAGGCTATCGATGGTATGAACCGGATAATTTATTCAGAAACAAATCGATACTCGTAGCAACTTCACGCAACTATGATTTCGATGGGATTAAAACTGCAGAAATTTATTTCCTGAATATTAATGCAACTTTTCTAAATTACTGGGGATTCGGCAGTAACTTTTTTTATGGAGGACGTTCCACCGACACACGCAGCACACGAGGTGGTCCAAGTATGCTCTCGCCAGCAGGTTATACAGTTAATTTCAACTGTCGCAGCGATTCGAGAGAAGCTATTTCGTTTTTCTTCTTCACAAGTATCAATAATAACGAAGCCGGAAGTAATAGTTTTTACATCGAACCAAGTATTGAATGGAAACCATTGCCTTCGGTAAACTTCAGCTTCTCGCCAAACTACAATTCTAATTTTTCGTTCTCACAATATATTACACGAAGAACCGATGAATACACACTGGCAACCTATGGCAGGAGATATATATTTGGTGAACTCAATCAAAAAACATTCGCCGCAGATGTGCGTTTGAATTGGACTTTTACACCTACATTAAGTCTCCAATTATATTTGCAACCGTTAATATCGGTTGGAAAGTATTCACGGATCAAAGAGCTTGCACGTGCCGGAAGCTACGATTTTAATGTTTACGGTGAGAATGGTTCAACTATAGCGATTGATGAAAACGGAAATTATGTAATAGATCCGGATGGTGTTGGGTCAGCGCCAACTTTTACAATTAGTAATCCTGATTTCAATTTTAAATCATTACGCGGAAATGCTGTGTTGCGATGGGAGTATTTGCCGGGCTCAACATTATTTTTTGTGTGGACACAAAGCCGGGAAGACAACACCAATCCGGGAAGTATGAAATTCGGAAGAGATTTTTCGAATTTGATGGATGCAAATGCCGATAATATTTTTATGATAAAAGCAACGTATTGGTTTAGCTTGTAAATGTTAATTTTGAAGAACGATAGACTCATGGTTTTAACAGAAACATTTTAATGCAATTATCCAATGGCCTCTACGAGTGAAGGCATCGTTAAAGTCGTTGACCAATATTTCAATGAACTATTGTTTTAACCCAGATTTGTCATTAGAGAATTTTTAAGTTACACAAGTTGATCACTTGTTTAGATAAACCATTAAAACGGTTCAGAAAATAATATATTTTCTCATTAACCCACGACTTAATTCGTGGGTTAATACACAAAAAGTAATATTTTCTATTTTATATCATTAGAGCAGTCACCGTCAGTAAGGCTAGATGAACCGATGTATTCTATGAACCGGGAAAATGAACTGTTTGCACTTTTCTTACACACTCATTGACTAATTCACTAAACAATCAATAAATGTAACCGATTGATAAATAATGAATTAGTTCCTAATGAACAATCTGGGTTTAATAATTCCTTAATCCACTACTCCCCGCCCGAACGAAGAAGGCGGGCGGGCAACAATCCATTCTACAACGCAATAATATCTTACCTATTTAATAACTCTTCAATACATCATACACATTCGGTAATTTCGGATCGGTTTTACCGCCGCCCGTCCATTCGCTGGCTTTCGCTTCCACGCCTCTAAAATCGCCAATTCCGGCTCCACCGTGGTCATCTTGCCCGCCTACTAAAACCGTGAACCTCCATTTTCCGTCTGGAATTCCAACATATTTTTGTGGTATTGCAAACTCGATTGTCCCGGTCGAAATATCCCCCAACGGATTTAACACATCATTATCAACAGGAATGTATTGAGCTAAAATTTTTCCATCAGAATTATCAACGCGAATACCGCCACCAACATAAATTATTTTTTCGAATGCTAATTCGGGTTCGAGTATAAACTGTGAGTTCATCCCAACATCACGCTTACCTGAATTTGCAATACCATCCTGATCGATCGCTATTGCTGCATAAGTTAGTTGAAAGCCATACTCCGGGTGCCAGCCCGGATCAACAAGTTTCTTAAACCTCAATTTAAAATAAACATTCTCATCGTCGTAACTAACTTTGAAATTTACTATATCCAAAATTCCTTCATCAAAATTTGGATTGAGGGGATAAGTATAATTTCCGTTGCCTTTATCGTCGCCAACCGCATCATCAATATCAACTAAAATTTTTGCTAAACTATTTAACTTTTTGATTTCAGAATTATTGAGCAGCGTATATTCGGGCGCTCGCATCACCGGATATTCATCTAAAATAATTGGCGTTGCAAATTCAATTTCGTTTAAAATATTTTCATAAGGAACAGCTTGGTATAAAATATCGATAGCTGGTCTTATAGTTTCAGGATTTACTTTTACAAGTGTTTGTCCAGCTTCGTCAACAGTTGCAAGAAAATCGGAGTGAGGATGTATAACCGAATTAATTTTAGCAATCTCAGTTGAAGTCATTCGTAACTCTAAGTTCAAAGTAATCGGCTTTTTGGTATTAACTCTTGAAATTTGCACCGAATATTTATTGCCTTTTGAAACCGATAGTAGGAACGATTCATCGCCGAATTTGATTCTTGCCTCGATGTTCCCAAGTGCCTCAGGTAAACGCGGCTTTATATACACGATGCGTTTATCTTTGAAGTCGAATTTCACCCCGATAAAATCTTGATACACGTTTCGTATAAATTCTGCTAAGCTCCAGGCTTGCGTGAATGTTCCTGAAATATCCGGTTCAATTGCACCCGGTCGTGGATGTGCATCTAAAAGTTCTGATATTGTTCCAACTGCACCACGGTTAATTATTTGATGGACTAAATTATCGGTTAGCTGAAATGCTTTTTCATGCTTTTCGTACCTGCACAACTCCGAAATCACTTCACCGCTTAACCAAGTCCATACTGTACCTTGATGGTAAGCCGCATCTTTTACATAGTAAGGAAGATTTTGATGATACGGATGGAATTGTTCATCAGACTGAGAAAGAGATGCGACGCCATAAACGTAAGTAAGATTTGTTACGACATTAGCCAAAACATTTGCACGTGTTTCGTCATTCAGAATAGGTGCAGTAAAAATTTGATTTGGACGAAGTTTGGTATCAACGGTTCCATCAGCATTCAGATGGTCGTAGATAAAATTATTTTCGGGTGAAACGAAAACTTGATTGAAATTTTTTTTCAATTCTTCTGCAAGTTTTATCCATCTATTTGCGAGTTGATTTTTTTTTAAGAGTTTGGCAAACTCAGCCCCTGCAAGCAATTGCTGATACCAAAGCGACTGTACATCGTTCGCCCGATCGCCCCGCGGCGTCCAGGGACCATCTGGTCCAACTGCATCCATCCAGGTTTCCTCGTCGCCGTGAACTAAAAAAATATTTTTATCGGAGTGATACTTTAGTGTTCCTTCGATCGACCTCTCGATGACCGGGAAAATTTCTTTTACAAAATTTCTGTCTCCGGAATATTTGTAGTAATCGAGTGCGGCGATAACAAAGCGTGGCGTACCGTCGGCAGTGTTGTACGATTTGTGTGTGGTTGTAATTATGTTTGGAATTCTGCCGTAGTTTGAATTGGTTTTGTCTTTTTCCTGAAACGCAGCAAACGAAGTTAGTATATTTCGGGCTTCCGCAAAGTTTCCTGTAACGAGCGAAGCACCGGGCAGCGAGATGAACGAATCGCGTCCCCAATAATTGTTAAACCATGGGAGACCTGCAAATATCCCTTTGGTTACCTGATTCATAATTAGCGCATCCATCGAAATTTTTGCCCACATTAATGCACGGTTGAAACGATCGTTCTGAGTTTTTATGCGTGTTTCACGGAGCAAATTTTCCATCCGACTTTTTCGTTTTTCAATCAATGAAAATGAATTCCGAAGTGAATGTTTTAATAATTCGACAGTTTCTTTTTTAGTATCACCAACTCCGATTGATAACTTAATACTTTGTTGCTCCGCTGTTGTTACTATTCCTGAAGGTGAATATTCTTTTTCAATTTTATATTCATCGGTAATGCGATTTAATGAAGCGTTAGTAGTGATGCCTAACCAAACAGGATAGTCGGCTTTCGCAGTTCGCTTCAAGTGATTTTTACGGGCGATTAAAAGAACGTTATCAACAAAATCAATTTCGTAATCAGCCTGTCTTTTAAAATCGGATAGGAGCGGAAAGATTTTTACCAACGAGGCGTTCGGCAAGTTTACTTCGATTAATAACACCGGCACACTGTCCAATAGCGTAACTATTTCGGTAGCGCCGTTTTTATATTTTCTGAAAAGTTGGTGAGGAAAAACCTGAGCCGAAGCAGTATTTTTTTTATTCAAAGTTAAATCACCTGCGATAATTAAATAATCGTCTAAAAATTCGCGAGCCATCACATTAAACCCTTGCCAGCTCGATTTATTTTTATCGTTCGTTTCGCCGTAATAAAACGCCGTTTCTTTATTTGTATAGCTGAACTCGCGTGATTGCTTTTTAACTTCGATAGCAATTTGTTCGACTAATGGAATTTCTCCACTGTTTCCGAAGTGAGTTATCAACAAAATAAATAGAACTATATATTTTTTCATTTTTTAATTTCCTTTCCGAAAAAATATTTTAATATATCATCAAGACGCGCTTGCCAATTCGTCCAGTTATGCCCTTCAGGATATTCGGCGTAGTTTAGTTTAATTTTCCGTTCAATTAGTAAAGCTTTTGCGATGCGCGAAACTATTTTTGTATCGTTTAAAATTCCGGTATCGATGTAAACGTTGATATCTTTGTATCCCCCTTCTGCTAACATTTCGATAACTTTAAAATTAGCTTGCATATAGGCGGGCGATTGGGCGGCGCCATTTTTAAAAATATCCGGGCGTTCGTAAGAGACATAAGTTGAAATCAATCCTCCCATCGAAGCGCCCATTATCAACCTGTCGCTCGCTTCAGTTGAAACGGAATAATTTTTTTCTACAAAGGGAATTAGTTCATCGGTAAGAAAATTCAGATAATCTTTGCTCGCCGAATAATCAATCATCCGCATATTTGATTCAGGATTGGTAATGTCGGTTCGAGGATCGATGAATATCCCTATTACAGGTTTTATAATATTATTTGCAATAAGATTATCTAAAACATTATTCATTTTTGCGATGGATAAATACTCGCCCCCGTCGTTCACATAAATGGTAGGTAAGTTTTTCATCAGTTTAGTGAAGGGTTGATAAATTAATATCGGATGCTTGCGTTTTAAAATTTTACTCTCAAACCAAATCGTATCAATTTTTCCGTGAGGGATTCCGTCGTCGTATTCGATTTCTGCTGGTGGTGAATAGTTCGGCATCCAAACATCTGAATTAAATCCGAAACCGCCAAGCGCCTTACGAGGGTTCAAAGGATCGAGCATCCAAACACTATCGACCCAAATTTTGTATTCAGCACGGCCGGCAGCATCGAGTGTATCGACACGGAAAAATAAATTTGTTCCATCAATTTTTTGCATCAACGATTTGTCGATGTTCCATCCGTTCAACTCGCCGGGGACTGCAGCAATTTTTGCATTGCCACGATAAATAAAATAGATAGCATTCTCTTCAACGACAGGAATTTTGTTGCTCGACAGGTAATCGGAAATTATCGTCGCTTTTTTAACGCTGTCGGTTTCGGACTTGAGCAACTTTATAAAGTCAGTAAATTTTTGCTGTCCGAAAGATGTTGAAGTTATGATGAATAGAAGGAGTATTAATTTATTTATCATTTTTGTATGCCTTATATTTTCAAAAATATAGGGCTTTTCGACAAATTTAACAAGCTATTTGAAAAAAGCGTTGGAAATGTTCGTTAAGTTTATTAGTTTTGTGTGTGAAAATTAACAAAACAAAGGATTAATAATGGAACAAATCGAACAAACACCACAAACAACTTCTTTAATGGATCGCATCACAAATGTCTTCGCCTCCCCTTCAGAACTTTTTACAGAAGTTGCCGCGAATAAAGTTCAAACAAGTTCGTGGCTCGTGCCGTTGATTCTTTCGATATTAATGGGATTATTTATCGTCGTCGCACTCTACTTCAACGAATCATTACGTTCTCAAATTTTTGATAAGCAAGCAGAAAAAATGCAGGAATTGGTTGTGCAGGGAAAAATGACTCAGGAACAATATGATCAATATGTGAACGGAATGAGACAGAGCGGGCCTGTAATGTTCGTTGCGATTGGTGGCGGCTCGGCAGTTATAATGACTGCTATTATTTTCTTTGCTGCGACATTGATATTTTGGTTAGTTGCAAAAATTGGACTTAAATTTTCCGGTTCTTACACTAAAATGTTAGAGGTGTTTGGGCTAACAAGTATGATTGGATTCTTAGGTTCAATTGTTACAGTAATTATGATGTATGTATTCGACTCGATGACTGCTACACCGAGCGGCGCTATTTTAATTTTTCAAGATTTTGATGTGAATAATAAATTACATCTGATGCTTGCACAATTAAACGTTTTTACAATTTGGCAGATGGGAATTTTAGGAATTGGGATTTCGAAGATTTCAAATAAATCGTTAGGGGCCGGACTTGGTGTTGCCTACGGTTTATGGATTTTATGGATACTCGCTTCTGTTATGTTTGGATTAGGAATGAGATAACTGAGTAGAAAATTAAAAAGCCCATGGAATATAAACACATGGGCTTTTAAGGAGTAAGATGAAACAAATTTTTACTTCAGCAGGATCATTTTGCGCTGCTCAGTATAAGAGGTTGTGTTTAGATCTGCTGATTCCGAAATCCCTTGAACACTCAAGCGATAGAAATACACACCCGAAGAAAGTTTACTCGCATCAAATTCAACCGACTGATTACCAGCATCTATTTGTTGATTATCTAATAATGTGGCAACTTGTTGACCGAGTGTGTTATAAATTTTTAACGATACAATTGAATTTTCCTTTAAGCCAAAATTGATTGATGTAGTTGGATTGAATGGATTCGGATAGTTTTGGTACAACTTAGCGGCAACTGGTAAAGTTTCGACATCTTCCATACCTTCGATATCATCGGTACTCTCGGTGAGATTAGTCGTTGGTAGTAAGATGGTCGGCTTGAACATACCTGGAGAAAATTTCAGGAATCGGACGGTTGCCAAATCAACAGCGCCATCAAGTCTTAACGTCCTACCTACTTCAAATGATGCAGTGTCCAATTGACCGACAAACGCACGGTTGATTTGATGTATAGTTTCATACAAATCTTCATACAGTGGATTTATTCCACTATGATCATTATCAGTAAACAAAGGATTAGTTTTGTACGTCATGGCGCTGTCGGCTTTTCTTGAAATATCAAGTACCGACATTTCATCACATATACTCGCATCATTGTCGTACACTAATTCTCCAAATCCGACTGGTGTTTTTCCTAACTGACTTACTGCAATATTAAATTTGAGTGCGACTAATTCCGCAAATAATCTATTAGGAGTTTTCTTTGGATCAAGAGATTTCAATTCTCCTTTTAACATTTTACGTTTCGCATCGCCGGGTAAGCCGGTAGAATCTAAACCACGGGCAATACCGGTGTGTAAGAAAGCTTTATTCTTTAGTGTCTTTTGGATATTTGACCAGTTCTTACCAGCATTTTTCTTCGGGTCCCATCCTCTGACAACAACCCAAGCACGAACAGCCGCTGAATCTTTAATCGGTTTCCATTTGCCTGGTGAAGCTTCGAATATATGAGAAATACCGACTCTTAATCCACCAGCGGCATCGCTTTCAGTTGCGCCTGGTTGGAAGCCACCCTGAACAACAACTTCTTCCAATAAATTTGTCCAGTTCGGGAATAACTTCTTCCCGCGTTTTACTGGTTTCACAAATGCGCCTTTTTCATTGGTGATAGTTAACGATTCCGGTGGAACTGTAACAAACATATCCGGAGCGATCAGGATTGTAATTGGCAAAGAAAGTACTGCTGTTCCTTCAGCATTTGATATTGTTAAGAATTTATCCCCAAACTCTTGCGGTAAGACAACCACGATTTGAGAATCCGAAAGAGGGCTGAAACTCGATGTCGAAACGCACGGAGCGCACACATCGACCGATGTTGTTGACTGGAAATTTCTTCCATCAACATATAAAGCACCCCCCGCAACAAGCCGGGTTGTAGATACATCTTCAATGAAAGGTGGTCTCACAACCGATGAAGAAGCTCCTGTAACTACAATATCTTGAAAACCATCACCGTCAAGATCACCAACCGCTACGTTGTTATCACCTGCACCCCAATCATCCTTAATTGCTATAATTCCTTCTTCAAAACTTAATGCTGAATCGAGAGGCGATGTTCGGTTATATTTAACTTTAAGGTACATATGTATATTTTCAGCCTTCATAGCTAAATTTGCTTGAGTTAAATTTACACCCGGTTCATTTACTCCAATATCAAAACGTCCATCACCATCAAGATCGGCAACAACGAGATGCGTCCCTTTCCCAGTCGTTATTCCGCCTTCGTTATCTCTTATTATCTTGGTTCGTTGTATCTTGAATGTACCATCACCTTTATCCAGACACACAGTAACATGGCTGGAATCATCGTCAAAAATAACAGCATCGGTTAAACCATCGCCGTTCATATCGCGACATGCGAGTGAGCGTCTGGTAGGTGATTCGCGCACAAGCACACTTTTAACTAACGAAAATGATCCAACGGCACCGCCGCCGCTTCCGTAACGAAGTACATCAAGATTAGAATTACTGAGACAGAAAATATCAAAGAACGATGAGCTGGCAGCAACACTACGCTCTATTGTGATGTTCGAATATTTAATACGCCCCGGCCTTTTACGTACAGTGTTGTCCGTTTCTGATAATGGATTGGTAATAATCACAAGAGTATCCTCTGACGTACCCTGTATTGCAAATACTATATCTGCTTTTCCGTCGCCATCAACATCTTTCATCTCCGATGCAATTGTGCGAAGACGGAAATTTGCAGGCAACCATTTTTTCTGAACTTTTGTAGGACTCTCCCGGAACATTCCCGGTCGAGTTGAATCTCCAAATAAAAGAACGAAATTTGTATTACCTTTACTCGCTGAGCCTAAAGCGACACACACATCTAAATGTCCGTCGCCGTCAAGATCGCCAACCGATATTCCATCGCATTCTTGATCTTCATCAATGGAAAATGAGGTAACCATTGATCTGGAGGAACTGCCATCATCACTTCGCTTCAAGAGAGTAACATGTCCGGATTTTTTATGCTTACTTAGGACAATTATTTCATCTTTACCATCTCCATCTGCATCACAGGGGGCAACATACCGAAAATCCAACTCAATTTGGGGCGGCTTGTGAACGAGTACCGGAGATACTGTAATTGGTTTTAGTGCAACGCAAACACCGGACGGGCTAGTGATTGTAATTCTATCGAGAACGTGTGGTGCGGCAAATGTTCGCGCAGCAAGTGGAACGGTAACACTCATTTTAGTCGGACTTTCACGAATGAAAGGTGCATCAAAATCACCGATTTGGACCGAAGAGACCTCTTGTAAATTATCCCCCTCGATGGTTATAACAGCTCCTACGGGAGAAATATCTGGAGACACACTTGAAATTAATGGCGGACTAAGTGTGGCAGATCGGCAGCTTGCGAATGCAAAATCAGTAAAACTATCGCCGTTAAAATTACCAACCGCAAATAACTTCTCATCAATTACTGCATCATTATCATCATCGCAATCGTCCATATTCATCCGTGCTGAAATTATTGCTCCGCCGGGTAACGCTCCGCCGAGCAACAAAATGCTGGTAGTTTGATTTGGTTCCCCACTCGGGCATATTATATCAAGATCACTATCGCCATCAACATCAGCTAACTTTACTGGTTTATGCTGTCGCCTTCCTGTTGCCATTCCCGAACCGGCTTCACGTGGGGTTACAACACTACCGGGAGAGAGAGGATCACCAAAAAACACATTAACAATTCCGGAGTCGCTTCTCAAAGCAACCAAATCCGCATGTCCGTCGCCATCAAGATCACCAACTGCGACACCTGAATACGGCTTACCGTCGTCTGCAATTTGAGTTCGTATAAATTCGAAATCTGCTTGATTGTTTTGGAAAATATAAATTCCAGTTCCAGTTGCGGCAACAATATCTTTATCGCCATCGTTATCCATATCATAAAAATCGAGATCATCACAATCGCTGCCCCCAAGAGGAATTGCTATACCAGTTGCTGCATACGATGCTGCTGCAGCGCCTCCTCCAGGGACATTCTTTATCACCTTAAGCAATGCAGGAAATCCATTTCCAGGCTCATAGGCACATACAACATCCAAAGAATCATCGCCGGTTACATCATGAATAGCCACCGCACTTAACACACGATCTTGTTCAAGCAGTACCCTGCGGTAATTTTTAAAAGTTCCGCGATTTAATGGATCGTTTTGGAATATCGCCGAAACCCTTTCTCCGAATGTTGCCCCTTGCGTCTGCTTTGGTACTGTTACGCTGAGTGCCACATAATCAACTACACCATCATTGTCGCAATCTATAGAGAGCAATCCGGTAAATGCCGTATCCAAATCCAGATCAGGAATAGAAATTACTGACGACACTCGCTGTGAACCATCACCACCTCGTTTGAGAAGTGTTACGTGTCCTTTAAACTCTTTCTTCCCTAAAATCATAATTTCGTCTTTTCCATCGCCATCGATATCACCGGTTTGTACATCCAATGCCTGCAGGTCTCCAATATTTGGAAGATATGATACTATATTCGGCATCACGGTGAAAACCGGATGCGGAGGCAAAGAAGATAGTCCATTGACCGAAACTAATAGATCATCTGTTGAAGCACCTTCAGGAATTACAACAGTTAATAGCTCCGGCGCCGACCATTTGATTGGTAGATTTTTATTTCCAAGTGTAACTAAATTTTCGGTTGGAATATTTGAGAACCCCGAACCCTGAATTGTTACAATCGTTCCTACTGGTCCTGAACTTGGGGATATCGAAGTGATAACCGGTTGCGCTGAGGGCGTCGCAGTTGTTAACTCAACATAAGTCGGAGTTGAAACCGATAACATGTAAGTTAAGTCAACAGAATATGTCGCCGACATCCCGGGTTCCGGTGGCGCAGCTTGTTGCCTTCCATTGTGTATTGCATGAATCCTTACCCGCGCGGTTGTTGGCGGATAAGTAATATCACCTGAACCGATGTATTGTCCATAACTCGGCAGGTAATCGTTTGAATATGAGCCGCCTTGAGAAATGGCTTCGTTAAAACTAATGAGTGCTAGAATACTCACAAGACTTACTATAAGTAGTGCATACTTTTTCATTATTTATTCCTTTTTAGTTTCAAGATAAAAATATCCAAGGAACAACAACACACATCTTTATGTAGTTTTTTGTGTGAGATGGGTCAAAAAACACCCATTTTAATATAATTTTTATATGGGGTTGTAATTTGGGTGCACATTTTTATCAATTATCTAAGTGGTAACCCCTCTATAGGAGAATTCAATCCAAATACATAAAAACACCCCTGAATATTAAGGAAGGGCTTCTGCGCTTAATACTTGCGTTTCGTCTCGATGGCGATTCTGTAGGGATGAATATATCATTCGTAAAACAACAAAGGCAACCCAACCGGCTGCCCTTGTTAATTTCTCCTTCGAACATCAACAAATTAATTTAAGTTAATTTTAACACCTCTTCTACTTTTTCTTTTAACTCATCCAAATTATTCAAAATAATGCGCCATAATATTTTATAGTCAATACCAAAGTATTCGTGTATTATCCTGTTTCTTATACCTACAATTCTGTGCTACTCTATTTCGTGGAACTTATCTTTTACAGCTTCAGGAATATTATTAGCTGCCTCACCTATGATTTCAAAATTACGAATTACAGCATCCAAAGTTTTGACGTCATCGACAAACTGCTCAAAGGATAATCCATTTGTATAAGTTTTAATTTTATTAATCGCTTCTAATATATCTTCAAGTAATAAGCGATAATCCCTTTTAGACATAAATTAAATCTTTCAGCACGTAGCTTAAGTATTTTGGCTTTACTCCGGCTTTCGAAACCAAGTCAACTTTATGACCTAATATCTTTTCTAATTCATCAGCTAAATCGATAAATTCAAGACCGATATCTCCCTCAAAATCTACCAGAATATCAATATCGCTCTCGGCAGTTTCTTCATTCCTCGTGAATGATCCGAATATACCAAGGTTCTTTACTTTGTATTTTTGCCTTAGATATTCTTTATACTTTCCTAATTTAGATTTTATTTCATCTACTTTTTGCATGGTTTTATCAATAATCTTATCACATAATAAAAATATTATTTCAAAATTACAAAAGGCAACCCAACCGGCTGCCCTTGTTAATTTTTCCCTCGAACTTTAGTTTATTTTAATCTATTTTCAATTTTATCTGTATAATCCTTATAACTCATAATCGCAAATACAACTCCACTCACAATTCCGGCAAAACAAATCAATAAACCTAAATAATAGACTGCAAGTCCTAACGGCTCCGCTAATTCAAGATTATTTGATAGCAGCCAATTCCAGTCGTGTATTAATCCTTTCGCTATTAACCTGAGTTTTCTGAATGGTGCATCCTGAATATAAACGCTCACATTAATCAAGCTCTGCCCCAACCCAAAGAGGGCATAGCTAACATTCCTGACATTTTGCCGCCACGTTACAATTACCAATGCAAGCGGTAACA
>CAMTVZ010000249.1:0-11640 GCA_947085285.1 uncultured Ignavibacteriota bacterium
TAACCCTTAGACGATAGCGCCAATGTTATTTTGGATTTTTTGATTTTAGATTTATGACTTTATTATATTGAAAATTTGAAATCCAAAATTATAAATTTAAAATTGTTTGCTGCCCTGTCAGGATTCGAACCTGAACTACCTTGATCCAGAGTCAAGTGTGTTGCCAATTACACCACAGGGCAAAATAAATTTTCCGTGTCCAATATACTTATTTATGCCATTATAATCAACCTTGACATTCTTCTTTTTTTTTGCTAATATACACCGTATTCGTTAATAATTATCATTAGTTTCTCTTGCATTGGAGATAATGTGACAAAGTCAAAAGGACGCGAACTTATATATCAAAGTACAACAAAAAATCTATACACCGCCGACCAACCAAACCTGTTGATAATGGAATTGGTAGCAGATTCACACGACATCAAAAAGTCAGGTGGCAAAACTAAAAGTCTTGTAACTATCCGAGCCGAAATAACTTCTTATCTTTTAGCTTATTTGGAAAAATATCAAATACCTACAAATTTTGTTAGCCTTCTGAACGATTCCGAATTGCTCGTTAAAAATATTAAGCCGATATCGACATCTGTTCATGTGTATAACTATGCTACCCATTCATTGAGCAAGAGGTTCGATTTACACGAAGGAACACCTTTAACATTCCCAATATTTGAATATTGCTACTCGAACAAAGATAAAAGTAGAATAGCGATTAACGAAACACATATTCTATCTTTAGGGTTAGTACCTATCGATGACTTCAAGTCGATCAGCCGCTTAGCATCGAAGGCTAATGCCGTATTTCGTTCGCTTTGCGAAAGACGAAGTTTGATTATAACTGACTTTGAATTAGAATTTGGATATATTGAAGATAAAATCGTACTATGCGGTGAACTTTCGCCTATAACTTGCCGATTCTGGAATATATCGGAAGATGGGAAAATTCAACGCGATTATTTTAATCACTCAAATGAAAATATTCATAAAGTATTTTCAGAATTAAGCGACAGACTTATACATAAAGTCTAAATTAACAGGAGAATTTCTTGATAACTAAATATGGTTTCGATGTTGTTGGTGTAGTATTATTTATTTGTTTTACTCTGATATTACTAGCAACATTTTTCATTCGTGCTGATATATTAAAATATTTACTGATTGTTTTCAGTTCAGTATTTATTTTATTCACACTCTATTTTTTTAGAGACCCCGAACGAGTTACACCAGCAGGAAGTAATCTAATAATATCACCAGCCGACGGGAAAATTATTTCAATAAAAGAAGTTTATGAAGAAAAATTTTTAAAAAGCAATGCGCTGCTCATCAGTATTTTTATGTCGCCTTTAAATGTTCACGTCAATCGTTTCCCGGTCGATGGTACTATACAATATTTCGAGCATATTCCGGGCAAGTATCTGATTGCCTTCGAAGATAAAGCCTCGGATGTAAACGAGCGAACTTTAATAGGCATCGAAAACTTAAAGGGTAAGATATTGTTTAAACAAATCGCTGGAGCAGTGGCTCGAAGAATTGTGGCTGATTTGAAAATCGGAATGCCTGCCAAAGTGGGCGAACGGTTCGGAATGATAAAGTTCGGTTCACGTGTCGATCTCCTGCTTCCAAATGAAAAAGTTGCAGTAAAAGTAAGTTTGGGCCAGAAAGTTTCAGCCGGCGAAACAGTAATAGCTGAATTCATAGGTGATTAAGGATTAAATTATAAAATGAAAATTACTCGCGCTGTTGTTCCAAGTCTTTTTACCGTTCTTAATATGTTTTGCGGATTTTTCTCTATCGTTCATTCGAGTAAAGAAAATTTCGAAGTCGCTGCCTGGCTTATTATACTCGGTGCAATTTTCGATGCATTAGATGGAATTATGGCACGAATTACAAAATCCTCGAGCAAATTCGGTGTCGAGTTCGATTCATTATCCGATTTGATAACTTTCGGCGCTGCACCCTCTTTTATGTCGTATAAAATTTACCTGCACACTCTTGAGGGATTTGGAATTATTATAAGTTCCCTCCCTTTAATTTTAGGTGGAATACGCCTTGCTCGCTTTAATGTACAGCTGGTAGGTTTCGATAAAGATTTTTTCAAAGGACTTCCAATTCCGGCACAGGCAATTGCTTTAGTAACCTTCGTCTTAACTTATTATACAGAAGCTGGCGGATTTGCTGGTTGGAAAGCCGATTTTTTTATAGCTCTCATAATCTGGTTATCGCTATTAATGGTTAGCACATTTAAATACGATACTCTCCCTAAATTCACTAAACGGAACATCAAAGAGTATCCTTTAAAATTTGGTATATTTCTGACTGCTGTTGTAATTATTTTTGCAACAAAAGGGGGGGCAATTTTTCCGCTCTTTCTTCTATTTTCTTTCACAGGAATTATCAGATATGCCATTTTGACTATCCCAAAATTATTCCAATCAGGTAAAATTGTTGAAGAAGATTCTGACAAAACTAGTATCGATGTCTAAATTTAAAGGTGTATTTTGTTTTTAGCAAAAATAACAATCACATTAAAAAAATCAATTCTTGACCCTCAGGGGAATGCGGTTCTTCATGCTCTCGAAAGTTTAAACTATTCTACCATTAAGGATGTTAGAATAGGTAAATACATCGAAATGAAAATTAATTGCGACGATATCGAAGAAGCTAAACAATTAACCGATAACGCTTGCCGAAAATTGTTGGCAAACGTTATCATGGAAAATTACTCATTTACTATTGAAAAAATAAATTAAATAGTGGGGTGTTTTATGGATACATTATATTGTTATTTTAAAAAAACATGGGTTGAATTTTCAATTATTGGTTATGCCTTAATAGGTATTTTATCTTTATATTTGAATCATCATTTTCAATCCATTTCGCATTTGGTATTGTTATTAATCGGCATTTCAACATTATTTGTGGCAACTTCGCTCGATAGGATTAAAGTAATCTTATTCCTTGGGCAGAATAAAAATTTAGTTCTGAAAGCTCAACTTCTTCTATACTTTTATTCGATTCTTATAATCATCCTTATGTTAACAAGATTGGATCTTTTACATTCACTTACGCGATGGGATTAAAGAAATAATAAATGACTCGAGCAAACGTTAAATTTGGTGTTGTGGTTTTTCCGGGTTCTAACTGCGACCACGATTGTTATTATGTGCTAAAAAAAATTTTTAATCAGCAAGTAAAATTTTTTTGGCATAAAGAAACTTCAGTTTCGGATGTTGGTGTTCTGATTTTACCCGGCGGTTTTTCGTACGGCGATTATTTACGATGCGGGGCAATTGCCCGATTCTCCCCTATTATGAAAGCAGTGGTTGAATTCGCTAACAAAGGGGGTGTTGTAATAGGAATTTGCAACGGCTTTCAAATACTTTGCGAAACCGGCTTGTTGCCAGGGGTCCTGTTACGTAATAAATCGCTCAAGTTCATCTGCGATTATGTTTATCTGCGAGTCGAAAATAATTCTAACCTCTTCACCTCGAAATACACAAAAGGTGAAGTAATTAAAATACCAATTGCTCATGGCGATGGTAATTATTTTGCCGACGCTGAAACAATAAATAAATTAGAAGATAATCAACAGGTTATTTTTCGTTACTGTGATGAAAATGGGTTCGTTACAGACAAAGCTAATCCGAATGGTGCTTTAAACAATATTGCTGGGATAATTAATGAAGGTAGAAATGTTCTCGGTATGATGCCTCATCCCGAAAGAGCTTCGGATGTAGTGCTGCGTAATACAGATGGTAAAAAAATGTTTGAATCAGTTATTGAAAATTTAATTAATGAAAATGTGTTTAACTAATTTAAAGGTAAAATTATGTTTGGCAATTTAGGAACGACTGAAATACTATTAATTCTTCTATTCATCTTAATATTTTTTGGTGCAAAAAAAATTCCTGATTTGGCTCAAAGTTTAGGCAAAGGGATACGTGAATTCAGAAAAGCTGCACGCGATATTCAAGCCGATATCGACCAGCCAAAGGATTCTGCAAAAGTTGAAGAGAAGAAGGAATAATAAATACGGAATGTTCTATCAGAATTTATTCAAAGCGTTGAACGATTCACAAATCAAGTATCTCGTTGTTGGCGGTTTGGCAGTCAGTTTACATGGAATACCACGCTCAACTTATGATGTAGATTTACTGATATCTCTTGAACCAGAAAATATATATTTATTATGGAATAAGCTGGATTCTCTTGGCTGGTCTCCGATTATACCTGTTAATCTGGAAGAATTTGTTAATCCTGAAAATAGGCGAAAATGGCGAGACGAAAAGAATATGGTAGTTCTTTCATTTGTTAATAAAGATAAAGTTTTTCAGGTAATCGATATTTTTATAGAAAATGTTTTTGATTTCGATGAATGTTACTCAAGAAGAAAAATTGTTTATTCCAATACGATTCCGATATCGGTAATAGGTATCGATGATTTAATTAATTTAAAATCGTTAGCAGGGCGACAGCAAGATAAGGATGATATTGAAGCATTAAGAAAAATTAAAAAAATTAACAATGGATGAAAAGCAAAAAAATTTAGGCGGTTATTCATATCACATTACCGACGAACAGATAGAAAGATATAAACAGATACCAATAGACCAACGACTCGAATGGTTTGAAGAATGGCAAGAATTTATTTATAACACACTAACTCCTGAAGAATGGGAAACTTTACAAAAATTTCGCAGAGGCGAAATATAAAATAATAATGTTTAACAAAATTAAAAAGATTAATTTATGAGTATACTCGCAGATAATACAACACGTTTAGTAGTACAAGGAATAACCGGTGGCGAAGGCACATTCCATACATCGCAGATGATTGCATACGGAACGAAAGTCGTTGCCGGCGTAACCCCAGGCAAAGGCGGAATAATGTATAAAGGAAACGAAAAAGATTCATTTGCACATCCAGTACCAGTTTTCAATACTGTTGCCGAGGCAGTTAAATCAGAAGGTGCAAACACATCAGTTATTTTTGTACCATCCGCTTTTGCTGCAGATGCAATAAAAGAAGCTGCAGATGCAGGCATTAAATTAATAGTCTGTATTACCGAAGGTATTCCTACAAAAGATATGATCGCTGTGAAAGAATATTTAAAACAGAAAAATGCACGTTTGATAGGCCCGAATTGTCCAGGAATCATTTCACCAGGGAAAGCAAAAGTTGGAATTATGCCTGGTTTTATACATATGCCTGGGAAAGTCGGACTAATTTCGCGCAGTGGAACTCTAACCTACGAAGCAGTTTGGCAACTTACCGAGCGTGGTATCGGTCAGTCGACTTGCATCGGAATAGGGGGCGATCCGATTATCGGAACACAATTTACAGATGCCTTGAAAATATTTAAGGACGATCCCGAGACCGAAGCAATAGTTATGATCGGCGAGATAGGTGGAACCGCCGAAGAGGAAGCTGCTGAATATATTAAGAAGGAATTTAATAAACCAGTTATCGGATTTATTGCCGGAAAAACAGCCCCTCCGGGCCGCAGAATGGGGCACGCAGGTGCTATAATTTCGGGAGGCAAGGGAACTGCTTCTGAAAAAATGAATTCTATGCGTGAAGCAGGAATTCATGTCGTCGAAAGTCCAGCCCTGATTGGCGAAACCGTCGAGCGAGTTTTAGCTGAACAAAAGAATATCAAAAAGTATTCTGTAGCTGTTAGCAAAAAGAAAAAAGTTGTAAAACCAAAATTGAGTGCTAAATTAAAAAAAATGTACTCTGCAGCTGTCGAAAAGAAGAGAAAAAAAATTGCAAAGAGTACAAAACTGAAACCATCGAAATTGAAAAAAGTAAAACCGAAACAAATAAAATCAAAAAAAAAGTAAAAAGGATTAACAATTGATAGAAAGAACATTAGCAATTCTGAAACCTGATTGCGTAAGAAAAAATTTAACTGGTGCAGTAATTGCACGGATAGAAAAAGCAGGATTTAAAATAATCGGGATGAAAAAAACGCGGCTAACTAAAGAATCCGCAGGTGAATTTTATGCAATTCATAAAGGCAAACCCTTTTACAACGGTTTGGTCGAATTTATGAGCTCAGGTCCCTGTGTTGCAATAGCTTTAGAAAAAGAGAACGCAATTGCAGATTTCCGAACACTGATAGGTGCTACTGACCCGGCAGAGGCTCTGCCCGGAACAATCAGGAAAGATTTTGCCGACAACAAAGGCGAGAATATTGTGCACGGGTCCGACTCAACCGAGAACGGCAAAATTGAGATCTCATTCTTTTTCTCTGAAAAAGAATTAATCGAAATTATATGAAACTGAAACAGTGGAAAAAATTAAAGCAGATAAATAAAATTCAAAATAAATGGTGGACTTATTTAGTTGACGAGGTTCAACTCCCTTCCGGGAAGTTAGGCGAGTACCATTATGTTCACACCAATGGGTCGAGTTTAATAATCCCAGTTTTCGACGACGGTAAAATTTTGATGGTCAAACAATATCGCTACCTCGCTCAACGAGAAAGTCTGGAATTCCCTTGCGGTAGCATCGACGATGGTGCTACTATCGAAGAAATGGCAGTTCAGGAACTTGCTGAAGAAGCGGGTGTAGCAGCTGGCGAGTTGAGTTTTGTTGGTACTTATAATCCCTACAATGGTGTAACAGACGAAATGTGCAATGTATTCATCGCACGCAAACTAACACCTGTTTATGTCCCTCACGATGATACCGAAGAATTTGAAAGGATTATTTTGAGTAGGGAAGAAATTAATTCTAAAATTAAATCAAATGAAATCTGGGATGGTATGACACTCGCTGCATGGATTTTAGCAATGGATAAAATATAACTTGTTTACCAAAGGGCTATATAATTTACTGAAAATTTTTTTTATTACTCTCGCCGGCAGCGTTATACTCCTTTCACAACAAAGCAAAGTTAAATACGGGGCTGATATATTCTTCGAAAGATATCTTGAGAAGATTTCCAATAAACAAGTAGGTGTTATTTGCAATCATACTTCTTTGTTATCCAATGGCGTTCACATCGTTGATTCACTTCTAAAAAAGAATGTTAAGATTGTTGCACTATTCAGTCCCGAGCACGGCATTCGCGGTAGGGTAGCGGCTGGTATAAAAGTTCAAGACCAAATCGATTCTGTAACCGGTTTAAAAATATTTTCGTTGTATGGAAAAACATTTAAACCAACTCCAGAAATGCTTCAAGGAATCGACCTATTACTATTTGATCTACAGGATGTAGGGGCACGCTTTTATACTTACAATGTTACAATGGCTTATGCAATGCAGGCAGCGGCTGAAAATAATATCCAATTTATATTACTCGACCGCCCCAACCCTATTAATGGTGTTGATGTTGAAGGTCCTCTCCTCGATGGAAATTTGAAATCAGCTGTTGGTTTTTTCCCTATCCCAATACGACATGGTTTAACATTAGGTGAAATGGCAAAAATGGCAATCGGTGAAAATTGGATAGATAAAAATCTTCAAATTGATTTCACTCTAATTCCAATGGAAAATTGGAAACGGAAAATGTATTTCGAAGATACAAAGCTAACATGGATAGCCCCATCTCCAAATATGAAAACTGTTTCTACAGCAATTGTCTATCCGGGAAATTGTCTGTTTGAAGCGACGAATATTTCAGAAGGGCGCGGAACTGAAAAACCGTTTGAATATATCGGTGCCCCTTGGTTCGACGGAAAACTGTTAGCAAAAAAATTAAATGCTCTCAAACTAAAAGGGCTCCGATTTGAACCAATCGAGTTTACACCAGTTCCGGATTCTATTACAGGTTCAAATCCCAAGTATGCAAATCGCAAATGTAGTGGAATTTACTTTAAAGTTTTGGATCGACAAAATTATAAACCTATTGAAACATTTTTCAATGTCATTCAGTTGATTCAAAAATTTTATCCCGATTCTTTAAAATTTAATCGTAACTTTTTCGATAAATTAGTGGGCGATAAAAAGTTTTTTGAAAATATAAATTCTAAAAAAAGTCCAAAATCTGTTGAAAAGTTCTACAAAGTTGATTTGATGAAATTCAAAGAAAAGGCTCAAAAATACATTATTTATGAAAATAATCCTTAAATAAATGTTCAAACTTAAATAAATATCAATGAATTTATTGACTTTGTTTGTAATATTGTTTAAATTAAGCCGATTTTCGATAGTATTTTCAATCAAAAAACTATGCTGAATTTGATAACCCAAACAAGCTGGGATAAGCTTTTTCGATTTATCCAGAATATGGATGGGTTTATATTTTTAATTGGGCTATCAGCAATAAGTATAACTTTTTGGATTGACGATTTCTTTGTAAAATCTATATTTGCAATTTTATTTTGCGCAGCTGTTGGCATTTTTATATTATCAATTAAGTTTAAGCAAAAAGAACTAACAGCTACAATGTCTCAGGATGTTAAAAAGTCCGAGGGTATTTTAGAAGTAAGAACATCAGAGGAAAAAAACGAGATGAAAAAACTAGTATTCGATGATTTCCAAAGCGACCGACTTGGGAAATGTTTGGTCAAGGAAATTGACGATGGTGTGGTAGTTCGTTCGACAAATAATAGTGTGGCACATCAAACTCCAAAAGAGGAGAAAAAAGTTATGGTTAATAAGCCCTTAAAGCCTGAAGCAAAACAAACAGTTCGTGAGTTTCAGGTTTCCGATTTTTTTGATGTGAACGCTGATGTCTACAAAGGTGGTTCAGAACCTCGAATAGAATTCGATTACTTATTGAATAAGGTTCTTGCAGTAATTAAAGAAGTTACTTTCGCTCACACTGTAGCTTTCTTCTGGGCTAATAAAGAAAAACAACAAATGGTGTGTGAAGAAAAAATCACCGACAGTCATTACTTTATTGAATCCCGGCGCTTCAATTTTGGGCACGATATAGTGAGCAAAATTGCTCTCCAATCGAAGCCCGAAATTATTACTCGTGTTAACCCTGTCTCCGAACACGAATTGATAGCTTATTACTCTCAACCACAATTCATAAAATCGTTTGTGGGCGTACCAGTATTTTTTAAAAATTTTGTAGCTAACAAATCGGTTGATGAAGCCGTTGCCGTTGTTGCAATTGATAGTAAAACCGAAGAAGCATTCGGTTACGAAACATTACTCCTCGTTGGGCAGTGTACAAAATTGATTTCAGGTTTAATTAAAAGTTATACTGATAAATACGACCTGCTTCTTGATGCCGAACTTTTGAATGCAATACATCGTTTCCAAGAGAAGATAAAGTCCGATTTAACTGTCTCAACAATCTCACAATCACTCGTTGATGAGTCGACAAAGTTACTGAAATGGGATTTTATCTCGGTTGTGATGCAGGACGAAGTAAAACAGATATGGACTGTTCAAAAAGTAATAAATCGTAGCGGCGAAATTTATATACGGCCCGATACCACAATTGATTTTCATTCGAGTATAGTAGGTGATGTGATAAAAAATAATTCGCACATATTGATAGAAGACCTCGGTTCGCAAACACGTTGCCGATATTTTGAAAATGAAAAAATAAATAATGTCGGTTCTTTCATCTCGATACCCATTAGTTCGATGAATAAATGCTACGGGGCTTTAAACGTCGAAAGTAAGGATAAATATAATTTCTCGAAACAAGATATAGAAGTATTATACCGACTCACTGAAAATGCCGCTGCCGCTTTAGAAGTTTTTTATATGAATAAAATAATCGATGAGTATGTAATCATCGATGAATTGACAGGCGTTTATTCAAAAAAATTCTGGTACGAAAAATTTAGTGACGAATTAGCCCGCTCCGACGATTTTGGTGAAGATTTATCTTTACTCTTTTTGTGCGTGGATAATTATGCTGAATTACTTGCCCGATATGGCCAAAACGGTATCAATCATCTACTGGTTACTTTATCGAAGGTCATTCGTAACAGTGTCAGGCAATACGACCTTGTCGGAAGGTTGGATAAAGACCGATTCGGTATTGCATTAATACGAACCCCAGCCAACGAAGCATATTTATGGGCTGAAAAAATTCGCAAAACGATAGCCTCAGTTGTTATATCGTTTGAGAATAAAAGTTTTTCTGTTACTCTCAGCATCGGAGTTTCGGGGGCAACTGAAGGTATGACGAAAGAAGAATTAATTAAAAGCACAAATTTAGTTTTGCAAAAAGCCACCGAAAGTGGTGGAAATACAGTAAGAGTTTTTTAAATTAAAATAAGAAATATTATAGGAGAAAAATATAAATGGCAAAACAACAATCTTTTGCTGATAAAGCCGCTAAAGCGGGAAAACAACGTGGACGTAAATGTCCTAAATGTGAATCTATCACTGAACCAATTTTAGTAGTATCAAGTATTTTAGCAAATACAGGAACTTGGAAATTTAATCAAAAGCGTATTCAAATTTGTAAGTGCAACGAAAAAGAGGTTTATTCTTAGTCCAGAAAAAACTTTGAATAAAAAAGTTGTTCTTATTATCCTCGACGGAGTAGGTGTAGGCGAATTACCAGATGCAAGTTTGTATATGGATGAAGGTAGCAACACACTTGCTAATTTAGCTGATAACGTTGCTAAGCTCAACCTACCGAATTTACAAAAATTTGGATTAGGTAATATTATTCCAATTCGATTTGTACCACCTGTCGAAAAACCCGAAGCTGCCTTTGGTAAAATGGCGGCTAAATCGAAAGGCAAAGATAGCACCACCGGTCACTGGGAATTATTGGGTGTAATTACAGAAAAAGAGTTCCCAACATATCCCAATGGTTTCCCTGATGATTTACTGGAAAAATTTTTATCGGCTACCGGCTCGAAAGGATATTTAGGTAATACCGCTGCTTCCGGTACAATCATAATTAACGACTTAGGCGAAGAGCATCAGCGCACAGGTTTCCCGATTATCTATACATCTGCAGATTCTGTTTTTCAGATTGCTGCACACGAGCAGATCATCCCACTCGAAAAACTTTATGAAATCTGTGAAATAACCAGAACGAAAGTTTGTGTCGGTAAACATTCTGTCGGTCGTATTATTGCACGCCCATTTGTCGGTGAGCCGAGCAATTATAAACGGACAGCGAACAGACGCGATTTTTCGGTCGAGCCACCTCGAAATACTTTGCTGGATATACTGAAGAACAAAGGTATCGCAACAATCGGTATCGGAAAAATTGACGATTTATTTGCCGGAAAAGGTTTATCCGAAATTATTCACACCAAATCGAATGCTGAAGGTGTAAATTCGATCCTGGAACAAACTAAAAAAAATAAATCGGGCTTGATTATTGCAAATTTAGTTGATTTCGACCAATTATACGGTCACCGTAACGACCCGATAGGTTTTGCTGAAGCTCTCGAGGCATTTGATTTGGTTTTACCAAAAATTAAGGAAACTTTGAGCGAGGGGGATTGGTTAATACTCACAGCAGACCACGGAAACGATCCGATTACACCAAGCACCGATCATTCGCGTGAGTATGTACCGATCCTCTGTTATTCACCGAATTATAAAATCGGTAGCGATTTAGGTACTCGCAGTTCGTTTGCCGATTTAGCTAAAACCATCGGCGATATTTTTGAACTCGATGATTCTTCCTTGCAAATAAGTGGTACAAGTTTTTATCATTCATTAATAAAAAAATAAATATTATGACTCTCGGAAAA
>CAMTVZ010000250.1:0-4538 GCA_947085285.1 uncultured Ignavibacteriota bacterium
GCAGTTTTTTTGTATATCGGGCGTTTTAATTTTAATCTATCAATAATTCCTTTAGGTGTAAGGTCGATTTCTTTTTGAATGAACTCGGCTATATACGTGTCGGGGAGTTTGCCTGTGCCAAAAGTGTTCACATAAATTGAGACAGGTTGATCGACACCAATGGCATAAGCGACCTGAATTAAGCACTCATCTGCAATTTCGGCAGCTACTATGTTTTTTGCTATATGCCGAGCCGCATAAGCTCCGCTGCGGTCAACTTTAGAGGGATCTTTTCCCGAGAAAGCACCGCCGCCGTGAGGAGCTTTTCCACCATAAGTATCCACTATAATTTTTCTCCCCGTCAAACCACTGTCGCCGTGAGGTCCGCCAATTTCGAATGAACCAGTAGGATTGATATGATAATTTATTTTGTTATCAAGATATTCAGATGGAATAACTTTTTTAATTACATGTTCGAGAATATCTTTCTTGATTACACTTTGTGTGATAATTTTATTCCGATATTTCGGGTCGTGCTGTGTGGATACTACAATTGTATGCACCCTCTTTGGAATTTTTCCGCTGTATTCGATGGTTACCTGCGATTTTGCATCAGGACGTAAATACGGAATTAAATCGGGCTCCTTTTTCCGTATGTCTGCCAAGCGCTTCACGATTGAGTGGGCAAACATCAGAGGCATCGGCATATATTGAGGTGTTTCGGAAGTTGCATAACCGAACATCATACCTTGGTCGCCGGCGCCCCCTTTATCTACACCTTTCGCTATATCGCTCGATTGTTTGTGCAGCTTATTTTCGATTTGGCATAAGTTTGCTTCGAACAAATATTCCGGTTTTGTATAACCAATCTCGCTGATAGTCTGGCGAGCAATCTCCATTATCTCTTCATCGGAGATTTTAATTTTCGATTTAACTTCGCCGCCAATCAATACGTAGTTAGTTGTAACAAACGTTTCGCAAGCAACACGTGAGTTTTTATCTTTACTTAAATAAGCATCTAAAACTGCATCCGAAATCTGGTCTGCAATTTTATCTGGATGCCCTTCAGAGACTGATTCCGAAGTAAATAAATATGACATTACAAATTATCCTTTAAATTATTAATAAAAATCTATTTCCGATGAATCGCCGATGTTGATACGTCGGAAGGCACCGACAACGACTGCCTTATTGCCAATGAGTGAATTGTCCAACAACGACTTTTGTATTTCTGCTTCTTCGCTAACAATCGAGTTTCGAACTATTGAATCATAAATAACCGCATCATCAGCCACCGTGGTATAAGGACCGATAATCGAGGCGCTTATTTTAGCTTTGGGCGAAATATAAACAGGCGGTATTATGACTACACCGACGCTCTTTTCTACAGTCGATTTTTTATCTAACAAATGTTTGTTTGTTGAAAGAAGTGTTTCGGGTTTGCCGCAGTCGTACCAACCATCCACATCAAAAGTAGTAATCGTCTCGCCATCGTCTATCATTTTTTGGAGTGCATCGGTTAGTTGATACTCGCCGCGTGTCTTAATATTATTTTCAATAATATCTGTAATCCCTTTCAATAATAGTTTCGGATTTTTTATCCAATACAAACCGACTAAAGCCATATTGCTTGTAGGTGTTTCGGGCTTTTCTATCAGGTCGGTTATAACACCGTTTCGAGTTATAGCTACACCGAAGCGGCGGGGGTCGTCAACATATTTTACACCCAACGAAGAGTATTTACCCGAAATAACAGGTTTGAGATCAACATCAAAAATTGTATCCCCTAATATTATCAAGATAGGTTCATCAGGAATAGTAGCTCTCGATACATAAATCGAATGTGCTAATCCCAAACGTTCTTCTTGTTCGATGAAATCGACTTTCAGTTTGTAGTTCGATTTCACATAGTTGATAATTTTTTCTCCCATATATCCGATGACGATAGTCGCTTCATCGAATCCATCTTCGATAATTTTATCCAAGATGTGCCCGATGATAGGTTTCCCGGCAACATTGAGTAGTACTTTGGGAAGCGTATATGTATGTGGTCGAAGCCGGCTACCTTCTCCGGCAACAGGTATTATTGCTCGCATTTTTTTCTAATTTAGTGAATTAAACGGCAATAATATATACAATTCCCTGATAGATTTCAAATTATTTAGTTACTCGAATAACACTTGCCTGAAATATTTCTTTTGTAACATTGTTCTGAACAAATGCCACCAAGAATAAATTATCAGAATTTATTTGATGTTTCTTTTCTTTAAATACTTTCCGGTTAGCCCGTTTCTCCATCGAATCTAAATAAACTTTCAACGAATCCTCAATTTGATTCAGATTTATTTTAGTTGTATAAGTAAGTTCCTTCTTATTTCCAAATGGAAGGCCTTCCGGTGATGGGAACATTTTCCGAACAACGAACCTGTGCTCGGCAACAGTGTTGTATCCTTTATAGTGAACTTTTTCTTCAGCTAAAACGATATGTAACCGTAAATCGTTAGTGTTTATTTCAGATGTAGATGAATTACAACTTATTGATAAATTTTTATTTTTAAGAGAACTTTTTAAAGTGATGTTTGCTTTTGGTTCATTCGATAAAAATTTTTCGATTGTAGATGCAAATAGATTGAACCTGCTTTTTGCTACTGCTTTGTTACCTCCTGCCGATGATTTTTCAGTTCCCTCGATGATTGAAGTTGGTGTGCTGTTAACTCCGTAAAACTTTGCACGTGCTTCGCTGTCGGCGTTAGTCATCGGGTCGGGTGCTGGGATGTGCAGGTGATATTCTAAAACTGCAAGTGTGTTCGAATCGTATCGCTCAATCAATTTATCGTAGGCGATATCGGCAGCGAGACAGGGACGACATTCGGAGCCTGTGAATAATTCAGCAAGAACTACTTTGTTATTTTCTTTCGGTTTTTTAAAATGAGTAACCTCGAAGTTTTCCACTTTTTGAATTTCAGCTTTTATTATTTCTTCGAGCGGTGGACCGTGGATATACAAAATGGGATGTAAGGTTTTCAAACGTTCGATGATGTTTCCCGGTGAGAAAGCCAAAACTCCCGATAAATAAGTATCAAATGCTTTTTTAGTTTCGCCCACCTGCTCGTATGCTTTACCCAAATAGAAAAACAAATCGGTGTCGTATGGTGTGCTAAATTTGATTGCCCGATTTAAGTTTTCGATTCCGGCTTTGTAATCGCCTCGGATAACGTTGATAACTCCAAGTGTTGTGTAACGGTTGGACTCTTGCTCGATCGAAGTATTCTCATCTATTGCATCAACACAAGCGTTTGCCAACATATAAGCTTCATCGAGAAGTTCACCGCCGGCGGATTGTTTTGCCAACCCGAGGGCAACTACTGAACGTGCAACATTAATATCTGCTGCTGCTTTTAAATACTCATCGGCTGCTGCTTTGTAAATTTCGGATTTTGTAAATTGTAATTTTTCTTTTTGAAATATCTCGTCGAGCAGCTTCGTTGCTTCCTCAAACCCGAAAAACGAAGTCCGCGCCATCAAGCGTAATCCGTCTTGGAGTAAATCGTTTTTATACATATATAATGCAAGGTTAAAATAATACTCTGCATAATTCGGGTCCCACTCTCTTTCTTTTGGAAAAATTGCGAGCGCCTCGCGTTGAGTTTCAAGAGCTTGATTGTATTCACCACGCTTATAATATACGCGCGCTTTCGTATCCATAAACGCAACACGTTTACGACCTTGAGCTTTTTCGAATTCTTCATTAGCCCGTGTAGAATAAATTAGTGCCGAATCTAACCAAAATCCTTTCACAGCGAAATTTAAAGCAACGCGGTTGTATATAGTAGCAACATCGACAGCATTTTTTATTAACTCTTGAGCTTTTTGCATCATTAATACTGTATCTTTAGTCTCTAAAGATGTTAGGAATATAGATGTTCGAACCGCTTCAGCATTGTCGATTGTGGGATACTTATTCAATAAGTCATCTAATGCTATTATTTTTTGTAAGGGGTCTTTGACCGCAACCGCAGCATTGTAAAGCGAGTCGGTGTTATCCTGTGTATAAGTGAAAGAATTTACAAGTAGAAGCAGAAGTATTAAAAGTATTTTAAATTTGAACATAGTTTATCCATTTATTAATTATAATCGTTTAGAATATTAGATTTTTCGGAGATAAAAACAAATGGAACCACAATTGTAATGATTCAGATCACTGGGCTTTATAAACCTTGTTACTTCTGAGCAAGTATGTTGAAACCTGCAGATATGATAGCATTTCCCTTCTTAAAACGTCAGCAGTTTTCAGATTCGTATTTAATTTATTTTCGCTCAGATACCTGTCAGTTTTAAAATTATACAAAGCGATATTTTTATCGAAATCGCCCACTAACAGCCAGTCGCCCTTTATCCAGCCGTGCAAACCGCCGCTCGCAAGATAGGCGAATCCATCGTTCCCGGCAATCGCCGATAAACCAAACGACGAGTGTTTTGTTTGTAACTTTAATAAATCAATAATTGTCGGGAGAATATCTACCTGACTATGAACCGAAGAAATAATTGCGGGGTTCACA
>CAMTVZ010000251.1:0-5249 GCA_947085285.1 uncultured Ignavibacteriota bacterium
GTAAAAAACACTACCGATTCGGCTGATTTTAATTTTTGAATAAATTTTTCTGAAAACATTTTTACATTTTTATTATTGCGGAACTAACACCAATTTTTTCCATCCGGAATTTTCAATTTCGTTTCTATTCATCGAAACAATTTTGTAATCGCCATTCAACCACAATAAAGTTTGGTCGGAATAATTTTTATTAAGCGGCTGTCCCGATTGCCCTGTAGTTATTACGCTAAACCTGTTCAACGGTCGTGCTAAATCCACAATTTGGCGGGTCGAAGGTCCAACAACATTTTTAAACGAACTATTTAAGTTGTACTCGCCGTTGTTTATTGTGTTTGCCGAACCGCCAACTGGAAAAGGTCCGATGTTAAAAATTTTGTCGAGTGGTTTTCGTTTACCGAAAAGATGCTCAAAAGTAACCGTATGCAATACACCCCATTGCCAATTTTTTAATTCCGGACCTATATCTGTGCGAAGCTGTTCGAGAGCATCTGCTAAACTTTTTTTGATGATATCCGATTTTGTTTCTATCGCTTCCGTGTTCACATTATCGAACCAACCCGATGTATCAGCCGAAAATAATTTATCAACAACTATAGTAGGCACAGCAGAAAAAAACATGTAATCATTTAAAATTTCTTCCCCCATTTCATCTTCGAAAGTGTTATGAATCAGTTTTACGAAGAACATATTAAAAATCGTTGAGGCAACATCGGTTGGCGAGTGTTTGAAATCCCAATTGTTCAAATATTCGAGAGCCAACTTTGTATCTGAATCTGTTGCAGGATATTCGCTGAATGTATTCGTAATTAGTTTTGTAAGCTTGCGGGCGTGCGGCGAAATATAATCCGACTGCATTCTTTTAAAATCTTCTACAGAAAACAAAGAAGCATCGTTTAGAAGTTCGTTTATTCGCTCGATGCGCGAAGGGGGCATAAAGAGATTTGAAATAAAGTAAGGAGTGTTATCGGTAATTTTATTATTTGCAGTTGCGATAAATTGTTCAGGCGGATTCCAAAGTTTTGGTAGTTGCTCGAAACTAACAAAGCCCTTCCACTCGTACTCTTTCGACCAGCCGGGCAGCGGAAATGTCGGGTTATAATTTCCACGCAGCGGAATTTTTGCCGCTGTCGAATAGCCAATGTTTCCTTCAACATCCGAGTAAATAAAATTTTGTCCCGGCACGGCAAAATGTTTCAGACCATTTTCAAATTCTTCTTTATTGCTTGCTTTGTTGATCAGGTAAAAAGCGTAAGGTTCATGGCTGACTTCAAATCCGCACCAACGCATTGCAACTAATTTATTTTGGGGGTTTGCATTTGTGAGTAAGGTTGGATGAAGGTCGCTGACGATTGGACCGTGATGAGTTTCGCGAATCGTAAATTCTATACTATCCTCTTTTCCAATATATATTACTTCGTTGCGCGATTTAATTGGAACTAACTTTTTTTCGTAATTATACAAGTTTGGATTAACCGAATCGGTTGTAACGATATAGAAATCGGTTTCGTCGATCATTGCATTAGTTAATCCCCAAGCGATTCGCTCATTGCTGCCAATGACGATAAACGGAGTTCCGGGAATAGCACATCCGGCTACATTCCAGCCAGGTGCCGAGAGATGCATCTCGTACCACTTGGAGGGAGCCGGCAAACCGAGGTGAGGATCGTTAGCCAATATCGGTTTTCCGCTTGCCGATTTTGTAGAAGAAATTACCCAGGCGTTACTTCCTAATGCCGAACCATCAAAACCAAAATAATTTCGATACTGCTGGACAAGATTTTTAAAACCGGAAAGTTCTGGAGTTATTATATTGTGCGAAATATTTCTTACAATTTTTTTTTCCTGCAATTTTCCCTTCACAATCATTGGTGCGTCGGCAGGATAAACCGGAAGTAATTCCTTAGCTTTTTCATATCCGAATTTATCTCGTAATTCCCCCATCGTCAAATCGACCCACCAGGCTAAGTTTAAATCCCAAGCCATTAAGCGCGAAAGAAGTAAGCTGTGTTTTACTTCCCAAAATTCAGGTTGGTATCCTAACATATCAAACTCGATAGGAAAATTCCCCTGATTTTGGCGAATGAAAGCATTCACACCATCGGAATAAGCTATTAAAGCCGAGTTGACCTCGTGAGGCAACTCGGCTTCAATTTTCGATATAATTTTTTGTAGGTTCAAGGTTCGAAAAAGCTTGTCGAAGCCAGCAGCAGAACTTCCTAAAACTTCTGCTAAACGTCCTTCTCCGGCTCGTCTCGAAATATCCATCTGCCACAAACGATCTTGTGCTTGAACATATCCTACTGTAAACATCAAGTCGTGTTCGTTGTCGGCAAATATATGCGGTACACCGAACTCATCGCGGAAGATAGTAACTTCGCCGTTGATTCCTTTTACATTTATTTTACCTTCGTATTTAGGAAACGATTTAGTAACTAAATAATTTAAAAAAAATAATACGGCTATTAAAATAATGATTGAACTGCCTAAAATCCCTAAAGCGATTTTTAGCGGCTTGGTCATTTATGCTATAGTAACATCTTTAGATAGATATACGTCTTGAATTGCATTCAGAATTTTTACCCCTTCGTTCATAGGGCGTTGGAAAGCTTTCCTACCCGAGATCAATCCCATACCGCCAGCGCGTTTATTGATAACAGCGGTGCGGACAGCTTCGGCTAAATCGTTTTGGCCCGAAGGACCACCTGAATTTATTAAACCGATTCTTCCCATATAACCGTTAGCAACCTGATACCTTGTTAAATCGATGGGGTGCTCGGAACATAATTCGGTGTACATTTTTTTATGCGACTTTGAGAATTTAAGAGCAGTAAATCCGCCGTTGTTTTCAGGTAGCTTTTGCTTGATAATATCGGCTTCTATTGTAGCTCCTAAATGGTCGGCTTGACCTGTTAAATCGGCAGCTAAATGATAATCCTTCTCGCTCGTTTGGAAAGCAGGATTGCGTAAATAGCACCAGAGTATAGTTGCCATTCCCATTTCGTGAGCTTGATGGAACATTTCGGAGACTTCTTGTATTTGTCGTGTTGATTCAGGCGATCCGAAGTAAATTGTAGCTCCAACTGCAACAGCCCCCATATCGAATGCTTGACGTATATTGGCAAAAATAATTTGGTCGTGTTTAGTTGGATAAGTGAGCAGTTCGTTATGATTGAATTTTAAGATGAGTGGAATTTTGTGTGCATATTTCCGAGCTACAATTCCGAGTCCGCCAAGTGTCGAGGCAACTGCATTGCAACCCCCTTCGATACCAAGTTTAACTATGTTTTCGGGGTCAAAATAAATCGGGTTGGGGGCGAACGAGGCTCCGGCTGTGTGTTCAATTCCTTGATCAACAGGGAGTATCGATAGATAACCGGTGCCAGCCAAGCGTCCGCTATTAAACAATGTTTGTAAACTACGTAGTGTTGGAATCGAGCGGTCGGAATCGGCAAATATTTTATCTACAAAATCTGGCGATGGTAAGTGAAGCATCTCTTTAGGAATTCCTGTACATTTATAACCAAGTAAGCTTTCTGCTTCGTTACCTAATAGTTGTTCAATATCTTTTATAGTCATTATTATATCCTCTAAAAAAAATTAATTATTAAAAATTATTTGTGTTTAATATAAAAAAAATAAAGATGAATAAAAAAATCATTGCATTTACCTAACAAATTTCTTATAATTGCATCGTTGAAAATTAAGCAAAATGGCATTCGAAAATAGCGAAACAAAAGTTCTGATACAAAACAGAAAAGCCCGGCACGATTACTACATCATAGAAACTTATGAGGCAGGAATAGTGCTTAAAGGAACTGAAGTTAAATCGCTGCGTTTAGGGAATGCAAATTTGTTAGATAGTTTTGCTAAAATAAAAGGTGGCGAAGTGTGGCTCGAAAACATGCATATTAGTCCGTTTGAGCAGGCAAGCCGCGATAATCACGAACCAAAACGCGATCGGAAACTTTTGCTTAATAAACGCGAAATTCGACGCCTTGTTGGCAAACTTCAAGAAGAAGGAACTACTTTAGTTCCGACTCAAGTATATTTAAAAAACAACAGAGTAAAAGTTGAGTTGGCCCTTGCCCGCGGAAAAAAGATGTACGACAAGCGGGAAGCCATTGCCAAACGTGAAGTAGAACGCGAAGTAAGAAGAAAATACGCTATATAAAAATAATTAAGAGTAAAAAATTTAGAATTGTTTCCAACCTTAAACGAACAGATGGACCTCATCAAGAGAGGGGTCTTCGAGATAATTCCCGAGGATGCATTAGTTGCTAAAATCGAGAAGTCAATAAAAACTCAAACGCCTTTAAAAATCAAACTCGGCTGCGATCCGAGTCGTCCCGATTTACATTTGGGGCATTCTGTAGTTCTTCGGAAGCTACGCCACTTTCAGGATTTAGGACACGAGGCTATATTGATAATAGGTGATTTTACTGGGATGATTGGCGACCCATCTGGAAAAAGTAAAACCCGGCCGCCACTAACGCTTGAGGAGACACGCAAAAACGGACAAAGTTATTTTGAACAGGCTACAAAAATTCTTTCCACAAAAAACATCAAAATGCTTTATAACTCGGAATGGTTACAAAGCATGAACTTCGCTGACGTAATAACACTTGCCAGTAAATATACAGTTGCACGAATGTTAGAGCGGGACGATTTTGAAAAACGATACCGTGATGGTGAGCCAATAAGTGTTCACGAGTTTTTGTATCCATTAGCACAAGCGATGGATTCCGTGGCAATTAAAGCTGATGTTGAATTAGGCGGCACCGATCAAAAATTCAATCTCTTAGTTGGCAGAGATATTCAAAGAGAATTCGGGCTCGACCCTCAGGTAGCTATTATGTTGCCTATACTTACTGGAACTGATGGTGTTGAAAAAATGAGCAAGTCGTTAGATAATTATATCGGCATAACTGAATCGCCGAAAGAAATCTACGGTAAAACTCTATCGATTCCCGATAAACTTATTTACGATTACCTTTTATTAACCACAGATATAGCAACTGAGGATTTAGAAAAGATGAAAGAGTACGTAATAAGTAATCCACGTGAGGCAAAAAGATTTTTAGCTCGCACACTCGTTTCGCTCTATTGGTCGGATAAAGATGCCCGCCAAGCAGAAGAAGAATTCGATAGAATATTTGTGCAGAAAGAAATTCCAGATACCATCGATGATTTTGTAATTAACTCAACTAAACCTGCAATGAATGTGATACAGATATTAACTGATACAAAAC
>CAMTVZ010000252.1:0-16640 GCA_947085285.1 uncultured Ignavibacteriota bacterium
TCTTCGACCCTTGTTTCCATTAAAAGATAAATGTCCAGATTTTTTTGAATTAATCTATCTAAAAAATCTTCCCAGCGGTTCCGGTCGCTTGTAGGGTATTCATCTACAATAAGAAAAACATTAGCAGCATAATTATTATGAAGCATTTCGATTTCGGCAAGAACATTTTCAGGGTTTCTTCCTCGCCAGGTTTTGTTCCAGAATTTTTGCTGCGAACAGAATGTGCAACCGAACGTACATCCGCGCGAAGTGCTTATAGCTGCAAGTCGCGAATTGGGAATCACGAAGTAGTTGTAATCTTCCCAATCAATCAAATCCCACGCTGTCGGTAAACTATCAAGGTCATTGCTGAACGGCTGCGGCTTTGTTACAATTATCGCTCCATTTTTTTTGTATGCTAACCCGTCGATTGTTTCCAGTGAATTATTTTCTTCAATTGCAGTGAGTAGGTTTTTTAAAGTATTTTCACCTTCGCCACGAATTATAAAATCGACACTGTCGGAATGTTCATCCAATATTGCCTCATAACAAAAAGTCGGATGAACGCCTCCTAATATAGTTATTACTTTCGGATTTATCTTTTTAGCTAATTTCAAAACATCAATGGAGGCGGGGAACGAGGAAGTTATCGCAGTTATCGCAATGAAACCGACATCTGTTGTTTCAAGTTTTTGTCGGATATCATCTATTGTGTGCTGTTTAGTCATTGCATCGTAAATCTCGGCTTCGTATCCGGCTTGGCGTGCAGCACCGGCGAGATAAACAAACGATAGCGGCATCCAGCGGCCGGCAGATTCGACTACACCTGAATGATAAGGGGGTGTGATGAATAATATTTTTTTTCTATTTAACAAAACTAATTTTCCTTTTTAAAAATCTTTCGTAATCTTAATTGTAATGTTGTCCCAAATATAACAAGAATTACAAGCAAAATATGTTTTACGATTAGAGCAGGTATCTGATCTTTTCCGGCTGCTTCGCTCCACTCATATTCCTTGTAGCTAACAGTTCTTATTATCCCTCCAACAATTATCAAAGCCCAAATCCATATTGTGGATTTATTCAAATAATTAAATATCTCATTAGCAAAATCTTTCCGGACTTGAAAATTATCTTTTTTGCTTTGCAGATATATCCAATTCATCACTAATAGGATTGAAAATAAAAGTGCTACAACAAAATCGTGTATGAAATTATTTAGCATTATAAATATTGACATTGTAGAATTATCCCAAAAAATATTGTAATAGTTACAAAAACATACTCGAAATCCATCATTTCTAACATTTTTTGAAAGATTTAGATGATGGCATAATTATGAAGCCTTAGTAAGAAAACATAAGGCTTGAAAATGGAAAAAACAATTTTGCATATTTTAGTGTGGGGTTTATTAATAGGGATTCAAACCGAAGCGAACGCACAATGGTTTGCGAGTTTAATTAAAACTGAACAACCCCAAAATCGAATACACAAAACTGAACTTGATATCGAATCGCAGCAGTGTATGCGCTGTCACGATGGCTCGAAGAGCCGTGAGATTGAGCTACGACCTGTTGATGCACCGCTCGAATTTATAGTCGATGGTTATATGAAAACTTCGAACCATTCGATAGGTATGAATTATCAGCAGTCGTATCTTTCGAATCCCGGTGAGTACGTAAACACCAGCAGAATGAATCAAAGCATTAAATTGATCGATGGCAAAGTCGGCTGTCTGAGTTGCCATGTTTCAAAGAACAAACTTCTTGCATCGAATTCAACGAGCATCGAACCCGAAGAATGTAATTACGACAAAGAATTAACACAACGGGCATTTCAAGGAAATCTTTGCATCCAATGCCACGTTAGGTAAAACTCGGCTTTCAATATTTGTAAACAGCAACATTATTCTTCTTTGTATCAGCTATAAAAATTAACCTGCGGGTTTGGTCGATTGCAATTCCGTTAGGTTGTTCAAGTTCTTCTCCGTAAGTCAAAAGATATTTACCGAGTGCATTGAAAACTTTTACATTTGCCAATTTTGTATCTACAATATGAATCCTGCCTTGTTCATAGACACCCGAAGGATCAAAGATAGAATCTTTAAGTGCGATTAATTCTGGCGATTGAACATTATCAAAAGCAATTCCCATAGGTGCGGCGAATTTTGCTTCACCATCTTTCTCAAATAAATGTGCAGGACGCCCGCTGCAAGTAAATGCTTTCACTTCTTTGTTTCCAACGTCCGAGACTAATAATCTGCCGTCGGGAGTAATAGCTAAGAATGTTGGGAAACTCAATTGAAAATCTTTTAACTCGGCAGTGGGGAAATTTAACAACAATTCCCCTTCATCTTTTAAATCGGGAACTTCTATTGCACTGATTGCCAATATTTGATTTGTTCGTGAATCGCTAACGTAAATTGCATCGCTTCGGTATGCAACACCGAATAATTTCATACTCGTTTGATTGTCGGGAAATAAGCCGAATGAATTGATCAGTTTTCCATTCGTATAATCGGCGAAGTGGAGTTCGCCTGTCCTGTAATTTGCTGCATACAATCTGTCGCCTTCCACAACGATACCAGTAATAGAAGCCGACTCGCCATCGAGCAAGCAGATAGTTCTTATCAATTCGAGTGAAGCTGAATATTCCTGAATGCAATCCGAATTCAAAAACGAAACGAGCAACTTGTCGTTGTGGATAGTTACAGTGAAAACTTGTGCTGAAGTATCGGGAGGTTCGATATTTTTAAATCCGACAAATATCGGCGGTTGAGTAAAAATAGTTGCTTCGATTTTCCCAGCTTTTTTTATTAAGTCGGTTACTGTTAAAGAGGAGATTAACCAAACTAAAATACCGATGACGACACCAACGAGTATAGCTAATAGTATTAAGAATTTTTGCCGCAAAGCTTTAACCTCCATAAGTGTGGAGCGTTTTATAAACTAAACCAACACCCCAAAGGGAGAATGCCGCAAATATCAAAGCGATTATAGCATAAAAAGCTAAAAATTTTCCTCGTAATTTTTTCCATGTAAAGTATAAGTGCAAATAAACAGCATAAATAAGCCACGTAATTAAACTCCACAATTCAATCGGGTCCCAGCCCCAGTATCGCCCCCAAGCTGCGTCAGCCCAGATTGCACCGGAAATAATCATAATACCGTAGAAAATAAAACCTAAAAGTATCAGCCTGAAATTAAACTCATCGTACCTGTCGGCTTTAGCAGTAAGAAGTTGTTCGTCTATATTGCCGTTATGTTTTTGTTTGTAAAGGCTTATTACTGCTACGCCGGCTGCAAAAACGAAACAGCCGACTGCTGCCGTTGCGAAGGATGCGTGTATAAATAGCCAAAAACTTTGTAAACTGACTGGAAGAATTTTTTCGCCGAATGGATGAGTTCCGCCCCAACCCATTAATAAAAAAACGAGTGGCATCATTCCGACACCGGCAGACCGAACGAATGGTTTCCACTGTTGAATGAGCAGAAAAATTAAAACTCCGAACCAAGCACTTGCCGACATAGCCTCGAAGTATGATACAAACGGCGGATAACCTGTTTCGACCCAGCGTGCCGTTGCCACGGATGTGTGAAGGATAAAACCAAATAGTGTAACACGAATTGCTAAATTTAGCAATTTGGATTTCCGAAATATTAAGGCAACAGCAAAGATAGCAAAACTAACAGCATATAATATTACAGTTATCCAAAAAAGAACTGATAAGATTGTTTCCATTACGCTTTTTCTAAAATATTTTCTTCAGTTACTACCAATTTAGGAAATTTTTTCAAAACATTTTCTAAATCGGTACGTAAAGCCGACAATTCATCTTCAAATGATGCGTGAAATTTTTCTGTGGTTCCCATGATGTCGAAAGTTATACTTTCGTTTATGGAATACAAGTTAATTATTATCTCTTTTCTGACACTCAATAATCGTAATACAAGTCCGATAAGCCCGAATACTACGCCAAACAGAATTACGTTCAAGCCCGGATCACTCGAAAGTGTAAACTCCGACCATCTGCGTAAATCGCCGAATGCGATTTCATATTTTCCTGCTTTCACAATTCTACCTGCTGGTATATAAGTATCGGCAACAATGTTCTTATTTTCAAGGATAGCAACTCTTAGAATCGGCGACTTTGGTTCGTCGGTTCGTGATTTATATTTTCCATCGCGGAAGACAGCGTCGGGTAAAAGCTCAAACTCAAAACGGAGTGAACCATTTTCAAATTCTAAATAGTCGCTATGTATTTGTTTTCCGTTTCGCGAGTAAGATGCGAGGCGTGTATAACCTTCGGTAATTATTTTTCCCTCTTCGCTTGTGATGTAAATGAAAGGTGAGTAACCGGTTTTATCGCCTTGATGAAGCGTTAAACCTTCGACACTATATCCGTTGTTGATATAAAGAGGGATGTTTGAGGTCTTCTCATTTTCTACTATAGAGGCAATTGTGGCGGCGCCGTTTACTTTATAGGATGGTTCAACTTTTATAAGCTTAAACTTAAAATTTTCTTCTGGAGGTTGATAATATTTTCCGGATTGAACATTCAGATACCGGCCCGTCGATGAGTCAAAAGTTTGTCCTTCTGTTAGTGCAAGTGTGCCATCGAAAGATGCGTATTTACTCACTGCTATTCCCAACAAAATAATAACTAAACTGAAATGGAATATAATAGAACCGATATTTCCATATTTACCTTTTGATCCACGCAGAGTTGTAACCACACCCGAATGATTGGTAGATATGCTATATCCTTTTTCTTCTAATTTTGTAGAAAATGTTTGATGGAGAATTGAAATTGCAGATTCATTTTTTAAAATATTGGATTTCTTATTTCTCTTAATTTCGGTTTTAGAACGATAGAATATTGAAATCAATAAACTAACTCCGAGAAAGAATAATGTAACAACGACTGCAAACGATTCGAAATGATGTTGAAAGCCGATAGTTTTGACTTGAGAAAAATTTTCGAGGGCAAGTAGTTGGTTTAGATTCTTTGAAAAATTGGAAATCTCGGTCGTTGGATTAAATGCCGCAAACATAGAAAATCCCAACAAATGAATCATCAAAATTGTAGCAAATTTCGGTGTCGCAATTTTATTAATTATTTTTTTAAATATTATTTTAATTTTATTCATAGTCTTATTCATTAGTACGTTCTTCCGCCGGTATGAGTTGCACAGCCACGAGTGTTATCTGCATCTGTAAAGCATTGTCTTGTTGCAAAGTTCACATCAGAATTATACCCGCCGACAAATCTATCAGCCATCACACGCGTTCCAGCTGTAAGAGTCGAGCCGCTCTCACGCCAGTAATAACGTTTGTTCCAGCCGTGTGCATTTATGCGTCCGCTTTTACCGCCGGTGTTGAGTGTAGTTCCTGCATAATCCCACATATGACAAGCAAAGCAACCTTCAGCAACCCGATGATTACCACGATGATGTTCTGGGAAACGGCTACCGGTAGAACCAGTATTGTAGGAAGAAGCTCTGTGGCATACCAAACATAGGGGTGTACCAGAAGCTGAACTTGCAATTGTAGCTACTAACATCTTGTCTGAATTTGAGGTGCCTGGACCAACATTGTTCAACGTTGAGCCGTGTGGGCCACGCGGCGAAGTGCTGCTTTCGCTCCCGTGACAATCGCTGCACCATACTCGCTTGTTGGTTGCCCAAGGTTCATTAGTCGTTGTGGTAGTTACGTTTGCGTTTGTTGTACCACCCGGAACGATTCCGTGATAAGAAGCGTACTGCGGATTTATTTCGGCTGCAATGTCGCGCTTACCGGTTGGAAGTGTAGTATAACCTGAATGACACTTTAGGCATACCTGATATTCATCGGTTGGGTTTGTAACTTTTGTATAAACAGTTGGTACAGCCCAGGTTACATCATTTGTAAGCATTGATGTATTGGGTGTGGGCCAAGTTGGCTCAACTCCCCAAGTTCCACGTAATGCGGCAGAAATTCGTAAAGCCCCTCTTGTAGATTTTGTTACCGATAACTGTGCTTGATGTGGATTATGACAGTCCTGGCACTCGGAATGGCGATTTATGCTGCCAAGCTCGGTTGGTGTCTCGTGTGTAATTCGGTTCTTGTGTCGTCCGTCAGTTGTGTTTGTTGGATGTCTCCAGGTTTTATTCAACTCGGGTTGAATTCGGTTAGCTGCCGGTGCGTTAGTTCCGTGACAGCCCGTATTCGTTCCGTCGTAACAACTATTTTGTTCTACTGCGCGTTGAAGATAGGGCGTTCCACCGCCAGAGTGGGCTTTATGACAATTACGACACGAATACTCGCCAACTGTGGTCGCACTTCCGCCAGCCGGTGTGTATGCTGCTGTCGATGTACGGTGAATTGATGTAGTATAATTTGTTTTGTTATGACAATGTGTGCAAAGTCCGGCATTGGCATTACTCATCCTCAAGAATGCACCAAACTGATTGTTGTGTGGATTATGACAAGTGTGGCATTCGACTCTTCCGGTAGAAGCATCGGGATCAAGTTTGACTGCTGTGTTCCAAGGGAATGTTCGTGATACTAATTGATTATCTTTTGCAGGTTCATATAAATAACCGACGGGATGGTCGTTTGCCAAATTAGTACCGATATTCCCGGGGGATGCAGCCGGCATTGTTGTAACTCCACCAGTCATACTGATAGTACCTGTGCTGCCTGTACCGCGTGTGTTATAAACTGTTCCGATTGCAATCGTTCCGTCGTGGCACGATAAGCAAAGTTTCGATTTTGCATTCGGTTGATTCGGTGCACTATAAGAAATACTTGTGAGATAATCACTCGAGTATAGTGTATAGGTTGCCGTAGTCGGCTGTCGATTCCATAATTGTGTGGTAGCTTGTTTGCTGTGCGGAGTGTGGCAGAAAATACATATCTCTGTTTCAGATGCAGCTTTGATAGTTCCAGTACCGCTTGTGCTCAAGTTATGTTTTGAATTTCTGATACTTGTTTGTGAAAAGAGAAGATTACAATTCACTAAAAACAAGAATGTTAAAAATGATATATTGATCCGATTGAACATTATTTCAGATATTTAAAAATTTGGATTCTCCTATTTAAGGAATCGACCACATAGATTCTATCTTGTGCATCAATTGCAATACCGCTTGGACTCATAAACTCGCCGTTCTCGACTCCTTTCGATCCGACTACTAACAATAAATCGCCGCGGTTGTTGAATATTTGAAAATTATCCATCAAAGCATCGGTTACATAAATGTTCTCGTCAGAATCGGTTGCTATCGACTTTGGGTTTGCAAAATGACCGGCCAAATTTCCAATTCTTCCGAATGATAAACGGAACATTCCTTTATCATCGAATGCCTGGATGCGATGGTTCATAGCATCGACTACAAAAATTGAATTAGTTACTGATAGTTGGACAGGATAATTGAACTCGCCTGCACCGCTTCCTCGTTTGCCGAATGATGAAATAAATTTCCCGTTCAAATCGAAGACGCAAACCGAATGATTACCTGTATCTGTTACATACAACTTGTTATCGTGAATGGTTATACCTGTAGGTTTGATGAATTCGTAATCGAGTGCGGAAACTGGTTTATTGTTTTTATCGAATACGAATACTTTTCTTAACTGGGAGTCGGAAACAAAAATTCTCCCTTTCGAATCAATTGCAATTCCTATGGGAGATATAAGTGTGTGCTCGTAAGCCCGTTCGATGAAATCGTAATTGCTATTTTTTAAATCGAGGATGTGAACACACTTGGCTCCCGGATCAGCTATGTAAATAATTTGTTTATTACTAACTGCGATACCGACAGGTTGTATTAACCAACGTTCGGATGATTCGGTGCCGAAAATAAAATTAATTATTTTTGAAAAAAGCCTTCTTCAACACCGATACTTTTTAACGACGATATAGTCTGAATGTGCTGGATGCGTGCCTTTTGGGGTGGCGGGGGCCAAACAAGATTTTGAGACTGTGCCAATACATTCAGATGATAAAATGTAGCAATTAATATTGCAAAAAATATTTTTAATTTAAATAATTTCAATTATTCTTCTACTATTAAACTTAATTCAGAATCCACGACTCAAGGGACTGTATTACAATACAGAACTCAGTCAAAAACCTCGACTGCTCCAACCAATCCGAAATGGCGGTACACTTGCCGGGAATGAATTCCGACAGTAATTAAACTGCCACTTAAGTCGTGGATTAATATAACACTATTTTATATGACAAGTTAAACACATTTCGCTGTTGGCATTCGAAACTCGTAGAAACATCGGAACCCCGCTAACGCCGTGGGGGTTATGGCAACTTCCGCATTCTAATGTAGCTGTGCCGGCTGTTGTTCCGTATAGCGGCAATATTCGCGATGGCGATGTGGCTTGGACTGTAACTTTGCTGCCGCTGACAGTTTCTGTTCGCAGTCCCGCGTCTGTTGTTCTGTGTGTCGAATAAACAAAACCGATCGGATGGTCGTTTGTTAAGTTTGTCCCCAAACCGGCTGGAACTGCTGCAGTTATCGTATCCATTTTACCAGTACCACTAAAAGCTGGAGGTGTTCCTGCACCCGAACCCGGATTGTTCACTATGCTTGCGTAAGTTACAGTTCCGTCGTGGCAGCTTAGGCAGTTCTTTGATACTCCACCCGGCTGCGGGACGGTTCCTTCCATCGTTGGACTTGAATAGACCGAGTAAGTTGCAGTCGATGCTGTCCGGTTCCATAACAGCGATGTGCTTTGTTTCGAGTGAGGGGTATGGCAGAATACACAAATTTCGTTAAAACCTGCTGTTGTTGTTCTAACTGTTGCTGTTGAACTGAACGACAAGTCGTGTTTGCTGTTTCTAATTTGTGCTTCAGTAATTCCTGCACAAATTAAAGTTAATGTTAGTGCTAAAAGAAATAATTTGTAAAACATTTTAATTGATCCTTTCATTTAATTGTTGTTGATATATTTAAAAATTTGTATTCTTGCATTTAATTGATCGACTACATAAATAAGATTATTTTTGTCGATGAAAATTCCGGCTGGTAGATGAAATTCGCCTGCATTTATTCCAGCCCCGCCGATGAACATAAGCGGCTCACCCTTCTCGTTAAAAATTTGAAAGTTATCGAATGCTGCATCGGTTACATATATATTGTTATCACTATCTATCGCAATCCCTTTGGGACGTGCGAAATGTCCCGGCGTATTTCCTAACTGACCAAACTTCGATAAAAATTTTCCATCCAAATCAAATATCTGTACTCGTCCGTTGAATGTATCTATCACATAAACTTTTTCGTCAGCGATTGTGATATTAGTGGGAAAATTGAATTGTCCGTCGTTGCCACCTCGTTCGCCGAATGTGAAGAGTTGATTGCCTTCTTCATCAATAACGATGACAGAATGTTTATTGGTATCGACTACATAAATGCGACGTAATTTGGGGTCGAATGCAATTCCTGTCGGCGATGAAAATTGGTTCTCGTTACCCAATGCACGGATGACATTCCCTTCCTTATCGAAGATGTAAATTCTTTTTAAGAAAGAATCGGAAACGATGATATTATTTTCAGGAGTTACAATAATTCCGATGGGTGTATGAAGTTTATGCTGACCTGTATCGCCAATGGATCGTATTTTTTTGATTTTGTTATCGAAGATAACTACATTTTTCAAGCTTGTATCGGTTACGTAAATAGTCCCGGTTGCATCGGCAGCTACGCCGAACGGACGCACCAAAGCGTTTTCTTTCGATTCGCCCGCTAAAATTCTCAGGAAAGCCTCGCCTTTGCTTTCGGCAAAATAATCTTCACCTTTTATGATATTCACAAGTTTAAATCGCGGTTGCTCGGGCGGTGCGGGCCAGATGTATTCGGGAATGGTTTCCTTTGTCGTCCCGCAACCGATTATCAGAACACTTGTAAATAAGATTGTTAATATATTTTTCATTTTTTTACTTTTGTGTTTCATAAAACCTTTTTCTAAAACTTGGAATTGGAGCTCCATCCCGAATAACGAGGTGGAAGCTCCTGATTCCTTCTCTCTGGCAAGGGAATGTTCAGAGAGGATTTTTAATTTTAGATTTATGATTTTGGATTTTAAATTTATCATTCATTGTTTTGAACATTTTGAATACTACTTACAAGTTAGCCGCACTTCGTTTGCTAACTTGTGTAACTTTGGAATCAGAACGGCCTCGCAAGGGTGAACCACAACTCGCGCCGTTTATCTATATAACTAAATTCACGTAGCCGAAGTTGAAAACTTAATGCCCGCCACTGGTAATTTAACTCGGCTTCCTGATTTATAAAATCGCGGCGGGTCAGCGGGTCGTACGACCAGCTAAGCGAATATCCTAACGAAAAATTACGCACAAAAAATTGTGCACTGTTAAAGTTGAAATTTATACCGTAAAACTTCGACCTGTATCTTCCTAAATTCCAATTTATGTTTCCATTAAAACTTAATGCAAAAGGGATGTAATAATACAAAGATGTAATAAACCGTTGATTTAACCGCAATTGAGTTAACGAACGAGATGTTTCATATTTACTGTATATATCCTCATCCCTGTAATCTATCATCGTTTCGGAATTCAAATTTCCGAACAATAATTTTGAAACAGCTAACGAGGCATTTTTAAATGTTTCGTCCCGTTCTCTGCTGTAATAGATTTTGTTTTTATTAAAAGAAAAACTACTTGTTATATTAAAATCGTAAACCCGTGCATTGATCGAGTTAGTATAACCGCCGCTGAGGTTCGATTGCTTTTCAGTTCCACCTTGTTTGCTATAGCCAACGTTTATGCCGTTACTAAAATCGATATTTGTGAAACCAAACATATGCTGTATGCCAAATGTGTTCCCCAATCCTTGAAGAGTAATTCTTTGAGGGTCATCCTTTCTGTTCTCTATTATATAACGGTCGTCCGTGCGTGTTGTAAAAATATTATAGCTCAAATGTAAATTTTTGTGCATGATATATTGCACAGATTGACTAAGGCTTAAACCGAAGGAGATCGAGTTATCAGATTCAAGGTGTCTGCCGTTTATAGAAGTGTTCAAACGAATTTGCTCGCTTGCTTCGTTTGAAAATATCATCGTGCCCGATGTATAGCCAAAATTGTTATGGCTGTAATATTCTGTGTTTAGGTCGAATCGCGATCTTTCGGTATATTGTTTCGTCCCGTTTAAATTCAATCGGTAATATGTATCCCGGTCGCCCGTCGATTTTTCATAAACATCATTTAAATTGCCTGATAGTGAAATATTCGACTCGGTAGAAGCTTTCGATAAATTTATTCCAAACTCTCTTTGTAATTGGTCGGCATTGGATGTTGGTACAACCGACCAACTTCTGTTTTGATTGAAATAGATGTTTGTAGTAGGGAGGAAGTAAATTTTTTCAGTAGAAATTTGGAAGCGCTGCTGCTGCTGACGAAAGTTGTATGGGCTTTCGCCAAAGCCGACTATATTCGAGCTCGTTTCTAACTCGCCGTCGCGCGCAAACATATCTAACCGGACAAGATAATTTTGTAACGCAGTAACGTTAAAATTGTAATAGTTGAATAAAAAACTTTTAGATTTTTGTGAGAAATTTTGATAGTAGGAGTTGTTGTAGTTTAAATAAACAGCACTTTGAAGACCGTAAGAAATAAGGCGTGGCGAATATAGATACCCGTTAACCCCCAAATTTAATTGAGGACTGTAACGGTTAAACTTTGTTATACTATTTCCGGACTTTGAAGTTTGATATTGATGCTGGTAACGAAACTCACCGCCGATAGATGTAATCTGCGACAGAGAGGTTAGCTGCATTAATATTGTCAAACACAAAATCCATATAATTTGTTGTATCAATTTTCCCTTGCCAAATTCAAATTATAGTGGTTATGAAACTGTTAGTTACTTGCTACGCTTTGGCTAACACCCGACTCCCACCTGCGTTATGCAAACTTTGGCGGTCAGGTAAGTCGGGTGTTAGTAAAGCAGTATTCAATTATCGAAAACTGAATAAATTATTTTGCGTGACAAGCAACGCAGAGTTTACCATCAACCGTAGTTCCTTGAATCATCTTGGTATCTGCCTGATGCGGATTATGGCAAGATGAACATTGAACTTTACCATCGAAAATACGTCCAACTTTCATTGTACCATCGAGGTAAGCATATTTCGAATTTGCCAAAGTCTTCAATGCACCATCAGTAGCACGTGCATCCTCGTAGTTGAAGTTAACAGGATGTGTGTGGCCTAAATTTGGATAATCGGTACCGTTCACAATCCGGTTTCTATCTCGGACATCGCCAGCTGTACGAGTCTCGTAAGGAACCCAAGGATTTGTCCCTGTAACATGTGGGCGTTTAACATAAGCAGTTGATGTGTACATAGCTGAACCGTCGTGGCAGCTTAAGCACATATTGCTCACGTTTTTGTGTTGGTCGCCAGTACTAACACTTGGGTCAATTGCTGTAGCATCCATTTGAATACCAGTGTAGCTTCCCCAGTTCTGGTCAGCTTTTGCTGTACGTGCCCATAGTGGGTCTTTAATACCAGCTACTGGAATGTGCGGGCTATGGCAATATGAGCAAAGTCTGTCGGAAGCACCGGAAATCGTTGCTGCTGTTGACTTTGTAGAAGTAACTCTTAAGTCGTGCTTCGTGTTTAACATCAGAGAAGTTTGCGCCAAAACTACCGAAGAGACTGCTAAGATTACAACTGCGATTAAAAGTAATCGTTTCATTTAATAACTCCTTTAAATATTATTTAATTAAGCCTCAGAATTAATTTTAATCTTTCTCACGAGGCAGATGAGAAAAATTTAATCTCCTTTAAGTAGCTGAAATATTTGAACTCGCTCGTTCACTTGGTCAGCTACATATATCCTGTTGTTTTCATCAATAGTAATTCCAACAGGGTTTAAAAATCCTAAATTATCGCTGTCTGAATATCTTCCAACAAACATTAGAAGATCAAAATCTTGATTAAATATTTGGAAATTATTATGCAGGGCATCGACTACGTAAATATTATCATAACTATCGAGGGCAATACCTTTAGGTCTTTCGAACATACCAAACAAATTGCCCTGCTGTCCAAATTTTCTTAAAAATTTTCCATCTTTATCAAAAACCTGCACTCTAAAATTGAAAGCATCAACAACATAAATGTTGCTCTTTTTATCTACGGCAGCACTTTGAGGAAAATTAAAGGTTCCATCTTCTTCTCCTCTTTCGCCAATTGTAAAGAGCGAATCGCCCGCTTCAGAAAATACTACTACATTATGATTTTTATTATCTACAACAATTACGCGGTTCAAGTATTTATCGTAGGCAACATCAACAGGATTTGGAAACTGTCCATTCCTGCCGTACGTTCGAATAACAGTACCGTCTAAAGCCAACGCAACAACTCCACGCAACTCTGTTGAACCCACAAATAATTTTTCATTACCGTATGCGATTCCAATAACTCTACCTAAAGGTAAGATACTTTTTGCACCCAACGGAACAACTTCTTTGTTTACTTCATCGAACATAAGTAAACCTTGCTCCATATCGGAAACGAAAACTTTTCCTTTCCCATCAGTGGCTACATCGAACGGTCGTATCAGCCGTAATTCCGACGATTGTCCTGTAATTATTTTCGCAGCTTTGCCCAACCCTGATAAAAAGGCGTCGGCACTATTTAATGTTTTTACATATTTTACGCGTGGTTCATCGGGGGGAGCGGGCCAAACAATTTCGTTTTCTTTTTGTGTATCCTTCGAGGCACCACATCCTATAATGAGCGATGCCAAAATAACCATTAAGTAATTTATTTTAGTTGTTGCTTTCATTTGTTTTCTTTTGTCTCTTCTTTATTTTCATCTATACTTTTCATAATATCATCGAACGAGGGGACTGTTTGCATTATTTCCTGTTCTCTCCTTGGCGAAAAATCGATAGCTCCGGTAGTTAACGAAATACCTGCCGAAACAGTCCAGCTTTTTACCGAAGTTCCCGAGATGTATCCGCCCGTAACTTGTAAACCTAAATTTGAAAAAATTCGAGATGTTAAGCTTAACAAACCTGTATAATCGTGGTTGCCAAAATAACCGTATGTAAATTCTAAACCTAATTTATAATCGCGGCTAATTGAGTATGTAGAGCCGATGCTTCCTAAAAATCTCGTTCCTGTGTCTATTTTGTTAATACCTAAAAATACCGACGGTTCAACAGCGTTTGTATAAACACTCGCAACTACTCCGAAGCGGGTTAAATCGGCAGGGAATAGAACAATTTTATCAAAAGCAGCCGAGTTAATTTTTTCAGCCCATATCGCAGCTCTGTAGATAAACGGAATTTCAAAAGGGAATTGAAACTTACCACCAAATCCTGTAACCGATGCCGGTGGTAAAAGTCCGTTCAACTCGGTGGCATACTTCAAATACAATTCTAAATGCGATGAGAAGCCACCAGTTACATCTATCGAATTGAAAGAGTGATTTTTAAAAAACGTAAAATGATGAAATTGAACACGGAAGTTGGACGATGGTGCAACACTGCCGGTTGGTAACAAAATAATCGATGAGCCGCTGGAAATTCCTTGGTCGGTAAAGTTTTGACTATGAACCGAAGCAAAGTTCACAAGGATTAACAAAATTAATATTTTAAATACTTTTATCATTATTTATTATGACAGTTTAAACAGATTGCCATTCTGCCGCCGGCAACTTTCATCATAGCTCTATTATCCGAGCCGTGCGGATTATGACAGCTTACACAGGAAATTTCGCTGCTGCTATTTTCAGAGATGGTCCTATACCTTGCTGGGTGATTAACTACTGGATGATTAAGTCCATACTTATCGTGGCAGGTGATGCAGGTATTATAAACTTTATCTTTCAATAAATTCGTTTCATTAGAACTGTGGGGCGAATGGCAGGTTAAACAATCGTTTACGATTGGATGCGGATATTTAGATTTTTCGGCTAAATCGGTAACCTCCGAATGGCAGTCGGCACAAACTCCAGGCACACCTTTTTCAACAACAACGGCATTGTTTTCTTTTGACCACGAGTGACAGCTCGAACAATCTTTCATCTCTAATGGTCCGTGAACTTTAGAACTTTGTGTAAATGCTTTGTGGCAGGTGAGGCAGTCGGCTGTCATCTTTTCGCCGCCATCACTGCTCGGTAGTCCATCGTGGCAGCTTGTGCAGTTTTGCTCGTACTCCGAGTTGTGAAATCTGTCAGACCGATCTGCAACCGGTTTGTACTCTGCTAACAGGGTAGTGCGAAACAATACAGCTTTAGCTTTGTTGCCAGGAGAGGTAAAATAAATTTTGTTATCGCCTGGGATTAATTGTGTTTGTAATTTATAAAGCGAGTAGTTTTCTTTTACCGGGTCATCGTAGTCGGTAGTTACAGTGTTATCTTTCCAACCTTTTACATTTATCACCAATTCGGATGCTTTTGAAACCTGAACTAAACGGAGCAATTCTGCAAATGCTTTCTGCTGCCAAAAACTTCTTACACTCATCGTATCAATATATTTGTATTTCAAAGTATCGGGTTTAGTTGAACCACCCTGTAAAAGGAATGAATATGCCAACTCTTCGATAGTTGTGTTAGGCGGAAATATTTTAAGAAACTCTTTTGGGAAATTTTCTTTGTCGGAAGGGCTGGCAATTGGAATTACTTTTTCAAATCGAAATTGGGAAGAAACAAGGAGTTCATTACCGATATTTTTAGAGACTGACAATAACAGCGATTTTGCAACATCATAAGAATTTGGTTTTTCGGCAAATGGGACAACCGAAATATCAGATTTGTTAACAAATGCGAATATTCCGATAAAGATTATAAAGCAAACTAATATTTTTATTACTAATCGAATGTTCATAATAATTATTGGGTTATTTCACCCTGTAATTGGGTCATATCACCCACAGGTTTTGTGTTAATGTTTTTATTTTCAATAAGATCTTTAATCGAAAAAGTTAGACACCGAAGATCGAAAGGTTTTTCAAAAAAAGAATCAACTGCTGATTGGATGTTAACCGTCTCATTAACCCTATTACTTTCGGCGCTAATCATTACCACTGGAATACCGGGGAAAAAGGTTTTTGCTGCCGTAGCTACCTTAAAACCGTCGATATTGGGGAGTTTCATATCGGTTATGATTAAATCGAATGTTTCAGTTTTGAATAATTCGATGGCTTTTTCGCCACAATGAACAGTTATTATTTCGTAACCGAATTTTGTTAGTACATTTTCGAGAGACCAACAAATTAGTTTTTCGTCTTCGACGATGAGGATTCTCTTTTTGGAATTGTTGTTCTGCATAATAATGTCTATACATAATCCAACTATCGTGCCAGAGAAATCATTTATCTCCGCCCGAACGAGCAAGGCTGGGGGGAATTTATTCATTGATTCATTGATTCATTTATTCATTTATTCATTGATTTATTTATTCATTTATTCAATGGTTCAATGATTCAATGGTTCAATTTCTATCTAAAGGGCATCTCTAAAAACTCAAAAATGAATTTAACCGCAAAGTATTCCTGCCTGCCGAAGTGTTCGGCACGCAGGCCCGAAGGTCCAATGGACTCCTTCGGAGACTCCTTTGGAGCAGGGATTTTATTGCTCTTTGTGTTCTTTGTGAAAACACTTTGTGTTCTCTGTGGTAAAA
>CAMTVZ010000253.1:0-11119 GCA_947085285.1 uncultured Ignavibacteriota bacterium
AAACGGCGACTAATAGATTTTTGAATCGGGATAAATTTATTTTTTTATCCGAAAGATAAGTAGCAAGGGCCAGCACAGATGTTACTTTTACAAACTCTGATGGTTGGAGACCGAATGTTCCGAATCCAAACCAGCTTTTAGAACCGGCCACAGTTTTTCCAAAAATCAGTACAGCAATTAGCAAAAGAATCGAAAATATATACAACGGATACGAAATCAATTGCAGTGTACGGAACGGGATAAACATAACAATCAGCATTGCTAACAAGCCTATACCAGCCCAAATCATTTGCCGATTAAAATAATCTGATGCACCTGCATCATAAGTTGCTGAATAGATTGAAGCAAGTCCGATGAGAACTAATAGCAAAGTAGAAATCAGAATTCCAAGATTAATATTTTCAGAAAACCAGTTTTGCATAATCAGTCGCGAATTTGTTCCGTTTCAGTTTGGGTTAAAATAATTTTAGGTTGATCCAGTTTGTTACGTATAATTTCGCCGTATAAAAACTGTTCAATACAAAGCCCTGCGATTGGGGCAGCGAATACGCCACCATAGCCGACATTTTCGACTAAAACGCAGATAGCAATTTTGGGATTTTCGTATGGTGCAAAACCGATAAACCAAGCGTGGTCTTTGCCGTGTGGGTTCTGGGCGGTTCCGGTTTTTCCGGCTACATTTATTCCAGGAACACGGGCAGAAGCCCCTGTCCCACCGGCGACATTAACTGCACGGTACAATCCTTCGCGAACTGAATTCCAAACATTTTTTTTCAAATTTATTTGCCGCATATCAATTTTTGGTTTAAAAATATTTTTGCTCTCTTTTTCCTTAATTTTATCTACAACATGAGGCTTATAATATTTACCCTCGTTTGCAAGCACCATTGCGTAAGCCGCTAACTGAAGTGGCGATACACCAAGTTCGCCTTGACCAATACCTAAACTAACCAGATAACCTTGTGTCCACTTGCCTTTACCATAACGTCGGTTGTAATATTCTTCAGATGGAAGAAGTCCGGAATTTTCTTCGAGTATATCAATACCTGTTGGCGAACCAAAACCAAATAGCTTTCCATATTTCGTCCAGGTTGGTAAACCCGTTTTTAACATCAATTGATAAAAGAAGACGTTGCACGAACGTTGAATTGCTTCGACAACATTAGTTGAGCCGTGAACGTGCATATCTTTAAAAACTTTATTACCAAAAGTAAAACTACCTCGGCAGTTTATTCTCCAGTTTTCGTCGATGATGCCTTCTTGCAGTGCGGCTAAAGCTAATAACATTTTAAAAGTTGAACCGGGGGGATAATTTGTTAATGTTGCGCGGTTAAAAAGTGGTTTGGCAGGATCTGTATTCAATTGCTGCCACACACTTAATGGTGTTACACCGCTGAGTAACTCGGGATTAAAATCGGGTTTGCTGACTAATGCAATAATCCCTCCATCGTTTGGGTCGATTGCAACAACTGCACCTCTCTTATCGGAAAGCAGCGACTCAGCTAAAGCTTGAACTTTAATATCGAGAGTTAATTCGAGGTCGTCACCTTCGACTGGTGGGATATCATTTTTACCATAGTTAAAGTTGCCAATAAGTTTACCTTCGGCATCGACAGTAACTAATTCAAAACCTTTTTTACCTCGTAAATATTTTTCGTAACCGGCTTCAAGCCCCGATGCACCGATAATATCGCCTTGTTGGTAGTAATCTCCCATTTTTTGTAGTTGCGATTCTGTTATTTCTTTTATATATCCAAACAGATGCGAACCCCTAGCTTTTGTAGGATAATACCTTTTGGGTTCGAACTGGTATTTCACACCTTTGAGCTGTCCACTAAATTCTTCGACCAATGAAAGAGTTTGAAAATCAACATCACGTTTAATTTTTACGGGGGAAAATCGATTATATTTTTTTCCCTTTTCTATTCTTTCGCGAACTTCTCCCTTTTCCATTTTTAATATATCGGATAGTAATTCAAGATTCTCCATATCAAATTCTACTGGTGTAACTGTAATGTTATAAGCAGGTCGGTTATCTACTACCAAGATTCCATTTCGGTCGTAGATATAACCTCGCAATGGAGCGACAGCCATATTGCGGATTGCATTTTCGGACGACATTTTACCGTATTTATCGCTGTATAAAAATTGTAACTGTATTAAGCGTCCGAAGAAAACTAAAAATACAATCGCAAGGATAAAATAAAATACATTTTTTCGTGAATGATATGTAAAATTTTCGGTCATCTAATAAAAGAATACTTTCTCATAAATATAAACACCGGCAGCAGACTAATAGTTGTAGTGTAAAGAGTCGTAATTCCACCAATCTTAACAATCGAGCTGAAAGTATTTAATTCGCTTCCTTGAAGATATATTAGATAATAGAATGAATTATGAATCAAAGAAATAAGTAAGACTATCAACAAAAACCGATAGGAGCTGAGTGTGATTACTGTTTTATTTTCGTTAAAGAAATAACCGGCTATAAACCCGCTGACTGATTTACTGAGTGAGGAAAGACCAATAACACCACCGGTTGCCAAATCGTAAATTAGCCCGATGATAAATCCGAAAAGAGTGCTTTCAATTTGGCCATATCGGATAGCTATTAGCACAATCCAGATAAGTAAAAAGTCGGGGGAGATTCCCCTAATTGAAATTATATTAGCAACTGTTGTTTGCAGAACAATAAAAATGATTGAGATGAAAATAAATTTTATATATCTGCCCATTATTTTTTTCGTTCCATAAATTTTCTCTCTAAATTAATCCGTTCTGTATCAGCAGTCGAAGTAATCACAAAAACTTGTTCGAGGCGTGTAAAATCGACACTCGGTTCTAATAAAATATTTTTAAATAAAGTAACGGGGTTTTCATCAACCGAAATTACAACCCCTACTTTGAGGTTAGGTGGAAATATTTTACTGTATTCAGAGGTTATTGCAACATCGCCAACTTTCACATCCTGCTTTTTCGAAACGTTGTTAACCATCAACCTGTCGGTTCCATCCCAACTTAAAATTCCATCTACCCGGCTACGTTGAATTTTTACACTTGTGCGGAAATCTTTATTTAATAAAAGTTGAGCGATTGAATAATTAGAACTAACAGCAACAACTCTTCCAACAATACCACGTTCAGAAATAACTGGCATATCTACGTTTACGCCATTATTTTTACCCACATTCAAAGTTATAGTATTACGCTGCAAATGGAGTGTCTTACCTATAACGTCGGCTGAAACAAATTTATATTCTAATTTTTCTTTTAGTCCCAACAATTGACGAAGATTGGCGTTTTCCAATTTTGCTTCACGTAGTCGACTTACCTCATCGAGTAGTGTAACATTCAATCTCCGAAGCATTTCGTTCTCCCTTTTCAATGCGAAAACATTCGGCACTAGCGCTAATGTATTTTGAATTATTCCTACCGAAGCAACTGTATATGAACGGAGGGCTTTTAATTGTGGATTATCGTTTAAGGTAAGTAAAATTATTGAGAGCAAAACAAGAATTGTGAGAATAAAATATTCTTTAAATTCTACTAGTAATGTGAAAAACCTTTGCATGAAAATATATATTGACTATAAAAATTAGTCTCGTTAATACCTCCGTTGTTTAATTAAAACTTTCGAGTAGTGATTCAGATTTTCTAACACTTTACCTGTCCCCCTAACAACAGCAGTCAATGGGTCTTCGCAAACGTGCACAGGTAAACTTGTTTCAAGTCGGATTCTTTCGTCGAGTCCTTTCAACAATGCACCGCCACCCGAAAGCATTATACCACGGTCTAATATATCGGCTGCAAGTTCCGGCTGAGTCCGTTCGAGAGTTAATTTAACTGCATCTACAATTTGTTGGACCGATTCGTTTAAAGCCTCACGAATTTCGACCGACGAACCTTCGGTAGTTTTAGGAATACCATTGACAAGGTCGCGCCCTTTAACTTGAATCGTAATTTCTTCTTCTAACGGCATAGCAGAACCTACCTCGCACTTTATTGCTTCGGCTGTTCGCTCGCCGATAAGAATGTTGTGGTTTTTTTTAAAGAATTGAATTATTGCATTGTTCATCTCATCACCAGCAATTCGAATTGATTCTTCGTTCACAATACCTGATAGTGCAATAACAGCAATTTCGGTAGTGCCACCACCAATATCAACGATCATATTTCCGACAGGAGCATCGACATCGAGACCGACACCGATAGCGGCAGCCATCGGTTCGGCGAGGAGGTGAACTTCTTTGGCGCCTGCGTGTTCGGCAGAATCGCGGACAGCGCGTTTTTCAACTTCGGTAACACCGCTCGGCACGCAGATAACGATTCGCCGACTCGGCAGCCAACTCGAATGAATTTTCTTTATAAATTCGCGAAGCATTCCTTCTGCAATTTCAAAGTCAGCAATTACACCATCTCGCATTGGTCTGATTGTTCTGATATCACGGTGAGTTCTACCTAACATTTCGCGTGCCTCGTTGCCTATGGCAACAATCTTTTTTGTGTTTCTATCGAAGGCAACAATAGAGGGCTCGTTTAAAACAACCCCCTTCCCTTTCATATATATTAGAGTATTTGCAGTTCCTAAATCTATTGCCAGATCGGCAGAGAAAAATGAAAATATTCCCATTATGTAAATTCTTTTAAAATTTTTAGTTAATGTTAATTAGTGTTTAAAATGACGAATGCCAGTAAAAACCATCGCCATATTTTTATCGTTAGCGACCTTAATCACTTCGGCATCGCGTATTGAACCGCCAGGTTGAATTACCGCAGTAACGCCAGCTTTAAATGCTTCCTTGATACTATCAGGAAAAGGGAAAAATCCGTCTGATGCCATGGCAGTTCCTTTTGTTTCTAACTTTGCTTTTTTAGATTTTAGAATAGCAAATTTAGTTGAATCGACACGCGACATCTGTCCAGCCCCAACTCCGATGGTCCGGTCGGATGTCGATAGAACAATTGCATTCGATTTTAAATGCTTAACTACCCGCCATCCAAACAGCATTGCATTAATTTCGGCATCAGTCGGTTGACGATTGGTTACTACGTTGAGTTTCTCTCTAACCAGTTTTTCTTTATCATATTCTTGAACCAATAAACCGCCAGCAATTTTTTTGATGTTCAATTCTTCATTAATCGATTTAATATATCTTATTAATCGTCTGTCTTTTTTCTTACGCATAATTTCTAATACTTCAGCATCGAAAGCGGGGGCAATTATTACTTCAGTAAAAAGGTCGTTTACTAAATTTGCAGTTTTTTTATCAAGCTTTCTGTTGAATGCAATCACGCCGCCAAACGCAGCTTTAGGATCAGTAGCAAGCGCCTTTTTATAAGCTTCTGCAAGTTCACTGTCGGAACCAACACCGCACGGATTTGTATGCTTTATTATTGCAGTAGTCGGTTCTTCAAACTCATCAACCAATTCAGCTGCTGCTTGAATGTCGACAATGTTGTTGAACGATAACTCTTTACCATGAATTTTTTCAAAGTAATTATAGAAATCACCGTAGAGGGCTGCCGCTTGGTGCGGATTTTCGCCGTAACGAAGTTCGCTTACCTTTCGTAACACAATCGAAAATGTCTCAGGCATTTTCGATTTGTTATCGCTATATGTAGCAAAATATTTTGCAATCAGGGCATCGTAGCGGGCAGTATGTTGAAATACTTCCTGTGCTAATTCGAAACGGGTCGCTAAACTTATGCAACCGTTATGTTTCTCCATTTCTTCAAGAATATGTTGATATCGACTTGGATTTACAACAGCAACTTTGAATTTAAAATTCTTTGCAGCAGCACGTAGCATCGTTGGTCCGCCAATATCTATCTGTTCAATCGCTTCGGGAAATTGTGCATTCGTTGCGGCTACTGTTTTTTCAAAGGGATATAAATTTACTACTATCAAATCGATCGGTTCTATTCGCAATTCAGTCAACTCTTTTTGGTGTATCGGGTTGTCAGTAACAGCTAACAATGCAGCATGAATTTTAGGATTCAACGTTTTAACTCTGCCATCCAAAATTTCAGGAAAACCTGTAATTTCGGAAACCGATTTAGCTTGAATTCCTTCTGCCTGCAAAGCCTTTAACGTCCCACCTGTCGAAATTATCTCGATGTTCCATTTCAGTAATTTTTTGGCAAATGCAACAATCCCACTTTTTTCTGATACGCTAATCAGCGCACGTTTTATTTTGACTAAATCTTTTTTTTCTATTTCATTTTCCATTGTTATGGATTTTTATTTTTCCATTTATTATTTTTATTTTGCCTTCGGCAAACAACCCGACAGCATGAGGTAATATTTTATGTTCAATCTCTAACACTTTAGCCGCAAGTGTTTCAGATGTTTCGTTTTCATCCAACGCAATTTTTTCCTGTAACACAATTGGACCATGATCATATTTCTCGTCCACAATATGAACAGTTGCACCAGAATATTTTGCACCGCTCGCAATTACTGCATCGTGAACAAACCTGCCATACATCCCCTTACCACCGAATTGTGGAAGCAATGCGGGATGGATGTTAATAATTCTATTTTGATACTTCTTGATGATTGAAACATCCAGAAGTTTCATATAACCTGCAAGTACAATAAAATTTGCGTGGTACTGACAAAGTATATTCAACATAGCGTTGTTGAAATCGGAATCGGTTTGAAATTGCTTACGTGAAATATGATGCGCAGGAATATTTTTATCTTTTGCAATTTTCAATACGCCAGCATCCAAATTATTGCTTATCACACAAACAACTTCAGCATCCTTAATCAAACCGGTTTCGATAGATTCGAGCAACGCTTGAAAATTCGAACCTCTGCCAGATGCCAACACCGCTATTTTAAGTTTGTCTGCCAAATTGACAATTCAATTTTCTGATACAAATTTAAGGATAATTTAACGAATAATCAAAAATCTATTACCCCACTTTCTAAGAATAAGATTTCCTTCTTTTTAGTATCTAATTTTACATTTATTCCATACGGAATAGTAATCGAATTCTGAACATGTCCAAATTTAAAATCGATTATTATCGGGATCTTTTTAAAAACCGATTTAAATATTTCTTCTAATTTTAACGATGGTTTATCTTTGTCGGGAATGCAAGTTGAAAAATCGCCTAATATTACTCCTGATAAATTTTCCAGCAGGTTGGCTAACTTTAGTTGATGCAACATCCTATCGATTCGGTATGGACGTTCATCGATATCTTCCAAAATCAAAATTGAATTATAGAAAGATGGTAGAAACGAAGTACCCACTAAAGCCGCAATAACTGAAAGATTACCCCCCAAAATTTTGTCGGCAACTTTTCCGTGCTTCAATACTTTTAGTGTTTGATTCTCAAACAGATTAATACCCCCGATAGGATGTGGAGAAGTTAAACATTTCCAGAAATGCTCTTCAGCATAGGCTGATATTTTTTCTGATAAATCTGGAACTAACATTGGTCCTGCAAAAGTGACCAGGCCTGTTTTTTTAAAAATTGCAAGTTGTAACGCTGTAATGTCGCTATAACCGACAAATATTTTGGGATTTCGTTTAATGATGTTATAATCAATTTTGTCAAGGATACGGTGCGAGCCATAACCTCCACGAGTACAAAAAATAGCTTTTATATTTTTATCTCTGAAATAGTCATTTATATCGCTGGCTCGGTTTTTATCTGAACCAGCTAAATAACCTATTTTATCATTAATGTGTTTTCCAACAACTACTTTATATCCGAGTTGTTCAAGGTATTTGACACCTCTGTTTAATTTATCCTCTGAAGTATGAGGGCTTGCTGGTGCTACAATTCCGATTACATCCCCCTTTTTAAGGGCTTTAGGTTTTAAAATAGGCATAATCAATTTTTGTTAAACATAAAAATAATTTGAAGTAAAATCAAAGTTTTGCAGATACTCTTTCTTTTTGTTAAATTGAATAAAAAATTTTATAAACTTTAAAACAAATCATATGGAGGATCAAATGTTATTTATATTTTTTATACTTGTAGCAATATTAGCATTTATAACTTGGAAAAACGCAAGTCGAAAATTTAAAACTGAAGGTAGCCGAGTTTACCAAGGGAGTGCTGGAATTGCACGAATCGTAACGGTGGTGGCTATTATTTTATCGCTTACACAATTATTTACTGTTATTCCAGCAGGGCATGTCGGAGTTGTTGATTTTTTAGGTAAAGTATCGGATCATACACTAAAAGCGGGTGTAAATTTAGTAAATCCACTTGCTCGAGTAATTAAAATGTCGATAAAAACTCAAGAGATAAAAGAAAAGATGGAGGTTCCATCGAAAGAAGGTTTGGTTGTAGGTTTAGAAATTAGTGCCCTATTCCACTTAAACCCGGACAAAGCTGCCGAAGTATATAAAACTATAGGAATAAATTATGTTTCGATTATATTAGAGCCACAATTTCGGTCTGTAACTCGCGGAGTAACGGCTGGATATGAAGCGAAAGCACTTTATACATCGGAGCGTGAAATACTTGGACAACAGATTGCCGCAGGTTTACAAAAATTAGTAGCTCCACGAGGCATCACTGTCGAGGTAACTCCTTTACGGCAAGTTGTTCTACCAGCAGGCTTAACTGCGGCTATCGAAGAAAAGCTCCGCGCCGAGCAGGAGAGTCAACGCATGCAATGGGTGTTAACCAAAGAAAAACAGGAAGCCGACCGTAAAGCCATCGAAGCTCAAGGAATTTCTAATTTCCAAAAAATTGTGGCTCAGGGAATAAGCGATCCGCTTTTAAGATGGAAAGGAATCGAAGCTACAATGAAAATTGCAGAATCGAATAATGCAAAAATTGTTATTATCGGAAGCGGTAAAGACGGACTTCCGATAATATTAGATACAAAGTAACTGTCTATAAATCTACAGTGGATATGTAGTCGTCTATATCATACCGCTTGTTTTCATCCCTGAAGCTTGGCTGCAGTTTCGTTGTTTTATATTTTATTAGAAGTGGAATAGCAACAAGTGCTGCCAATAATGCGGTGATTGTGATGACTTTCATATAAGACCTCATAGTTATTGAATGCAGATTAATATTTCGGATTCTACTAGTTCCAGATACACTACAGTAAAATACTTTTGGTTACGTAATTCTTGAATTAGAATTTGTTCCCAATCTTTTTTAACTCGTTTGGGTATCGGCGAAAAATAATATTTTATTTTATTCATTTCATTACCTCTGCCCAAATAAAATAATATTTTAATATATACACTGTGTCAAGAATCACTAAGTCAACTAAAAAAGCCGACTCTAATATAAAGTCGGCTTTTTTGGCTTGTATTTTAGTATTTACTTTTTAAAAAATTATGATACAAGTCACATACTTACATTTCATCTAAATTTTGTCAATGCTTATGTTCTTCAGAACTCTCCTTTTTAGTTTTACCCTGGATTTTATCGAGTTGCTCGGGTGTAAACTCGCTACCATCTTCCATTAGAACACCTGTTGCTGTAAACATCACTACTTTTTGGTCCCCTTTTATTTTATCAATAAATTCTGCTGACTCTCCGGCTTCCTCGAGCCAATGTTTGTATGTTGCCTCCTTAACAGTCTCGCGATTTACTTTCCCTTGGATTTTTACTTTCTTCCCTTTCGAGTCGTATGGAACGAAGAAACTATATCCTTCGAATTTAACTCGCATTACCTCTTTTCCATCCGTAATCTCCATCCAGCAACCCTTGGTTTGACATACAGATTTTACGGTCCCTTCAACAAGAATTTCCTTATTTTTGAATTTTCCCGGGTTACTAACAACATCTTTGAATTTTGTTACTTTCTTAGCGGTTAATTCTTTACCATAATTTTTTGAGGGTTTATCATCTGAAAAAGATAAGAAAGATGCAAATAATGAAATTATGATTGTAATAATTAAGATTGATTTTGTTTTCATAAAGCATTCCTTTTGATTTTGTTGATATTATTTTTATCTGTATGTAATCTAAAAAATATTTTTTCAAGGAACAACATTTACTCACTTCCTGTAGTAAATGAGAAGGTATAAGGATGTTGCAATTGGTCTTGACCCTTTGACCGAAGCGACGTAGATATTGTTACAGTATAGGTTGTATTCGGTGTTAAAAATCTATTTGGGTAAAACAAGAATGAAGTACGGTAGTAATAAAAATTTCCACTAACTGCAGGAGATATTGTAAAACTCTGACGTACGGAGGAAGTATCGATTGGCAAAGAGAAGTTGCATAAAATTGAAGTACCTCGATATACATTTATCTCCCGATTGGATGGACTAGTATAATCAATTTTAAAGGGTCGAATTTTAAATTTAATATTTTTCTCATTAGGTAAAATATTATTATTTATATCCTTCAACGACTTTGTAAATGTAATCTCATACCATATACCTGCTTTAAAACCATTTTGAGGTACAAAAGATACGAAAGGGCCTGGGAAATAATCAACTTGCCATCTGCCAAGTACAGGTGGAGAAATTGTTACAGATGATTTTAATGAATTTGTATCAATCTCTGAATTAAATTCGAATCTTAACGAGGAAGGGTAATGAGACATTGAATCTCCATTTGTTGGATTCGATTCTATAAGCCGTAATTTGGGTTCGGGTACTAAATACTTTTTGTAGTCTTCAGAGAGATTTAAATTTGTTACATCTCGGACATTTTTATTCACAGTTATTAAATACTGCTTTGCAACTTTAAAACGACCTAATATAGGCCATTCGAAAGTCTGTCCGTCTACTGAATATGCACCATAAGTGCTTAATTGTGGATAATCATCTTCTGTGGAGGAAATCGTAACATTATGTATCACTGTATAACTGACCATAATTTTATTAAACCTAACAAGCAACCGACCCGGTCTATAACCAATTGGTAATGAATCGATTTGCTTATGAGGTATAAATATATCCCGCCAATAAGGTCGATGTGAATCGATCCAAACCCACTCAACACGTGGTTGAATTGAGGGATCAGCAGGACCATTACCAAACTCACCCTGAATTCCTTGAGTACCTTCTTCACAAGATAAAAAAAGAATTGTGAGGGTTAAACCTAAAAATAAATTTATTCTTTTCATACGAAACCTCTTCCTTGGTTAATTTAAAGATAATATATTGAGAAAATATTT
>CAMTVZ010000254.1:0-15900 GCA_947085285.1 uncultured Ignavibacteriota bacterium
ATAAGGTAGATTTAATTTTTGAAGAAGATTTTCGGCATCGGTGCGTAATGATTCGAGTTCGTTGTATGAAGTACCGGGGTGAACAAATTTTACAAGTTCAACTTTATCGAATTGGTGCAAGCGGTTCAGACCGCGGACATCTTTTCCGTAGGAGCCGGCTTCGCGTCGAAAGCAAGGTGTATATGCGCAATATTTCAGAGGTAAATTTTTCTCGGAAAGAATTTCGTCGCGATGAATATTTGTAACCGGAACCTCGGCAGTCGGTACTAAAAATAGTTCATCCCTTTCCACAACATACATCAAATCTTCCTTGTCGGGAAGCTGACCTGTTCCAGTTGCACTTGCTGTATTAATCATCAACGGAGGTTGCAACTCAACGTATCCGGCATTATGAGCTTCGTCTAAAAAGAAATTGATTAAAGCTCGCTGCAATTTTGCACCTGCACCACGATAAAGCGGAAAACCTGCTCCTGTAATTTTAACGCCAGTTTCGAAATCAATGATTCCTAATTTCTCGGCTAATTCCCAATGCGGTTTAGGTTCAAAATCAATTTCGTTTACCCCGATGTAATCGGGGTTTGTTTTCCCCCACGAAAAAATAACCTGATTATCTTGGGGCTTATGCCCTTCGGGGACTGAAGGATGCGGAACATTCGGAATTGAAAGAAGAAGTTTATTTAAACTTTCCTCAAGCAGCCGCAACTCGTCGTCCATCGTTTTAATTTCCTCCTTTACTTTATTCATCTCGGCAATTGCCGCGGTTGCATCTCCACCAGCTTTTTTCATTTTAGCAATTTCTTCGGAAACAACATTCCGTCGATTTTTTAGAGCTTCTGCTTTTTGAATAAGAAGACGCCGCTTTTCGTCCAAATCTAAAATTTCATCTATTCTATCTACATCCCCCTTTTTGCGGATACCTTCTTTTACAAGTTGTGGATGTTCGCGAATGAATTTTATATCTAACATAAATTCTATTATCCTTTTTAAATTATATGATATTCTTTATTTTTTTCATGTTGGTAAAATTGATTCTGAAAAACGGTCAAACCATTTTCAACGTTCGACATTTTAATATTCAATTCAGTTTCAGCTTTTAAAATAATGAAACCTGATTTGAGGGGGCGTTGAGCCGGTTGTTTTAGGATAGAGGTTTTAATTGGAGTTATCAAATTCTTATTGAATTTCATTTTTTTTGCTAATGCTAAAGCAAAACCGTAGCGGCTTATTAATTCGCTGCCGGAGATGTGATAAAGTCCATTACTGTCGTACTCAACAATTTTTAAAACAGCAAATGCTAAATCGTCAACCAAGGTCGGATTCCCAATCTGGTCGTCGACAACTCGAATTTGTTTGTTCTGGATTAAATTGTTAGCAAGCCAAAGTGCGAAATTATCTTTCACCTGATTAGCAATTCCGTAGAGAATCATGGTTCTGATAATTACATAAGGGATGCCCGAAAGTTTTAAAACATTCTCACTCGCCAATTTAGTCCGTCCGTAATATGAAATCGGGTTGGGTGTATCGGCTTCGGAATAAGGACCGTTCTTTCCATCGAAAACATAATCGCTTGAGAAGTGAATTATTTTGGCGCCAACCATCTTTGCACCATAAATAAGGTTTTCAACTCCGCTTACATTAACTTTCCAGGCAAGAGCTCTGTCGGTTTCGCATAAATCCACATTTGTTACCGCGGCAGTATTAATGATTACATCGGGTTGAACTGAATCTATAAATTTCATTACCGAGGAACGTTTTGTAATATCCAACTGGTTATAAGTAAAATTTTTTTCGTCTAAAAACGATTTTTCTTCAACCGATGCATTTATTATTTCGTATTGCTTACTTTTAGAAAATAGGGTTGTTAATTTTTGCCCTAAAAGTCCGTTGCTTCCAACTATCAGAATTCGCTTCATACTTATCTTAAACTTTCTTCGAGGGCAGTAGCAGCGTCAGTTTTTTCGTCGCGATATTTTACAATCACCGGTGTATAAACCGAAATTCCATTAATTTTCCCCCACTCGCTTGATATGGGCCTCGAGCCAGGAACTACTACTGCATTTTCGGGAATTATCAATTGTGTTTCAGGTGTCTTCTTATAAATTTTATTCTTCACTGCATCGTAAACCGGCGTCGAACCTGTAATAAACACACCCGTTGCAATTACGCAACGCTTTTTAATTATTGTGCCTTCGTAAATACCACAGTTGCCACCAATAAGAACATCGTCTTCAATAATTACGGGCATAGCCCCAATTGGTTCGAGCACACCACCAATTTGTGCAGCGGCACTAACGTGAACCCGTTTACCGATTTGAGCACACGAACCCACCAGAGCATGCGAATCGATCATCGTTCCCTCGTCAACATAGGCGCCGATGTTTACATAAGCCGGCGGCATTATTACTACACCCTTTGCCACATAAGCTCCATCGCGGACAGCACTTCCACCGGGGACGATACGTATGTTATCTTGCAGGTTAAAACTTTTTAACTTCATAGTATGCTTATCGAAATACTGAAACAACTCATCGGTTGAATATTCAGTTAACAAACCAATACGAAAGCCTAATAGTATTCCTTTTTTTACCCAAGTATTTACTTTCCAAGAGCCGCCATTTGGTTCAGCCGATCTTACTTCACCTCGATTTAATAACTCCTTGAGTTCTTTAAAAATTTTTTGAGCTTCTGAGCGATTGAGTTGGTCGAGCGGTTCAGAAAATAGCTGTTCTATTTTTTCTTGTAAAGAAGTTTTCATATTTGGGATTTGGAATTTTAGGTTTTGAGATTAGAATTTCAAATTAGTTTTAACTCCTTCAAAATTGCTTCTAACTTCGGACGATGTTTATCGCTCAACGGAACAAGTGGTAAGCGATAAGCTTCCTCAATTTTTCCCATCATTGCAAGTGCAGCTTTAACAGGAATCGGGTTCGATTCGATAAAGTTAAAATTCATTAACGGTAAAAGTTTGTTGTGTAATTTTACCGCTTCGTTAAAATTACCTTTCAGAGCGAGTCGAGTCATCTGTGAAAACATTTTTGGAACTTCGTTTGCAACCACAGAGATAACTCCATCGGCACCAAGCGACACTAACGGAAGTGTGATAGCATCATCGCCCGACCAGACTGCAAAGCCTTTTGGACGGTTACGTAGTATTTCCATAATTTGTGTGAAATTGCCGGAAGCTTCTTTAACTCCGATGATGTTCGGAATTTTCTCTGCCATTTGTAAAATTGTTTCTGCATCGATGTTGCTCCCTGTTCGACCGGGGACATTATAAACAACGATGGGCGCTTCTGTTTCTGCGGCGATTACTTGATAGTGTCTGAAAAATCCTTCTTGAGTTGGCTTGTTATAGTAAGGAGCTACAGATAATATAGCATCGGCTCCAGCTTGGAGAGCCAACTTTGAAAGTTTAATGGCTTTACTTGTATCGTTCGAGCCAGCACCTGCAATTATTTTTACTCGCTTTCGAGCAGTTTCAGCAACAATTCGGATTACATCTATTTGCTCGGCTTCGTTTAGTGTTGCACTCTCGCCGGTTGTGCCGGTCGGAATTATTGCTTCAACTCTGTTTTTAATTTGAAACTCGACTAAATTGCGAAGCGACTTTTCGTCGATTCTTCCGTTTGTTTTGAAAGGTGTAACTAACGCAGTTCCTGTCCCTCTAAAAAATATTTCTCTATGCATAATTTTAATTCTTTATTTTTATATTGAAGTTATAACATCTTTCATAGTAAACACTCCTTTTTTATTCTTAAGCCATTCGGCTGCCAACAAAGCTCCTAAAGCAAAACCACGCCGATTTTTTGCTGTATGTGTCAACTCGATACAATCGAAATCGGAATCGAATAAAACTGTATGTTTACCAATGCACGAGCCGACTCGAGTCGAGGTAATATGTAATTGATCCGATTTTATTTTCGTGTGGGCAGTCTCTTGCAGTATTTCTTTCTTCCGCTTCACGTTTTGAGTTATGATTTGCCCCAACACTAACGCAGTTCCGCTCGGGCTATCGGTTTTTTGTCGATGATGGATTTCCGAAACCATCATATCATACTCATCGAAATTATTTAGAATACCAGATGCAGTATTTATTATGCGGTAAAAGATGTTTATTCCCAAAGAAAAATTAGGCGAATAGAGTAACCCGACGTTGTTCTTCTTCACAATTTTTTTTACTTCCTCAAGTTTATCGAACCAGCCGGTTGTTCCAACCACTATATTTTTTCCAGCGTTTGCCACTGCTTCGATATTATCAAAAACTACTGTTGGGGTGGTAAAATCGATGCATACATCAATATTTTTAAGATTTTTTTTGGTCTGTGCCTGAGCATTATAATTTTCTGCTTCTGTAATTATTTTTGTAACAGCTATATTTTTTTCGGCTGCAACCTCTTCGATAGCTTTGCCCATTTTACCATAACCAATAATAGCAATATTCATATTATCTCCATCTATTTTTTATTTTCGTTAATTTTAAATTTCGAAAGTTTGTCAATTTCGTTGGACGATTTAAAAGTTGCATTCAATGCTGCAACCTGATTCGCATACTCGGTTGATATCTTTTCATCTTTAGAGCGGATATATCTTGCACAATAAGCGGCTCCAAAAACATCGCCGCAACCGGTAGAATCTAATGCCCGTTCGATTTCGATTCCAACAAAATCAACCCTCTCAATGTGTTTATTCTCATCTTTGAAAAGTGTACATCCTTTTGAACCACGTGTTATAATTACGTTGTTCGTGTTCAATGCTGTTATCTGTTTAATCAAATACTCTTCATCAGGTTTTTCGTTTATAAGCCCGGCTGTTTCTTCTTCGTTCATCTGAACTGTGTGCAACATAAACAACCATCGTCGCCAATCGGGTATTAATCGGCGGTATCGTTTTCCGTCTTCATTTATTCCTAACGATAGACTGTGTAAATCGAAATAAATCGGAATTTTTTCTTCGCGAACAGTCATTCTGATTTCATCTAAGGTTTCGAGTGTAATATCAAAGCCTGAAATCATATTTATCAAAATCATATTTGTATCAAGATACGGTTTTATTCTTTTAAAAGGAATTGGTTTAGCAATATTTTCAGAACATTCGATACGGTTACTGTTATCTTGATAGTAAAGATGAACCCGATTTGTTTCCCCTTCGGTTTTAAAAATTCCGGAAGAATCTATGTTCTTGTATGCGTCGAGCCGTTCTATCAAATGCGAATAATCTTTGTTACCGACACCGAAAACTGGAAAAATTTTTGTGTTTGAATCGGCTATGTTTGCAAGAGCGGCGAGCGAATAAAAAATTCCGCCGTAACCTTCCGATTGACTTCCGTCGGTGTGATGAATTACATCGAGGCAAATATGTCCGATTACAGTGATAACCATTTTTATACCTTTGCAGTGTATGGATATTTCAATAACTCGCAAACCCGCCAGATGTTTTGGCAGGAAAATTTATTATTGTAAAGAGCTTTGCCGATTATCACCGAATCGACACCATATTTAACTAACTCTTGCATTTTCAGAAGGTCGTCCAGCCCTCGAATACCGCCAGAGGCAGTTACACGCATACCAGTTTCGATAGCGAACTCTTTGATTGCATCGAAATTCGGACATGTTGTTTTTCCGTCAGTAATTATATTTCGATAAACAATGCGTGTGAAACCGAGAAATTTAGCATGCTGTGCAGCATCAATAAGGGTGAAATCGGAATTTTTAACCCAGCCTTTGGTAACAACTTTGTTATTTTCCACTGCCAAACCTATCACAACTTTGCTACCTCCGTATTTTTGCAAAATCTTTACAGCTTCTGTTGGTTTTTCAAGAAACAGAGTACCGATTAGAATTCTGTAAATACCGATATCGAAAGCACGTTGAGCATCGGCAAGACTATGAATACCCCCCCCAAACTCGATTGGTATATCAACGGTTTGGATAATTTTTTGAACCACATCGAGGTTTACAAAATGCCCCGCATTCACAGCATCGAAATCGGTGATGTGGAGCGACTTAGCGTTTTCGAGGCGCCATAGTTTAGCCATCTCGACTGGATCGTCCGAGCAAACTGTACCATCCTCGTATTTAACTTTGAAGAGGCATTTACCCGCTTTTATTCGTATTGCCGGTATGATTAGTATCATAATCTGCTTTTAAATTGCATAAAAATTTATTTAAATTCAAGCCAAACAAATATCTTCATTTGATTAAGTCAGTATTTTTCACTACTTTTTTACAGAAAATTTTTAACAGTTATGCAAACACAACCTTTAGAAGAAATAGAAGAAGCCATCGAAACGCAGACACCAGCAAAAGTAATTTTGTTTAACGACGAGGTGCATACGTTTGATGAAGTAATTTACCAGATCATCCGAGCTATTCGTTGCGACTTCGAAAAAGCAAAAGCTCTTACTTATCAGGTTCACAATTATGGTAAAGCAATTGTATTCGCAGGCGAGTTGTCGCGGTGTATTGAAGTCAGTAGCATACTCGAAGAAATTGAGTTGATGACACAAATAGAATATTAGTATAATGAAACCATTTGTTCATCGATCCATTGAATCATTGAATCATTGAATCATTGGATCATTGAATCATTGGATCATTGAATCATTGAATCAATGAATAAATGAATAAATGGATAATTGAATAAATGGATAATTGGATTAGTGGATAAGAAGAACAAATGAAATTTTTTTTAACTAATTTATTGATATATAATAAACTCCAGAGGGGTTTTATGTTTGTAGAAGAAAATTTTAATAGCCACACGAACAACTCCGCAGGAGTCGAATGAAAACATCAAACGAAATACGAAACGATTTCATAAAATTTTTTGAACAGCGGGGACACAAATTTGTGCCGAGTTCGCCGGTAATACCATACGACGACCCAACACTACTGTTCACAAACGCAGGTATGAACCAGTTCAAAGATGTATTTTTAGGAATTGGCACACGCGACTACTCGCGTGCTGTAAATTCTCAAAAATGCATTCGAGTGAGTGGAAAACATAACGACCTCGAAGAAGTGGGGCGCGATACCTATCACCACACTTTCTTCGAGATGCTTGGCAACTGGTCGTTTGGCGATTACTACAAAAAAGAAGCTATCGAATGGGCTTGGGAATTACTAACCGTAGTTTGGAAACTTGATAAAAAACGTTTATATGCAACAGTTTTTGAAACTGATGACGAAGCAGAAGAACTCTGGAAAAAAGTTACCGACATAAATCCAAGCCACGTTTTACGTTTTGGAAAGAAAGATAATTTTTGGGAGATGGGGGAAACTGGACCTTGCGGGCCCTGTTCAGAAATCCATATCGACTTGAGCGAAAAAGGAGATTGCGGTCATCTCGTAAACGCTGGCGATCCGCGTGTAATGGAGATATGGAATCTGGTTTTCATACAATACAACAGAGACGATAAAGGAATGCTTACTCCGCTTCCTGCGAAGCATGTCGATACAGGAATGGGGTTTGAGAGAATTTGTGCTGTTCTTCAAGGAAAGAAATCAAACTACGATACAGATGTTTTTACACCGATTCTAAATCACATATCAAATCTCGTAGGCAAGCCGTATCAATCTAAATTAGACGACCCGCTCGATATTGCAATGCGTGTTATCGCCGACCATGTTCGTATGTTATCATTCTCAATCGCCGATGGTGGTATTCCTTCTAACGAAGGCCGCGGTTACGTGATGCGCCGTATCCTGCGCCGTGCCGCCCGCTTCGGACGTAGCTTAGGAATGCACGAACCCTTTATTTATAAAATTGTAGAAGCTGTTGTCCAATCTATGGGGAATCAATTCCCTGAAATAAAAGAACGACAAATACACATTGAACGAGTAATAAAAGGAGAAGAAGAAAGTTTTAACTCTACTCTCGATAGAGGTCTGGAAATTTTTGAAAGAGTTATTGAAGAAATAGGCCACTCCAAAACATTTCCGGGGGAAGATGTATTTAAACTTTACGATACTTATGGATTTCCGCTCGACCTTACCGAAATGATAGCCGCTGAGAAAGGTTTAAAAGTCGATGTTGGAAGATTCGTAGAATTAATGGAAGCTCAAAGAACACGAGCAAGAGATGCAGTTAAATCTTCTACCCAAATTTTAAATATCGGAAATGAGTTTGATGATTCGATATTTATCGGATACGACGTTGACCAAGCCGACGTCATACTCGAAAAAGTCATCGATAATAAATACATATCATTTAACAGAACTCCATTCTATATCGAATCGGGGGGGCAGGTCGATGATACCGGAATTATTGAAAGTGAAGGATTCAAAGCAAGGGTTCTCAAATCTATTAAACAAGATAAAAAGCTAATACACGAAATCGAAATACTCGAAGGAAATATAGCCGAACATATTGGTAAAACTGTTCATGTAAAAGTTGATTACAAACGTCGGCAGAACATAATGCGCAACCACACTGCTACACATCTTTTACACGAAACTCTTCGACGTGTGCTCGGTAATCACGTACAACAACACGGCTCTTTAGTAGCTCCCGACAGATTACGCTTCGACTTCAATCATTTTGAAAAAGTAAGTGATGAGCAGATTAAACAAATTGAAAAGATAGTCAATCAAAAAATATCTGAAGGGATTGATGTTGAGGCTAAAGAAATGCCAATCGAGGAAGCGAAGAAGATTCCCGACATCAAAATGTTCTTCGGCGAAAAGTATGGCGATACTGTGCGCGTGTTAAAATTGAAAGACAACTTCAGCGTCGAGTTATGCGGCGGTACGCATGTTAAGAATACAAGCGACATCGGTTTCTTTAAAATTGTATCCGAGGCGAGCATCGCAAGCGGAATTCGCAGAATTGAAGCCGTAACAGGCGAAGGTGTAAAATTATACCTCGAAGAACAAATTGCTAAAATCTTAGATATGGACAACGATTTGAAAATTCTACTTAAAGAAAAAGAAGCTTTGGAACAAGAACTCAATCAATACAAAAAAATTGAGCCTTCAAATCCACCATCGCTTGGCGTTGTGCCAATCTCAATTCAAATCGTTAATAGCGCGATTGTAAATGATGTCGAATCCCTTTTTAAGCAACGAGAAGTAGCAATTGAACAGATAAATAAACAAATTAACGATCTTAAAAAAGAACTCTCGAAGTATCGAGTAAGTGATGTGGCTTCAAGTCTCGATGTATTGATTGCAGAAGCTCGCACACTCGACGATTTCAAGATTGTTTCAGCCAAGGTTAACTCCGACACAATGGATGAACTTAAAAGCATTGGCGATACACTCAGGTCGAAACTTTCATCTGGTGTGGGGGTTCTCGCCGCTACAATAGATGGAAAAGTTGCTCTGGTGTGTGTCGTAACCGATAATCTTATCAAAGAGAAAAAACTTCAGGCTGGAAAAATTGTATCGGAGGTTGCAAAACTAATTGGAGGCAATGGCGGCGGACGTCCGCATTTGGCTACAGCAGGGGGAAAAGATGTGAATAAGTTAGACGAAGCATTAGCAAATGTCGCCAACATTGTAGAAACAGCTTTAAACAGATAACACTTGACACAATGAATATTAAATATCCAACGCTGAATAATTAATGATGAAGTGACTATGCTCAATCAAACAAATGACCATTGACTAATAACAATTTAGATACTTCTGAAAAATATAAATAGAACACAGATGAACACAGATGCAACGGATTAACACTGATAATAATCCGTGTATATCCCTGCCTGCGGCAGGCAGCCGTCAAATTCGCGTTTTTCCGTGTTCAATAATGATTTATTCATCGCAGATTTAATTTTTCAGAAGTCTCAATTTACATAATGAATATCAAATAACAAATGATGAACTAATATGGCACACTTACCACTAACACTTTTACACCGACAAAAATATATACAAGACCAGCTTGAAGCCAGTGCGGCGACAAAAAAGAAAATGTTCGAGGCTTGTTCGAGCGATATACTCAAAGCCGTCGATGCAATTTTTAAGGCGCTCAACAACAAAAAGAAAATCTTGCTTTGCGGCAACGGCGGCAGTGCTGCCGACTCTCAACATATTGCAACCGAGCTTGTAATAAGAATGAGCAAACCGAACCGACCTGCCGTTCCTGCAATTGCACTTACTACAGACACTTCAATGCTAACTGCTGGCGGAAATGATATTGGCTTTGATAACATTTTCTCACGACAAATAGAAGCATTAGCACAAAGCGGCGATATATTAATCGCAATTACAACCAGTGGGAATTCAGAAAATATAATTCGAGCAATAAAAGAAGCCAAAGAAAGGGGCTTAACTGTAATTGGTTTTCTTGGTAAAGATGGCGGAAAAGCTAAAACTTTAGTAGATATACCGATTATAATTCCCTCCGACGATACACAGCGAATACAAGAAGGACACATAACACTCGCTCATATCATCTGTGGAATAATTGAAGACGAGATGTTTGGTTAATTAAAAATGATATGGTATGAAATTTTTGGCTATCTCGGCTCCGTGCTGATAGCCGCCTCGATGTTGATGAACAACATCTGGAAGCTACGATGGTTGAATATGGGAGGGGCTATATTGTTTGCTACCTACGGTTTTGTTATTGGCTCGATGCCTGTTATACTTCTTAATTCATTCAATACTGCAGTCAATATTTTTTTCCTACTACAGATAAGTCGTAAGAAGGATTTTTTCACACTCCTCCCCTTGTTGAAAATGCGTACGATGTTTTTGGAAAATTTTCTGAATTTTTATAAAAAAGATATTTTAAAATTTTTTCCAGATTTCGACCCAGCAACGATAACTGAATACAACGGTTTTATTATTTTAAGAAATGTTGTGCCTGTTGGTTTGTTCATATTCGAAGAAAAGCTGGATGGGATAGTTGAAATTAAACTGGATTACATAATACCCGACTACCGCGATTTTAAAAACGCATCATTCACACTCTCGACGCAAGCCGAACTTTTGAGGCAACGCGGGTTTAAAACATTTATAACTTTTACTAATATCGATAAGCACAGAAAATATTTAAAAAAAGTTGGCTTTCAGCAGTCGAGTAACAATCCATCTGAGTTTCGGAAAGAAATATAAAATTGGGTTATATAGATTGTGTAAAAAAAGTATTATACTTTTTCTCCACAACCCATTTAACATCAACATATTAAAGAAAAAAACTATTTCATATTGCAATTTTCGGGTTCATTTTCTAAATCCGCCACCTTTTTCCCATCTTGGTGCGTGCGAAGTGCGAGATCGATTTGTTATAACTCAAGTCCTTTTTGGGTGAGATCTTTCAATTGTCTGTCAAGCCTTTCCCAATCTGGCAAATAAAATACGCCCCAGGTTGGGAATAATCGTAATCAGACAATCGTATTTTTTTTCGTTCTGGATGGGACATATTTATTCTTCGCATAATTTCTGATAATGATGGACGATTTCATATTCTGTTGCATTTGTATTTTCTATATCCAATTCCCATTTCTGTGGATTATCAACGATATATTGGCGGATGCGATTTAGGGAATGTTCATTACGAATGATGTGGTCGTAATAGGATTTTTGCCATTGGAAATCGGCAAATCCCAATTGATGGATAAATTTTGATGATCGGGTTTTAAATGCCCCCATCAATTCGGGAACCGGTTTTATTTTACATTGTAGGGAACGGTCGCGACCGTTCCCCACAACGTTCCGTACGGTGTCGTATTGTTGGGAATGGTTGCGACCATTCCCTACGATTATCAATATTGCGTGGAAATGATTGGGCATTACAACGAATGCATCCATTTGTAAATATGGATATTGTTGATGCAACCATTCCCATTGTTCCTGAACGATTTTTCCGTATTCATTTAATTGCATTTGTCCATTATGGATATTTCCAAAAACGCATTGTCTGTTTTTTACGCAGGTGGTAACAAAATACGCCCCGGGTTGGGAATAATCGTAATTAGGCAATCGTATTTTTTTTCGTTCTGGATGAGGCATATTATTCCTCTATTTTAATAAAATCCAGATTCACATCATTTACACTTATTTTTGCGGTCATTAATTCGTGAAGCAAAGTTCGGAAAAGTTCTTCTAATTTTTGTTTTTTATTTGTATGAAATTCTATTTTCTGGTCAATGGTTGAAAGAATATCGGCAATAGCTTGCTGCTCGGAGAGAGGAGGTTTTGGTATTATTTTCTCTTTTAATATTGAGAAATGACGATTATAACCACGACTCGGGATATCAATAAACAATAAAGCGTAATAGAAAAACTTTGTATTATAATCAGGCTTTGGTTTTAAAATCTTTGTACCATCGGCACCAATAATAAAAGGGAAATCAACATATTTAACAACACGTGTATGATCACCAAATATTACAAGTGGTAAATGTTCTGATATTACTTTCTCAGAATAATCTGAATATCCAGCAATAAATAACTGCCCCTGATCAATTACAGGGTATTTACCAGATGGTTTTATTTCAGAAGATAATATCTGATAGGATCTTGGGAATCTAATAGGTATAAGTGTACTACTTACACTTTCCACTTCCCAACTTTCGGGAATAGGGCTTATCTCGGTCATTTTTTGTTTTTCGCCTTTTGTGCCTTCGGTAAAGAGTTTGTGCATTGTAGATTTTTTGAGTTCCTTTGTGCGTTCTATGAGTTTGCTTTCAATTTCAATGGCTTTTTGTACCGTAGAAAGCACCTCCGCAATTTTCTTTTGCTCGGAGAGAGGAGGGAGAGGGATGAGGATTTCTTTAACTTCTGATAAATTTAGTGTGGGATAACCATCAGCTTTTTTATCTGCAAGCTTTTTACTTTTCAACACATGAAATAAAAAATTTTGATTACTTTTCTTGTCCTTAGATATTACTGCACAAAGATGGCTTACAATATACGCATCAATTGGAAGCATCGCTCTTTTTTCCAAATAAACAGTTGCTCCACTTTTTGGGAAAACAATCGTCCCTTTCGGAAACAATTTTAGTTTATAGTCTTTTACAGCTTCATTTGTTATTAAATCATAGCATTTTATAGTAGAATCTTCGTTGTCAATATGACTTACTCTAATAAATGGCTTATCTCCTCTAAAATAATGTTCTCCTTGTGGAGCACTTCCTCCTGATGAAATTTCTGCCACTTCTCCCAACCTCACCACTTGCCATTCCTGTGGCAGAGGTCCAAGTTCGGTGGGTTTATATTCATTGTTAGTTTTCGTATTTATTTTCTCTTTCATAGGTCCTCAAAATTTGTGCAATTGTTAGGCAATGACATATTATATGTTATCCCTTTCGCCCCTCTGGTGCCCCTTTGTTGTTTTATCAAAACCACCATATAATTGCCAAAATCTCCAAGTAATCGCCAAATTATTTAATGATATAATATGTGTTTCTTTATTTATCATTGTTGTTCCTTTTGTGTCGCATTTTTCGGGTTTATTTCGGGTTTTTCGTGTTTCGTATAATAGTATCCAGTATTTTTTACATTTTTACTTTTTTGTAATCATTTTCATTGGTCAATTATTAGTCAATCATTAGTCAATTTAGTCAATGTATAAATAGTTGCTCATTCTGGACTTCCCTTTTTCTTTTTGTAAAACATTGTATGTGTTTGTGTCAATCATTTATGTCTCCTTTGTGTCCCCCCTTTCGCCCCTTTGTCGCCCCATTAGCGCCCCTTTCGCCCCTTTGGCGCCCTTTTAGAGTGTAGTATGTTCCCTTACCAGTTATACCAACTCGTTCAATAATTTTTTTATTCTCAAGTTCTTTTAAATCATCGGTAGCCTGCCTCTTCTTTAGGCCGTTAATTTCTTGATACTCCCTATTCGTAATTTTTCCTTTTTCTTTTACATACATTACTGCTTTTATTTGTCTTTCGTTTAATCCCATTTTTCTTAAGTTTTCTTCTGTATAAATATCTTTGTAAAATCTAACAGAAAGGCCGCCCATTTCTTCTTTAAACTCTGGCTCTGGTAGCCCTTGCTCTACACATAAAGAAGTCATTCTTTTTGTGCCGCTTCCCCATTTTTCAATAAGTCCAGCATAATAGAAAACCATAGCCAGAAGTTTATTTCTTGGTTTTGAGCCGTGCTCTATTTTGAGTTGTTCTATAGTAATGCCTTCGGGTAATCCGCCGGGATTCCACATCCATATTTTATCGTCATATATTTTTATTTGAATATCGGCAGTGTCCATATAATCTCTGTGAATTAAAGCATTGATAATTGCTTCTCGTAAAGCATCCAATGGATAATCCCATACATCTTCTCGTTCAAGTTTTTCTTTGATTTCAAATTTTACATTGAGATGTTTTTTAACAGCGTTAAAAAGCGTATCCAGTTGAACAAATAAATTTCCATTTGCTTCAACGGTATCGAGAATATCAATATCTGTTTTGAATCTTCCAACCCTTGCACCTGCACTGATAATAAACCTTTGAGGTTTTTTGCCAAAAAGCAAAACACCTGCATTTGTCAATTCCCCATTTTTAACAAGTTCAAGGTTCTCAAGTATTTTCAGATGATTATCTCCGGCTGAAATAGCAAGCCTTTTTGATGAAAGTTCAATAAACTTTTCAACTGCCTGCTTATCTATCTCATTCACACCAGCGCCAGAAGGCAGTGCATCCCAGCTTAACCTTTGTTTTTTAAGAATAAGTTGGGCAAGATGCAACCCTTTAATTTCTTGAGTAGTTGAACCCATTCGTATATAAAACTTCCCGTCGTAAGATACAGGGATTTCAGAAGATTCTACTTCCACGACAATTACACCTTTTTCATTGTGATAAACTTTTGAAGATATACCAAGATGATTTCTGATTTTATTTGGGATATCCTCTAAAAGCCGTTTAGCATTTTTAAGATTGGACACTTTACCTCTATCGTCTATGCCGATAAATAATTTTCCACCTTCGCCATTAGCAAAAGCAGCAATTGTTTTTAGATATTCATCTTTCCAGTTTTCTTTGTATTCGGTATTCTGATTTTCCATTTCAATTTTCATCCTACAAAATCTTTTCTATTATCTTTTCTATAGTTTCATCAAGTTCTCTTGTAACATACCTGCTTCAATTTTTCCCCAGTCTTTCATCATATTCCCGACTCCTCAAAAATGTTTTTTGATTTGGTGGGAATGGTGATTGGCTCGGGGTTTGGGGTTCGGGGTTCGAGAACCTCACCCCTCGGTGTACAATCACCATTCAGTTTTACCTCACCCCTCGGTGTACACTCACCGTTCAGTTTTGCCTCACCACTCGGTTTTGCCTTGCCGCTCGGTCGTTGGAGTGCCTCGCCTTCGAGTGCCTCGCCTTCGAGAACCTCGCCTTCGAGAACCTCGCCTTCGAGAACCTCAGGCTTCGGCTTCGGCTTCGGCTTCTCATGATGGCTGAGGGCATTGAGGTTCTCGAAATGCTCGAAATGCTCGAAGCCACCGCGAATATCTCTATAAGCCATTGCTAATTTTGGCAGCAACTCAGGCTTTCCATTGATCAGTGCTTCTTTCTTTTTTCGGCTCCACCCTTGTACCTGTTTCTCCCTGTAAAATGCTTCATCTATTCTGCTATATTCTTCAAAATACACCAATTTTACAGGTAATCGTTTTTTGGTGTGGTTTGCACCTTCGCCGGCCTGATGCTGTGCCAATCGTAATTCCAAGTTATTGGTGCTACCGGTATAATAGCTGCCATCAGCGCATTCTAGTATGTACATATATCCTTTCATATGAACTTCCTTTTTGTTGTTATGTTAAAAGCATGTTTGGTAATTTCAGCACCGCTAACCTGATTTTGGCGCAATAAAAATGTGCGACCAGTCATCGCACTAAACGTTTGATTTAAACTATTTTTTTAGTCATCCTTGTTTTCCTTTTTTTCACGCAGCCGACTCTCATCGGAATGCCCTGATTACCTCTTTGATGGTACAACTCCTTGTCAGCAGAAC
>CAMTVZ010000255.1:0-3919 GCA_947085285.1 uncultured Ignavibacteriota bacterium
AATTTTGAATTTGGTTCTAATTGCCGATTCTGTGTCGCAAGAGACGAAAGAAAGTGCTGAGTTCAAACTTGCTGTGAATTTATATAAAGACGGATTAACAGATTTGGCGCTCGACCAGTTTAAAAATTTTGTTAATTCATATCCAGCAAGCAACCAGAGTATCGAGGCTCGATTTTACATCGGCTTGGCGTTATCGAAACTAAAACGGTACGAGGAAGCCCGTGTGGCATTCCAAAATTTTGCTCTTACTTATACTGATCATGATAAAGCCGCCGAGGCGTGGTATCGAGTAGGTGAAGCATATGTTGCTTTAGAAAATTACCGCGAAGCAGCTTTAGCATTCGAGCGAGTTCGCGTCTTCCATCCACGTAGTTCAATCGCCCCCGAGGCGTTGCTCTTGTCGGCAAAATATTTTCGCAATGTTTCGGATGCCGTAAACGCCCGAAAGAATTTACGCATAATCTTACAAGATTATGGTGCTTCGGACGTTGCACCTGCGGCACGCTTATCGCTCGCTGAACTATTCTTCGATGAAGGGAATATCGATTTGGCATTGCGTGAAGCTAAAACTGTAGCCGATGGAACATCGAAATATCGGACTGATGCGATGCTACTTTTAGGCAGGATATATAATTTAACCGGACAATACGAAGACGCTGATAAACTTTTTAACAAAATTTTGGTCGATTACAAAGGAACTCCTGCCGCAGCTTTAGCAAATATCGAACTCGGTTTCTCATCCTCAAATGTAGGCGATCATAATAAAGCAGTTGAATTTTATAAAAAGGCTCTTGCTGAAAAAAATATAGATAGCACTATAAAAGAAAAAGCTTCGTTAGAAATTGGGATTGCTTATTATAAATCGAACGACTTTAAAAATGCATCGGAAGAGTTCGAAAAGTTTATTAACAATTTCCCCAATAGCAAAAGAATAAATCGAGCATTATTTTTAAGAGGCAAATCGTTTGAAAGAGTTAAAAACTACAAAGGGGCAATAAACTCCTTTAATCAAGTTATCAATTCTGTCTCCGACGATTACAAGCCGCAGGCTTTCGCTCGTGCCTCGATCGCTGCTGAAATGTCGGATAATATTACTCTATCAATCGAGTTTTGCAAAAAGTATTTAGAAAAATATCCTCAAGGTGAAGGAATTCAAGATGCACTTATACGGATTGGTGATTTGTATAAAGATCGTTTAAAAGATTATGATCGAGCAATAATTTATTATGAAGAGGCGCTGCAGGCAAAACCGAACAGTTATAAATTAAGTTCGATAAAATTAAAAATAGGCGAAAGCTATTCGCAAGCCGGCAATTATGCTGCCGCCGTCAGAACTTTTCAAGAAATTTTAAATAATTATCCCTCCGATAGTGAAGCTCTAATCGCAAAAGAAAATTTAGAAAAAATATTGATTTATGATGATAAGAATTACAAAAGTGGACTCGAGAAAATTGCTAAATTGCTTGGCGACTTTTTAATAGGTAAGAATCGTGGTGAGCTTGCTTTTAATTTAGCTCAGGTTTATTTCGATGATCTAAAAGATTATCAATCAGCTGTTGAACAATATTCATCCGCAATTGATGCGAAAATTCCTGGGATGAACTTACCATTAGCATACTATAATCGTGCAATTGCAGCAGAACGCGCTATAAAATACTCTGCAAATCAAACTGATATTCCTATAAAATATTATTCTGAATTTATCCAACTTTTTCCAAACGATAAAAACACGGATGAAGCAGCTTTTAATCTTTTAAAATTGAAATTGAAATCTGCCAAACCCGAAGAGGCTGAAAAATTGTTGATAGATTTTAATGCATCGTATCCCCAATCGACTTTTTTATCCGATGTTTATAAGCTTCTGGTTCAACAATATATACAAACAAATAAACTTACAAATGCTTTAACAATATGTAATTTAATTATAAAAAATCATTCTACATCTAAAACCGAAGAATATGCTTTGATTCAAGCTGCTAACATTTATTATCAATCGGGTAAAATAGATTCGGCGATAACATTTCTAAAATATCAAAATGAAAAATATCCTAATGGAATTTACACAGTGAGTAGTTTAAAACTACTTGGTAATATCTTTCTGAAGATTGGCAAACCTGTTGAAGCTGTAACGATTTTTCAGAAAATAATAGAAGAATATTACTACACCGAAATTGCCCACGAAACAATTGAATATTATATTAAATCACTCATCGAATCTAAAAAATATGATGAAGCAATATATTTCGTAAAAAACCAAATTGTATCGAACGAAAATAATCCTTTCGCAGAACCGATTAATTACAAATATTATCTGGCAAAAGCATACGAACTAAAGGATGATATACCAAAAGCTATTTTATTTTATCGTGAATATTTGTTATCAGCTCCGAGCGCCGAAGCAAAAATTGACGTTTACTTGGCTCTCGGTAATATAATGAAAACTCAAGGTGTTGCCGATGCCGCTGCAGCTTATTATAAACTCGCCGGTAAATTAGGTTCTGTTATGGCTAATCGCGAAATCGCTGATTTGCTTTTTCAAACTGAACGTTATTTAGAAGCTTCACAACAATATAACGCTCTATTTGCTTCAGCTATAAACGAAGATGATAAAAAATATTTTCTTACTAAAACTATTGTCTCTAAATTACGAATTGATGATTTAAAAAGTGCCCAACCACTGATTTTAGAATTTGCCAAAAATTATAAAAAGAGTGTTGATAATATAGCAGAGATAGAATATGAAAAAGCTTTGATGTATTTTCGAAAGCAAGACTATTCAACTGCGAAAAAAATATTTACAGATGTTGCCGACGATTACGACGGAACTCGTTATGCTCCGCTGTCGGAATATTATCTTGGCAGGATTATGGAATTAAACAGAAATAGTGCAGATGCAATAAAGCAATACGAATCGGTTCTGAAGAAGTACTCGAACTCCGACGCCATTCCACGAGTATTACTTGCTTTAGGTAATATTAATTTCAACGCTGAAAAATATGCTGAAGCAATAAAATATTATCAGCAAATAGTAGATAATCCTGATAAGGAGGGGGAAATGCTTAGGTATGCAATGATCAACCTTATTGAGGCATACGAGGCAACTAAACTAAACGATGCAGCTCTGAAAATGGCACGCAACTTTATCGAACGTTATCCTAAAGATCCATCTATTATTGATCAAAAGATAAAAATAGGTATCTTACTTACACGCCTTGGCTATTACGATCAAGCAGTAATCCATTTTCAAAGTTTACTCGATGAGGTTGGCAGCGATTATGAAGCTGAAATACGTTACAACCTCGGCGAAACATATTATTACAAAGGCGATTATCAGCAAGGAATTTTAGAATTTCTGAAAGTTCCGTACTTGGTTGTTCAGGACAAAAAAATTGATTGGACTGCAACGGCCTTTTATATGGCAGGTCAATCGTACGAGCGGATGGGGAAATACGATCAGGCTCTTTCGATGTATCAGCAAATAATCGATCGTCCAGGCATCGATGCAACATTTAAAGCAGGTTCTCAAAAAGAAATAGACCGTGTAAAATCAATAATAAAAAAAGGTTCAAACTAACGTGTACGAGAAAGAAATAGACCGATTAAACAAGCTAACACTTATCCGCACGATAGGTAGTGCTGATAGGATTCTGTTAAAAGAAATATTAGCTGCCGAGATACCACTTCCGTTAAAGAATATGATACGTATGGACGTGGAGCAGAAACTTCAGGAGGAACTGCGTAACAATTTCGTCAACAGCAGGTTCGATTTTTCGCATCCAGAAGTAATTAGTTTACAAACCCGGATGAATTCGATACTTGTACTCAACTATTCATTTAACAGGTATGAATATTTGGAATTAGTTCACGATGCAATTCATTTGTTACTGAATTATTTATTGAGACCCCAGTGGACATTGCG
>CAMTVZ010000256.1:0-17629 GCA_947085285.1 uncultured Ignavibacteriota bacterium
AAAACTATTATCTTTATGTAAATCTATACCTGTGTAATACATATTGGAGCTCCTGAATTTGTTTGTGATTTATGTTTTTACTCTCAAATATACAAATTTGTGAGTCTCCTTTTTGGTAATATCAACCTCAATATAGACATTGCCGAAACACTATCTAACCTTACAGGTAAATGGATAAAGAAAATAGAGGAAGATAAAGTTTGGTTGGAAGGAATGTATAAGCCGATTGATACAAAAGATTTGGATTATAAACTAATTAAGCCATTAATTTGGTGGTAAGGTGATTGTAAATGGTATGAAACAAGAAGAATTTAAAAAAGGTGAAATAGTAATTTATCAGTCCAAAGAAGGACCTGAAATTGATGTTCGCATAAATCAGGATACCGTTTGGCTGAATTTAAATCAAATTGCTCTTTTGTTTGATACCCATAAATCTGGTATTTCACGACATATTAATAACATATATAAAAGCAGAGAACTGGAGCTAAATTCAACTGTTGCAAAAATTGCAACAGTTCAAATGGAGGGTGGTAGAAAGATTGAAAGGAATATTGAGTATTACAATCTGGATATGATTATCTCTGTTGGCTATCGTGTCAATTCAAAACGGGCAACTCAATTCCGTATCTGGGCAACAAAAACATTAAAAGAACATTTGGTAAAAGGTTATACCATCAATGAAAAACGACTGCTCGAAACAAAAAATAAACTAAACGAACTACAGGAAACCATCTCTTTCCTGCAAGAAAAATCTCAAAATCAACTTTTATCTGGTCAAAAGCAGGAAATTTTTAATCTACTTGCCAACTATTCCAAGACACTGACTTTGCTTGAGCAATACGATAAAAATACAATTTCAATTGTTAAAAAGAACAAAGGTAAGTTTGTATTAAAATATGAAGATGCCGTAAGCATTATCAAACAGATAAAAAAAGAATTGATTGCTAAAAAAGAAGCCAGTGAATTGTTCGGGAAGGAAGTGGATGAAAAACTCAAAGGCATTTTGGGTAATCTTTATCAAACCTTTGGTGGGAAGGAACTTTATCCTTCATTAGAAGAAAAAGCCGCCCATCTTTTGTATTTCATCATCAAAGACCATCCTTTTGTAGATGGGAACAAACGAATTGCCTCTTTTCTGTTTGTTTATTTTTTAGATAAAAATAATTTTCTTTATCGCAAAACCGGTGAAAAAAAGATTAACGACAATGCTCTAACCGCTCTAACTCTTTTAATTGCTATTAGCGATCCAAAAGAAAAAGAAAAATTAAACAAAATCATTACCAATTTTTTATCAATATGAAGCTGTACTTACAACACATAATTGAATCCATCCAAAACTCAACTCTTCCCGCCGAATGGCAGGGATTTGACTTGGAAAGTTTTTCAAAGTCAAAACGGTTATTTGATTATCAGCAAAAGGCATTAGAGAACAGCATCAAAGCACTGTGGCTATTTTATGAAGAATGTAAAGGTGATAAAGAAGCATTCTACAATAAATTCAAAGACAATGGACTTGTTGAAAACCTTGATTTTGACTTAAAAAAGGATGGTTCGACTTCGCTCACCAAAAGCAAGGCAATCCCTTATTTGCAGGAATTTGAAAATGATTACAGAAAAAGTAAAATAGATAGAAACACTGAATATAAATCAAAAAAAAGGATATTATATGATTATCCAACAATACTCAGTCAACCAACATCCTATTCAAATTTTATTGAGCTGGATTCAAGCAGGTGAAATAGCCATTCCAGAAATTCAACGTCCTTTTGTATGGGATTCTACTAAAGTAAGAGACTTTATTGATTCTCTTTATCGAGGATATCCAGTAGGATATCTTATTTCCTGGCGGAACCCCGATGTTAAACTTAAAGATGGAAGTTTATCATCAGGTAAGCGTATCCTTATTGATGGACAACAAAGAATTACAGCTTTGATGGCTGCTATTTTAGGTAAAGAAATCATAACAAAGAATTATGAAAAAAAGAGAATCAAAATAGCTTTTCATCCAGCCGAAAAAAGATTTGAAGTTAGCAACCCTGCTATTGTTAAAGACAAGAACTGGATCCAAGATATATCTATATTCTTTAAACCTGATTTTAAACTACTTCAATCTGTGGAGGATTATTACAATGAAAATAATATTAATGAAAAGGAAAGTATTTATAATAGCTTTGAATCACTAAGAGGTATTGTTAACAATCCTATCGGCATAATTGAACTCAATTCAGAACTTGATATTGATACAGTTACTGAGATATTTATACGCATTAATTCGCAAGGGGTTGAACTAAGCCAAGCAGATTTCGCTATGTCGAAAATTGCAGTTAATGAAAAATATGGAGGGAATATACTCAGGAAAGCAATAGATTATTTCTCTCATATGTCAGCTTATCCCGATTTTTACCAACAAATAAGTGAAAAAGATGAAGAGTTTATGCAGACTGATTACTTTAGAAAAATGTCCTGGCTTAAAGACGAACGCGATGATTTATACGACCCATCTTATACTGATATATTAAGAGTTGCTTTTACATATAAATTCCAACGAGGAAGGTTACAGGATTTAGTTGCTTTACTTTCAGGTAGAAATTTTGAAACCAAAACTTATGAAGAAAGTATTGCTGAAAATTCTTTTAAATTACTATCTGAAAGCATATACGAATACATTAATGAAAATAACTTTAAGAAATTGGTAATGATATTGCGTTCTGCTGGATTTATTGACTCATCAATGATTCGCTCACAAAATGCTATTAACTTTGCTTATGTGTTATACCTTACTCTAAGAGAACAAAAATTTAATCAGGCTTTAATTGAATCGCTTGTCCGTAAATGGTTTGTGCTTTCTATTCTTACAAGTCGTTATTCAGGTTCTCCAGAATCACAATTCGATTATGACATAAAAAGAATTAGTGAATTAGGTGCTGAAAAATATATTAATGATGTAATACAAGCTGAACTTTCCGATGGATTCTGGAATGTAGGCTTACCACAACAAATGAATACCTCTGTAGCAAGTAGTCCTTCCTTCAATGTATTACTTGCGGCACAAGTGAAAATGAATGACAAGGGATTTTTATCAAAGGATATTACCGTAAAAGATTTAATTGAATTAAAAGGTGATGTTCATCATATTTTCCCAAAGGAATATTTAAAGAAACAAGGGTTGAATCGAGGAATTTATAACCAGATTGCAAACTATGTGATGGCACAAAGTGAAATTAATATCTCCATTGGGGCAAAACCGCCAGAGTTATATTTCAAAGAAATTTTTGAACAATGTAATGGTGGAAAGTTGAAGTATGGAGGAATTAATTCTTTAGAAGAACTAAAAGAAAATCTTGCAATGAACTGTATCCCAGAAAATATCGCAACAATGAATTACAATGAATTTTTAGAAGAACGTCGTAAACTCATGGCACAAAAGATTAAAAAATATTTTGAGATGCTATGAATTATGAACAAGCAAAGAAGGTTAATAAAATTGAAAATCTGGATTCAGATATGAAGATAAAAAATAAAGTTCAAAACAAAAGAACAACTCACAATAACTATAAAATAACCGAACTTGTACCTCTGCCACAGGAATGACAAGTGGTGAGGTTGGGGGAAGTGGCAAAAAAAATAAAAAGAGACTTCTGAAAAATATAAAATAGAACACGCCTGCGTGCCGAAACGCATAGTAGCACTACGGCGTGCAGGCACGGATAAACACAGATGCAACAGATTAACACTGATAATAATCCGTCTATATCCGTCAAATCCGCGTTTATCTGTCCCGATAACTATCGGGATTTAAATGTTTTAATAATCACAGATTTAATTTTTCAGAAGTCTCAAAAAATATTTCCATCAACATTGTCAAAGAAGCTGAAGTTATTTATTCAAGCAATGAAAAAATTAAAATTGAATATTTATCTAATCATTACTATTTGCCCGTTGTTTTGTCCGAAGCAGAGAAAGCGGATTATATCAAGCATATTATCAAAACAAAAAGTGAGATAGATTTTATAAACCAATTAGAAGCGTATCTAAAAGAAGAAGACAATTACTTTAAACAATTCGATTGGTGGTTTTTTTCAAAATTGGACGAAACATTGGATGAAGTTTACATACCTTACAACAATCCAAAAACAAATAGAATGGATAAATTTAAACCCGATTTTATTTTCTGGTTAAAGAAAGGTACTGAATACACAATACTATTCATTGATCCCAAAGGAACCGAGCATACAGATGCTTATAGAAAAATTGATGGCTATTCAAGGATATTTGAAATTGGCGAACAAAAAGAAAGCAGAGATTTTTTATACAACAGATTTATCATAAACACAAAACTATTGTTTATGCCCGCAAGAGGAGGCATCGCGGGTGTTCCAGAACCGCAAAGAAAATATTGGTTTGATAACTTTGTTGATTTTGCTAAAAAAATAAAAATCTAAAAAGTCCCTGCCATTTATGGAGAGAATTGAATGACACTGTTCTCATAGGATTTCCTTTGTTTCAACTACTTCAAATAATGGTGTTATTATTCAAAGTAAGCAAAGTGATGTCGGAATTCAATTCCGACCTACTTAACAAAAGTCAGCCAACCATGCGGGTCGTTTCCGTTCTTAACAATATCAAAATATCTTTCCTGCACTAAACGTGTAATCTTTCCTGGTTTGCCGTGGTCAATTGTTTGGTGATTGATACAGCAAACAGGAGTTATCTCGGCGGCTGTGCCTGTTACAAAAACTTCGTTAGCAATCATTAAAAACTCACGTGGAATTGTGGTTTCGATGACTTCGATACCTGCATCCTTCAAAATTTGAATAACACTTGCACGCGTTATCCCCGGTAGAATTGCATCGGCAATTGATGGAGTATAAACTTTTCCGTTTTTAACTATAAAAATATTTTCGCCGCTCCCTTCGCTAACATTTCCGTATGCATCGAGTGCAATACCTTCAGCAAAACCGTTTTCGAGGGCTTCAATTTTTATTAACTGTGAACTCAAATAATTCCCACCAGCTTTCGACATAGTTGGAATTGTGTTTGGCGCCAGCCTTTGCCACGAAGAAATACAGGCTTTAACACCAGTTTCTAACGACTCGTTGCCTAAATATGAACTCCATTCCCAAACTGCTATTGCTACTTCAACAGGATTTTTTAACGGGTTCAATCCCATTTCTCCGTAGCCTCGATATACAACAGGGCGAATATAACAGCTTTTCAATTTGTTATTTTTGATTAGTTTTATTGTAACTTCTTCTAATGTTTCAATGGGATATGGAATTTGTGTATGATAAATTTTTGCCGAATCATACAAGCGTTCTAAGTGTGGCTTCAATTGAAAAATTGCCGATCCCTTTTTTGTATTATAACAGCGGATTCCTTCGAACCAACTTGAACCATAATGCACAACATGCGAAAGTACATGAATTTTAGCAGCGTCCCACTTTACAAATTTTCCGTTCATCCAAATTGTTCCCGATTTTTTTATAGGCATAAATAATCCTTCCTAAATATTATCTATTTAAAAATTACATTCATATATTCTATATGTTTTGTAACGGACTGCATTCATTGTTTCGGCATTGCGGTTCATCATTATGTTGTCTTCGAGTACCCAGCTTGCTTCGCCCCACTGGTAGCCTAATTTCAATGCACGTTCGGCTGTTTCAAAAAATAACACACCCGCTGCTCCACTCTTCTGGTATTCTTTCAGAACACCCAGCACCAAAATACGAACTCCATCAATTTTCTTCTTATGGCACATCAACCTTAAAAGTCCTGGAATCAATCGCCCCTTTTTATTGTATTTTAAGGCAATGTTCAAGTCGGGAAGTGATAAGACGAAACCTATAGGTTTACCCTCTACTTCGGCGAATATTACGAGCTCGGGAACAACCACTGGTTTTAGCGATTTTGCCAATGTTTTGAATTCCTCATCAGTCATTTTTACAGCTCCCCAGTTGTACTGCCATGCATCGTTGTAAACTTGATGTACTTTTTGAACATCAGCATCAAAATTTTTCATATCGAGACTACGGAAAGTAATTTTATTCCGTTCTTTCACTAATTGCGATACTCTCGATAGCTTTTCACGATTTACGGTTTCTTGTCGCAAATAGTAGGCATACAAATCTTTGGCTTTCTGGAATCCTTCGGCTTCAATCAATCGGGGATAGTAAGCTGGGTTGTATGGCATCATTACTGCTGGTGATCTATCGAATCCATCAATCAGCAATCCGTATTCGTCGTTTACTGAGGGGTTTGCCGGACCTCGCATTACCGATATGCCTCTGTCTTTTAACCACTTCTTTGCATTATTGAACAGTGCATTTGCAACAATTTGATCGTCGATGCACTCGAAAAAACCGAAAAACCCGATTTTCTCGTTGTGTTCTTTATTATGATTATGATTTATGATAGCAGCGATGCGTCCCACAACTTCATTATTATTATTTAATGCGAGAAAAAATTCAGCTTCTGCGTGTTTGTAGAATGGATTTTTTTTTCGATTTATCAAAAATCTTCTTTCGAATAAAAGAGGTGGTACCCAGTAATGGTTTCCCTCATAAATTTTCCAGGGGAATTTTACAAACTTATTAAACTCGCTTCGGGTTTTTACTACTGCAACTCTGATTTTACTCATCAGTTTATCAAGCCGAGTTTTTTTCCTGCCTTAATGAACACATCGAGAATTTGATCTAAATGCTCGTCTTCGTGTGTTGCCATGTAGCTTGTGCGCATCATCTGCATTCCGGGGGGGACACCGGGACTGATGAACGTGTTCACAAAAACTCCATTATCGAATAATTCTTTCCATAGTTTAAATGCGAGCATATCATCACCGATGATTACTGGTATGATAGCTGTCTGTCCATCTATAATTTTAAAGCCAGCTTTTTTAAAACCTTGCCGCATTTTGTTTGCGTTGCGTATTAGCTTGTCGATCCGTTCCGGTTCTTTTTCTAAAATATCGAGGGCTGCTAATGCAGCTGCAACCGATGCTGGTGTCGGGCTGGCGCTGAATATTAATGCTGCTGAATGGTGCTTCAGATAATTTATAACACGTTCCGAGCCGACAACGAATCCACCCAACGAAGCAAAAGTTTTGCTGAATGTTCCGAATGTCAAATCTGTCTCTTTTACCAAATCGAAGTGACTGGCAGTTCCTCTGCCTCCTTTGCCGATAACTCCGACTGCGTGGGCATCGTCGACTAAAGTTCGGGCGTTATATTTTTTAGCAATCGATACGAGTGCTGGTAAATCGACAATATTGCCAGAGGTACTAAAAACGCCATCGGTTACAATTAATTTTCCAGCTTGTAACGGAAGTCGTTTAATTACACGCTCCAGATCCTCCATGTCGTTATGCTTGTACCGAACAAAGTCGGCAAACATTCCCTTTGCCATAACAACGCCTGCTACTATACTTGCGTGGTTATCTTTATCGGTAATTACATACTCGCCACGTTGAACAAGTGTTGGAATAATTCCTTGTGCGGTTTGGTAACCGGTACTGAAAAGCAGGCAAGCTTCGGTTCCCATAAATTTTGCCATTCTCGATTCAAACTCTGTGTGTAGGTCTATTGTTCCGGTTAAGTATCTTGAGCCTGAGCAACCAGTTCCATATTTTTCAACAGCTTTAATTGCTGCTTCTTTAACTTTCGGGTGTGCTGTTAAACCTAAATAATTATTCGAACCGGCCATAATTATCTTTCGTCCTTCAATTTGGACGACCGGTCCTTCGTTTTCTTCAATTGATCTAAAATATGGATACAAACCTGCGGCTTTTACCTCGTCGGCGCGAGTGAATGTAAAACATTTTTCAAAAAGGTCGATGGGAATTTTGGGAGTTTCCTTCTCACTAACCGTAGCATCAGGTTTTGTTTCTTTCTCTGTCGTTGTTCCGTTTCTTGTTTTCCAATTGAATTTTCCTTTGAATGAGGTTGCCCAATCTATCATGCTTTTTCGCCAATTGAAAAACGACGTCCTGTCCGAAAACCTATTTGTCATTATTAATTTCCTTAATTAACCGTTATATTTGAATACAAATTTTATTTTTAATATACTTCATATAATTAAAAAAGTCAATCAACACAAATTATTCTATATGAGAAAAATTTTTATTACAGGTTCAACCGGATTTATAGGTAGTCATTTAGTAGAATTTCTTATTAAACAAGGACATCATGTAAAATGCTTAGTCCGAAAACACTCGAACAACAAGTGGCTGAAAGATTTACCTGTTGAGTATATTTATGGCGATTTGTTTGATGTCGAAGTTTTGCGAAAAGGAGTTTCAGATGTTGACTACATTTACCACATAGCGGGTGTTACTGCTTCCAAAACTAAAAAAGGATATTTTCTTGGAAATCAGATAGCAACCCGAAACTTACTGATTGCAGCCGAAGCTAATTCAAATTTAAAACGGTTTGTTTTTGCCGGAAGTTTAACAGCAGTTGGTCCTTCGACCGATGGCAAAGCGGTGAATGAAGAATCGAAGCCGAAGCCAATAACTACTTACGGGAAAAGTAAGTTGGCAGCTGAAAAAGAAGTATTAAGTTTCCAGAATAAAATTCCTTTTACAATTGTGCGAATACCGGCAGTTTACGGTCCGCGCGATACAGCAACTTTAGATTTTTTTAAATCTGTTAACAGTGGAATTGTTCCATTGGTAGGTTTCAAAAGTAAGTATGTGAATATATTGCATGTTAATGATGTTGTAGATGGGCTTATCTTAGCCGCCGAGCATCTTGATGCTGCCGGAAAAATTTATTTCATCGGAAGCGAGAAAGCATATACCTGGGAAGAGATTGGTAGAGTTACACAAAAAATTATACAACGAAAAACTATTAAAGTTCGGATTCCTGAATTCGTAGTCATTCTCGTTACTGCCATCTATAGTTTGATCAATTTTTTTAGCCGAAAACCATCAGTTCTGAATTTCGAAAAAAGCAAAGATATGATTGCAGATGCCTGGATTTGCGATATATCGAAAGCCCAAAAGGAGTTGGGCTTTATGCCAAAAGTAAGTTTAGAAGATGGTATAAACGAAACTTTTAAATGGTATAAGAAAGTTGGTTGGATAAAATAGAAAATGAAAATTTCATAAGTTTGCTTTTTAATTATTGAATTATTAAGATTGTACCAGTCGAATCTATAACAACCTGAAAGGAACAGTTATGTTGAAGAGGTTTTTCTTTATTATTTTCATAAATATTATAATTTTATCTACATTTCTTGGGCAGGAGAAAAATTATTTTACAGTTGAAATTACTTTTAAACCAGAGCAATCAGTCGAATATCTTCAGGAATTAATTCCGACTTTCCGTATCACTTCACAAACTGAAAATTCTGTAGTAGGAGAAATTATGCCGCGCGATTTTTACCTCATCCGCTCAGGTGAATTTATTTATAAAGTGTTAAGTGCTCCTAAAACTATTTTTCATTCATCTCATATTAGCAAACAAATCGGTTCGGCAAATCCTCACATCCAAACTATGGTGAACAAAGTATCGACTGATACATTGAGGACGCAAATATTAGCACTCCAAAATTTTGGAACACGCTATGAATACACACCTCAGCAGGAGTCAGCGGGAGTTTATATTTACAATCAGTTTGCACGCTGGGGACTACAAACCGAATATGATACTTATACTTTTGGATTGCCCACTGCTATAATCTACGACATTGATTTTATAGATGAAAACACAGGCTGGCTGGTTGGAAACAACGGGATGATTGTAAAAACTACGGATGGTGGCGAATCGTGGCTTTCGCAAATTAGTGGTACGGGGTTGCACTTATTCGGTGTTGATTTTATTAATAGTCAGATTGGTTGGGCAGTCGGCAACAGCGGACTTATTCTAAAAACTACAAACGGAGGTGATAGATGGATTTCTCAAACCAGCGGACAAAGTGTTGCTCTGTACGATATTAACTTTGTGAACGATCAACTTGGTTTAATAGTCGGCGCCAGCGGCAGAATTTTAAGAACAACGAATGGAGGTACCAATTGGTCGAGCATCTCTTCTGGAACAACACAAACTTTACGCGAATTACAATTTGTGGATAATTTAAATGCCTTGACTGTAGGTGCGGGTGGAACAATTTTGCGGACAACTAATGGTGGGATTTCTTGGTCATCTCAATTACCACCGGCTGGTATTACAAGTTACTTGCGTGCTGTTTGTTTTATAGATAATCAAAATGGATGGATCGTAGGTGATGGATTGGTAATTTTAAAGACTACAAATGGCGGTGTAAACTGGGTTCAACAATATGCACCTTCTGGGGTTGAAAATACACTAAGGGGTGTATCATTCATTAACTTGCAAACTGGTTGGGTCGTTGATTATGCTGGTGTTATAATTAAGACAACCAATGGGGGAGATAGTTGGACTGTTCAGTACTCACACTTAGGTTGGAGAGCAAATCTTACAAATGTTAAAGCAACCTCAAATAATTTTGTTACGGTTTGTGGAGTTTCGGGGAATTTATATAAAACTACTAACGGTGGTTTAAATTGGTTGCGTCGCACATCATCGCTTCCGCCTCAATATACTCATACATCGAGCAATATAGTTGCCACAATACCCGGTACAGTGTCGCCCGAAAAAGAATGTATCATAGTTGCTCACTACGATTCCTACAGCAACAATCCGTATGTTTTGGCACCGGGTGCAAATGATAATGGAACCGGGACAGCCGCGGTTATGGAAGCTGCACGTTTGTGTAAAGATTTCGGTTTTGAAAATACAATACGATTCATCGCTGTTTCGGCTGAAGAACTGGGTATGTACGGCAGCGACCATTACGCATTCAAAGCTCGCGACGAAGGGAGAAATATTATCGGCGCTGTGAATGGCGATATGTTAGGGTATCCGACAACTATTGATACTTCAAGACTAGTAATTGGTAGCTACCAGATTATTAACCGATTGGTTGATTCTGCTATGGTATATAATCAGCGCTATGGAATTGGCTTAACATTAGTCCCTGTAATTGATAACACAGGTGCAAGCGACTACGGTCCCTTCGCTTTGGCAGGTTACGACGCACTTAATGTTGCCGAAGGAACTGCTGAAGAAATCTGGGGTGGCGCCGATCCCTATTATCATACCATATACGATACCTACGATAAACTGAAACCAAGTTTGATACGCAAAGGGGCACAAATTATGCTTGCAACGGTGGCTGAACTTGCAAAGCCGTTTATCCCTGGAACTGTGAGTGGAAAAGTTTATCAAGATTTAGATCGGGATAGTTCTACTGTCGGCGATTCGACTCTACAAGGTTGGGTAATCAAAGTTTATAAAGATGGTGTTTTACAAAGACGAACAACAACCGATGAAAACGGATTTTATTCGATTGGTGATTTATTACCGCAAACATATACTATCGAAGAAAGCTTACACTATAATTGGACTCAATCATTGCCGCGTGTTGCTTCACCCGGTGTAACTCTCACAACTTATGGCGACAATTCTGGTCCTCGTGCATACTCCATCAACTTGAATTCAAATCCTAATGCAATAAATAAAGATTTCGCTAACTATCCGAATGATCGAATATTGCGTAAGTATCTATTCCGTGCGGGGTGGAATTTGGTATCAGTTCCCCTTGCAATAAATAATTTTGAGAAGGATTATGTTTTTCCGACTTCAACTTCGAAAGCATACAGATACGAAAATAATTATATCGTATCCGACACTCTTATGAATGGTATTGGCTATTGGGTTAAATTTCCGACTGCCACTGAAGTACGAATGATTGGAAGAATTATTTCCTGCGACACAATTGATTTGCAAGTTGGATGGAATTTAATAGGAACTATATCGGATCCAGTTCCAGTTTCATCTTTAGTTACACTTCCACCCGGGATCTTTATTCCATCTATATTCGGATATGAGAATGGTTACTTTGTTGCAAACACACTCGTTCCGGGGCGTGCTTACTGGGTAAAAGCTCGTTCTCCCGGAAAATTAATTTTATGTGTTCCGACTCTTGAGTAATCATAAAATATAAAATTTTTAATCCGCCTCCCGAGCATATTAAAAGCAAATGAGGTGAACTATGAAAATTTTTATACTTCTTTTATTTTTGGGAGTTACTACATCTTTAGGTCAGGTTGTTCAATTCCCATATTTTCAAAATTTCGATAGCTCCTACATTGTTGCACCCGCATTACCAACAGGTTGGTCGTCAACTCAAAACCGAACTGCCGGAACAAACGATTTTACTACAACCACATCAACTGTAAATTCTCCCCCTAATGCAGTCGTTTCAACTAATGCTCGCATCAGTCAAAGTTTAATTTCTCCCATTTTCAATTTTTTGGGGAAGTTAGTCGATTCACTAAAATTTTTTGAACGTCGCTCATCCACACACGATTCTGGAGTTTTGATTGAAGCATCAACTGATGGTGGGACCACCTATCATCTTATACTCAGCGATACGTTAAAATATGCAGGTCATACAAATTATTTTCAAAGGAAAATACAACTTCCGGAATTGTTGAATAATCAGGCAAATGTAAGATTCCGTTGGCGTGTTATCGGAAATGGTAGCGGCACTACGGGAACAATTAGATTTGATGATGTTATTATTACAGCAAAAGTAAAAACTGACATCGGAATATCGTCCGTCAGTCATCAACCAATCCATCCCATCGTCGGCGATTCGCTGATATTATATACAACAATTAAAAATTTTGGTTTGGAAGCTATTCGAAAATTCAGTCTATCATTATTTATTGATGCGAATTTCGATTCGATGGCACAGGCTAATGAATTTCATCAGATATATAATTTGGATACATTATTGAATCAGCACGACTCGTTGCGGATTTCTTTCTTCATTCCATCTCAAGGGACGAGCGAACTTCAAATGATTGTTCAATTGGAAAGCAGTGGAGATGAAAATTTGCAGAACAATAAAAGAATTGTGCGTGTAATTTTTGGTGTCCAGCCATTTTCAGTTGTTGTAAATGAGATTATGTATCGCCCGACGGCGCCCGAACCTGAATGGGTTGAAGTTACAAACACGACCAACGATTCGATAAATTTGAAATTGTGGAGAATATCCGATAACCGAACAACTTCCAAATATGTTATTACAACAACCGATTATTATCTAAAGCCAAAAGATTTTGTGTTGATAACAAAGGACAGTATCAATCTTTATGAAGCCCGACCTAATGTTACAGGCAAAATTTTTATTGTTTCGGTATTACCTGCACTCAACAACGACAGCGATGCAGTTGTAATTTACGATCAACGTGGAAAGATTATTGATAGTGCGTTTTACAAATCGAGTTGGGGCGGGGCTGGTGGTAAATCGTTGGAAAGAATTGAACCAACCGAACGAACTACATTAAAATCGAATTGGGGCACTTGCACTCATCCCGACGGTGCAACACCAAATAAAAAAAATTCACTTACCCAAAAAGATTTCGATTTAAGTGTAAAAGCTATTTTATTTGATCCTGTCAATCCGATTGTAAGCAACGAGTTGATGGTCAATTCAATAATTATCAACAAAGGCAAACAGGCGGCTGACAATTATTCAATTGAACTTTATTTGGATGCGAATAAAGATTCGATTTATCACTCAGCAGAACTCATTGCATCATCACATTTTAGCAATCCAATTAATACTAACGATTCGGTTATTTTTTCAAAGTCGATTGCAACTCCCACCGTTAGCGTTTATACTTTCATCGCACGGATAGTTTTTTTGAACGATGAAGATACACTAAACAATACCAAAATCACTTCGGTATTCGTCGGACACAAAGCAAACACAATTGTGATCAACGAATTGATGTATGCACCGATTAGTGGCGAGCCGGAATGGTTTGAACTTTATAATTTATCTGACGACACAGTAGATATTTGTAACTGGAAAATCAGCAACCGGAATTCTTCTTCAAAATATTTAATCACACCTTCTCAAATTATATTGTTTCCGAAGGAATATTTAATCGTAACAAAAGATACATCGTTGTTATTTGATAAGCGTCGGGAAATACCCTCGAAAGTAATTCAATCTCTTTCCCTACCCACATATCTTTTCAGTAACAACGGCGATGCGGCGGTGCTGTTCGATAATCGTAATGCTATTATCGATAGCATCATCTATCAAGCAAGTTGGGGTGGTTCAAATGGTAGGTCGCTCGAGCGAGTCGAAGCGGCTCTAACTCCTTATGATTCAACAAATTGGGGGAGTTCGCTTGATTCAACCGGTGCAACTCCGGGTTTCCAAAATTATTTAACACCATTAGAATTCGATTTGCAGGCATTACGGATTTATTCAAATAGAAGTTTGCCTAACGAGCCGGTAAATATTTTCGTGGTTGTTAGAAACTCGGGAAAGAGCAGTGCGTCGAATTTTAACATCAAACTATTTCACGACATAAACGGCGATTCAATTTGGCAGGAATCAGAATTAATAACTGCACAAAATTTTTCAGGACATTTATCGTTTAAAGATTCTATCACAGTAAATTTCTTCTGGCAGAATCCTGGCGGCGGATTTAAGCAGTTGATTGCAATAGTTGAATATCCGAACGAGCTGCGATTACGAGACAACATTACTTTCGGGATTCTAAGAATCGGTTATCCGCAACAGTCGCTTGTTATAAACGAAATAATGTTCGCACCATTAAGTGGAATGTGTGAGTACGTCGAGTTGTACAATCGAGAATCCTTTCCGGTTGAAATGCGTGATTGGAAAATTCACGATAAATCCGACACTGTCGGTAAAGCTAACGAGTTTAAACTTGGAGCTTCGCCGATTATTGTAAAACCGGGCGAGTTTATTGTGTTGTCTGCCGATTCCTCAATTCTAAATTTGTTTAGCTACTTAAGCGATACGACTGATAATATTCATCTGCATATTTTCAAGAAAAGCAGTTTAAGTTTAAGCAACGATGGCGACGATGTTGTGTTGAAAGATTTAACTAATTCGATAATTGATAGCATCCGATATTCGCCAAAGTGGCACAACCCGGAAGTTAACGATGTGAGCGGACGGGCGTTAGAACGAATCAATCCGAATTTGGCGGGAAACGATCGCCGCAATTGGACTACTAATGCGCATCCAATTGGTGGAACACCGGGAAAGCAAAACTCGGTTTTTGCTTCAACAATTCCAACAAACGCATCGCTTGTATTTTCACCAAATCCGTTCTCGCCCGATGCCGATGGATTTGAGGACCATTGCATAATCTCGTACAACTTGCCATCAACAGCAGCGATGGTAAGAATCAGAATTTTCGATTCGAGAGGAAGAATCATTCGAACGTTGATGAACAACGAGCCGAGTGGATCGAGCGGACAAGTTATTTGGGACGGGATGAATGATGATAGGCAAAAGGCGAGGATTGGAATATATGTAGTGTTGTTGGAAGCATACGATGTGAACGGCGGAAATGTTAATACGCTAAAAGGCGCCGTGGTTGTGGCGGGAAGGTTGTGAAAAAAATATGGTTTAAAATATATTAATTTTTGTTGAAGTATTTTTTAGTATCTGTAAAACTTTTTGCATATCTGGTGGAAGTTCGGAGTCAAATTGCATTTTTACGCCTGTAATTGGATGAACGAAACCGATAGTTTTTGCGTGAAGGGCTTGTCGTTGCATTATTCCCAATAATTCGTTCACGAATGCTTTTCTTTTTTTTGCTGCATCCCCATACGAAATTTTCCTACCACCATAAGTCGGATCGCCAAAAACTGGGTGATCGATGTGATGCATGTGAACTCTGATTTGATGAGTCCTGCCGGTTCTGAGTTTTAAACGCACCAGCGATAAGAAATCGAACTCTTCAATAACTTCGTACTCGGTCATAGCATACTTTCCGATGTTGGCGACGGCAATTTTTTTTCTGTCGGTTTTACTTCGAGCAAGGCTCGCTTCGATAAATCCTTTCTTCTTCTTTCCAAAAAGTCCCCAAACAATTGCCCAGTATTCCCGTTCGATAGTTCGGTTTGAAAATTGGAGAGCTAACTTTGAATGCGTAACATCGTCTTTTGCTGTTACAATTAAGCCTGATGTATCTTTATCGAGGCGATGCACAATTCCCGCCCGCGAATTTATTGGTTCGTAGGCTAAATTGTCGACAATCTCTTTCTCTTCATCGTCAGTAGTTTGAGACCGATTTGCTAACTTCCCATTGCAGTGATAGAGGAGTGCGTTAACAAGTGTGCCGGTGTAATTTCCATAAGCTGGGTGAGTTACCATTCCGGCTTCTTTGTTCACAACAATCAAATAATCATCTTCATAAACAATATTTAGGGGGATGTTTTCAGGTTTTACTTCTTGAGGTGGAGGCTTGGGAATAGTAACATCTATAACGTCGTTTGGATTTATTTTGTAACTCGGTTTTGTAGGTTTGCCGTTTACTAAAATAAAGCCAGCCTCGATGGCCTCGTGAACTTTTGTACGTGTTGCATTTTCAATAGAGTGTGTTAAGAAAACATCTAACCGTTCGCGGATTTTGCCGGGTGGGACCTTGATCTGTAAATGAGGTAACATTATGAGGCGTTAACATTAATAGGTTCCTGCTTTTTGTTATCGACTGCTTTGTGAAAAATCAGCAGCAAAATTACACCGATTGTAACCGCCGCATCGGCAACATTAAAAACGGGCCAGCGGTCGAGGTAGTAACCGAAGATATTGATGTTAAAAAAATCGACATCCATAAAATCGACAACTCGACCGTAGAATAATTTTTCGTAGCCGAAAATTACACCGTAAAAAATCCGGTCGATCATATTTCCGATAGCTCCGCCTAATATCATTGCTAATGAAAGGCGTAGACCAAATTTTGAGTGTCGGACTTTATAAAGGTAAAATAAAATGAAGATGCTGGCGAGGATGGAAACAATTCCGAAGAAGTGTTTTCCACCAAGGTCAAATCCGAAAGCCATACCAGCATTTTCGATATAAGTTAGCCTTAAAAAATCGCCTATTATCGGTTTACTATAGCCGTAGGGCATTCCGGGAAAATTTATGCCAAGCAGCGGTATCGAAATTCCTTTTACTAAAAGTTTAGTGAGCTGATCGGTGATGAGGATAAAGAATGTTATGAATAAAACTCTCAAAATTAAATCTATAATGTTTTTAGTTTAAGATTTTTGACTGCTTTTACAATTGAAACACATTTGTGCATGAGGAACAGCTTCGAGTCTTTCTTTTTCGATAAGTTTTCCGCATACATTGCATTTTCCATAAACACCTTTTTCGATTCGTATTAGGGCATCGTCGAGGTAGTTTAAAAATTTCCCTTCTCTAGAAGCGAACAAAAATGTTTTTTCACGTTCCATCGCATCGGTACCTTGTTCCATGTGTAAGGAGTATGAAGGACTTTCTGACGAATATTCACCTGTGGTGCTATCCATCATTGTGTTGCGCAGAGTTTCAAGGTCTTCTAAAATTTCTTTCCGTTTCTCGTTTATAATTTGCTTGAAATGCTCAAGTTCTTCACGTGTATAAAAGGTCTTAACTTTTGTGTTTACTTTTGCTGCCGCCGTTTTATTGGTTACCTTTTTAGTAGTTTTTGCCTTTTTAACAGTCGCTTTTTTACTACTTGTTCCTGTTTTTTTCTTCGTTTTTGCCATTTTTTTCTCCT
>CAMTVZ010000257.1:0-12769 GCA_947085285.1 uncultured Ignavibacteriota bacterium
GTCATTTCCACTTCGTGGTAAAATATATTATTTAAAAAACCATCTAATCGCATTGGCATAGCGTAACTAATAAAATGGACTAGATGACCTCTCAATGCGAGAGCTTTTCCGAGTTCAGTAGCAACCACACCACTACCACCGTATGTTGGGTAACAGGTTATACCGATTTTCATTATAATCCTCTTTTATTTCTATCAAAGTAAAGAGAAAAAGCAAAAATTACAAATATTTTAATGAATCTATTGCAATCTACATATAAATTTTGTAATTTAAGTGGCAATAAATTAAAACTACCAATAAAATAAGGTAGAATTAAGAATAAGGAAAAAATTATGGCAGCAGGATACTTGATAACGATGATGATGTTAGCAATAAAAGTTTGTGATCCGATTCGGGCACACCGAGTGGATATATCAAATTCGTTTCTTGCCCTTGCCCCGGCACAGACCCGGTGGCTGCGCTGCATATATAAATTAAAGGAACGAGAAAATATTAATGAAAAAAGAGATTTTTATCAATGCAACCTCAAATGAAATCAGGATTGCAATCAAGGAAGATGGGCGTTTAGCCGAACTTTACGTAGAATCACCAGAAAAAGAGAGGATGGTTGGCGACATTTATTTAGGGAAAGTTGCCAGAGTTATGCCCGGTATCAAAGCCGCATTCATAGATATTGGTATGAGGCAGGACGCCTTCCTGCACTTCTCAGATATCGTCAGCACTATTGATGAGTATTCAGCTATGATTGGCGACGAAGATACCGATTTAGAAACTGATGAAGATATTGGTGAGGATGAAGATGATATTTCTGAAACCTCTGTTACTACACAGCGGAAGAATTCAGATTCGATAAAGAAAGATACACGCACAGCCACAGTCCCTCAAATTACAAAAGGACAGGATATAATAGTTCAGGTTACAAAAGAGCCTTTAGGTAAAAAAGGGGTTCGTGTAACTTCGGAAGTGTCGCTCGCTGGGCGATTTTTAGTTCTCCTCCCTTTTAATAATCGCATAGGGGTTTCGAAACGTTTGAACAGCTTTCGTGAAAAACGCCGCCTGCGTCGTATTGTCCGCTCGATGCTCCCAGAAGGTTTTGGTGCTATCATTAGAACAGTTGCTGATAATATCGACGAGGAGTTGATTAAAGAAGACCTTGCCGATTTACTCAAAAAGTGGAAAGAGATAGAACAGACAGTAAAAACTGAAAAAGCCCCCTCGCTCGTGTTCAAAGATATCTCCACCACATCGAGCGTATTTCGCGATCTGTTCAGCGAAGATGTTGAACGCGTTGTTGTAGATTCAAAAAAGCTGCATAAAGAAATCCGTTTGTATGTAAAATGGATTGCACCGCATATGGTGGATAAAATTGAATACTACAAAGAGAAAGAACCCATCTTCGATGCTTTTGATGTTGAAAAAGAAATTGCAACCTGCCTCAGCAGAAAAGTCTGGCTGAAAAGTGGCGGCTATATCATAATCGAACAGACTGAAGCTATGGTTGTTATAGATGTAAACAGCGGGCGATATGCAGCCAAGAAAGAACAGGAAATGAATTCTTTGAAAACAAATTTGGAAGCTGCCCGCGAAATTACAAGGCAATTGCGTTTACGCGATATAGGTGGGATTATTGTGGTAGATTTTATCGATATGGAAGATGAGAAAAACAAGAAAAAAGTTTACGATGAACTAAAGAAAGAATTCAAAAAAGATCGGGCGAAAGTAACAGTGTTGCCTTTGACTGAATTCGGAATCGCCCAGATTACACGGCAGCGAATAAGGCAAAGTATTTTACAAAGCTTCTCTGAACCCTGTTCGGTATGCGGTGGTGGCGGTTTAATACTCTCTAAACCAAGCATTGTCAACCATATACAAAGGTGGCTACGACGGTTAAAACACGACAAGCGTGAATACCGCCTACAACTTTCGGTACACCCAAGTTTAGCTCAGTTTTTACGAGAAGGGACAATCAGTAGGTTAACAAAAATGATGCTCCGTTTCCGCATCCTTATCAAACTCGTCGAAGATCCTACATTAGCAGTCGATGAGTTTAAATTTTATTCTTTCAAACAAAAAAAAGATATTACTGAAAATTATAACGTATAAAGGTATGTAATGAAAATTTTTATCGACACTGCAAACATTAATGAAATAAAAGATGCCAACTCAATGGGTCTGATCGATGGCGTTACAACAAATCCGAGTTTGGTAGCAAAAGAAGGAAAAGATTTTAAAGAACTTATAAAAGAAATCTGTTCAATAGTAAACGGTCCTGTTAGCGCCGAAGTAATATCGCTCGAATACAAAGGGATGATGCAAGAGGCGTATGAGCTGGCTAAAATTCATGAAAATATTGTAATCAAAGTTCCACTTACAAAAGATGGGCTGCAAGCTACAAGAAGTTTGAAATCGGAAGGAATTCGAACTAATGTAACACTCTGTTTTTCGCCGAACCAAGCTCTACTCGCTGCTAAAGCTGGTGCCTACTTCATCAGTCCATTCGTTGGCAGACTCGATGATATCAGTACATCAGGGATGGAATTAATCGGACAGATAATTACAATTTACAAGAATTATGGATATGATACACAAGTGTTGGTTGCAAGTATTCGTCATCCCCTCCACGTTGTAGAATCTGCGATGATGGGTGCCGATGCTGCAACTATACCTTATTCAGTTCTTATGCAATTGATAAAGCATCCTTTAACAGATATTGGTATCGAAAGGTTTTTAAGCGATTGGAAAAAATTGCAAAAATAAATATGAAACGAACATCTTTTTATAAAATTCATAAAGAATTAAACGCCAAGCTTGTATCGTTTGCCGGATTCGAGATGCCAATTCAATATAGGAGTATAATCGACGAAACTTTAGCCGTGCGTAAATCGGTAGGTGTATTCGATGTTTCGCACATGGGTGAAATCGAAATTTATGGAAACGATGCACTTGCCTTTATTCAAAAAGTAACAACAAACGATGCATCAAAATTAACAACAGGTAAAGTGCAATATTCAGCAATGTGCTACAACGATGGTGGTATTGTTGACGATATGTTGGTATATAATTTTGGTACACACTATATGTTTGTTGTAAATGCATCGAACAAAGATAAAGATTTCGATTGGTTGGAAGAAAATTTATTCGGCGATGTTAAACTTGTAGATAAAAGTGATGCGATTTCGCTGGTTGCTGTGCAAGGACCGAATTCTTTATTAACACTTCAAAAACTTACTGATGTAAATCTTTCGGATATTAAATATTATACATTCGTTACCGGAAAATTGGCTGATGTTGAAATGGTAATTTCGCGGACTGGTTATACAGGCGAATTGGGGTTCGAATTATACTTCAATTCCGATGCTACTTTATCCGAAAAGGTGTGGAAAGCAATATTCGAAGCTGGCAAAGAATTCAACATCGAACCGATTGGCTTAGCCGCTCGCGATACTCTTCGCCTCGAAATGGGTTTTTGCCTTTACGGCAACGATATCGATCAAACAACTAATCCCCTTGAATCGGGACTCGGTTGGATAACCAAACTCGATAAAGGCAATTTTAACGGAAGAGATGTTCTGTTGAAATTGAAGTCGGAAGGTTTAAAGCGTAATTTAGTAGGTTTTAAATTAGAAGATAAAAAAGCTTTTCCTCGAAAAGGTTACGAAATTTTTGTTAATGGAAATCGGGCTGGGGTTGTAACTAGTGGTACATTTTCGCCAACGTTGGATACTGGTATAGGTTTGGGATTTGTAGATTCAAAGCTATCAGCACTCGATACTGAAATTAACATTAGAATACGTAACCAGGAGGTAAAAGCTAAAATTGTAAAATTACCCTTCGTAAATAAGTAAATTATGGACAATCCAAAACCAAAAATAAGAGCAGAAATATTTTTTACACCAGCACAAGTTGACGATTTATTTTTGCGTGAAAAAAATGTTGCAGTAGTCGATGTGCTTCGTGCAAGTACAACAATAATCGCAGCTTTAAGTAATGGTGCGCGTGAAATTATTCCTGTTCCTTCGATAGAAAGTGCTGTGAAAATTTCAGGGAGTTTATTTGGCGATGTTACACTGCGTGGAGGCGAACGCCATGCTAAAATGATCGAAGGTTTTAATCTCGGGAATTCACCAGCCGAATACACCGAAGAAACTGTAAAAGGTAAGTCGATAATTTTTTGTACAACCAACGGTTCACTTGCCATTACAAAGGGGAGATATGCAAAAAATCTCATAGTGGCTGGGTTTGTGAACATCTCGAAGGTTGCAGAATTTCTGGCATCGTTAGGAGAAGATTTTTATATACTCTGTGCAGGTAATCAGAACAATTTCTGTATCGAAGATGTAGTATGTGCGGGAATGATTCTCTCGAAAATTGAACAGGCGATAGGTCATAATTTAGAAGTAGGCGATTCGGGCATCGCCGCAATGGCCCTTTATAAAACTTACAACAGATCGATTTTGAAGATGATTCGACAGTCTGACCACGGCAGATATCTTACCGAATTAGGCTTCCGTGAAGACATCAAGATTTGTTCTGGTATCGATACTATTCCCGAAGTTCCGATTTTTGCCAACAACGTATTGACACTCAAACGTGATGAGACTAAGAAAATTGAGGGGGATGCTAAATCTAAACAAAAACTTTCGCAGAAAAAATAGCAATTCGTATGGCAGAAACTAAAAAAAACGGAGAGAGGAGGAACGGAAAACGGCAAAAAGCTGACCGTAAATCGCAGCTTCTTTCCATCCTGATGATGTTGCTTTCGATTCTATTGGTAATCGGTATATTAACATACTCAAGAAGCGATGAACAATATACTGATATTTCTCTGCTTGATCTTTTTAAACTTCCTTTCGACGATGTATTAAAAGAAAAAGCGGCACACGTTAATAATGCCCTTTCGCTCGTTGGGGCAATGATCGCACACTTATTAATTAACGGCACTATCGGTTATGCGATAATTATTTTGCCAGTCCTCTTAATGATGTGGGGTTGGATTATTTTAAGAAAAAGTGATCCCACAAATGCACTAAAGCTAACTAATTATGCACTCCTAATTGCTATTTTATTTTCAGCTGCGATGGGAGTTACGACTCAGATATTTGGTACTGTTGAGAAGGAATGGAGCGGACTTGTAGGTACATTTATGGGGGATGTGCTCACAAAATTAATCGGAAAAGTTGGCGCTGCTCTCATCGTGCTTACTTCGCTGCTAATAATTTTAGTCCTTGCAGTCGATTTAGATATTTACAAAACTCTAAACCGAATTCAGCAGGGTTTCGACCGTATCGCAGGCTGGTTCGTTTCGAAAAAGAATGGCCGAAGAGTAATTGACCTTGAAGATGAAAATGAGGTTGAAGCTAACGAAACAGAATTTACTATAAAAAAATTCGATGAAGAAACTGTTCCACAATTGGAAAAACCGCTAAAAGCCAAAACAGCGAAGCAAATAATTTTTAAAGAACCCGAAGATGAAACAGAAGCAGAAGAAGTAGAAAAAATTATTACTCCTACTTCAAATAAAAAAAATGCTGAGAAAGAAGATATAGATATAATTTCTGAGGATGAATCAGAATTTGTTGGTCCCGAATTTCAGGTGGAAGAGGAAATCGACTATGTTTTTCCTTCGGTCGAGTTATTGGATACATCACGCGTAGGCGATGTTGTTAACGACGAAGAATTACGTGCAAATGCTGAATTACTAAAGTCAAAGCTTGCCAACTTCGGAATCGAACTCGAAAGTGTAAGCGTTACACCCGGTCCAGTTATCACACTTTACGAATTAGTGCCAGCTTCAGGTGTAAAAATCAGTCGCATCGTCAGTCTTGAGAACGACTTAGCCCTTGCCTTAGCAGCAAAGGGAATTCGCATCATCGCACCTATTCCGGGTAAAGGTACTATAGGTGTCGAAATTCCAAATCATAATCCATCTATTGTAAATATTCGGAGTGTACTCAACTCAACAAAATTCCGCGAGTCAAAAGCTGCCTTGCCTCTTGCGATGGGGAAAACAATATCAGGTGAAGTTTTTGTAGACGATCTTGCTAAAATGCCTCATCTCTTAATTGCCGGTGCTACAGGTTCGGGTAAAAGCGTTGGAATTAATTCTATTATAATCAGCTTGCTATACAAATTACACCCATCCGAAATAAAGTTTGTAATTATTGATCCTAAAAAAATTGAATTAACACTATACAAAAAATTGGTGAATCACTATTTAGCAACTTCGTCCGATTTTAGGGAAGAAATTATAACTACACCTGAGAATTCAGTTTCGATATTAAAAAGCGTTGAAGTTGAAATGGAAAAACGTTATAACCGATTTGCAAATGCCGGAGTCCGTAACATTGCTGAATATAATGAAAAGGTAAAATCAGGGAAAATAAAATCAACACTGGAATTTAAACATATAAAGATGCCATATATAGTAGTAATCATCGACGAGTTAGCCGATTTAATGATAACTGCCGCAAAAGAAATAGAAGAACCGATTACACGTCTGGCTCAAATGGCACGTGCAGTCGGAATCCACTTAGTTGTTGCAACTCAACGCCCATCAGTCGATGTTATCACAGGTGTAATAAAAGCCAACTTCCCGGCTCGGATTGCGTATCAGGTTGCCTCGAAAACCGATTCGCGTACAATTCTTGATATGAACGGAGCCGAAGCACTATTAGGTAGCGGCGATATGTTATATCTGCCGTCAGGAAGTCCGAAACCTATGCGAATTCAAAACGTTTATGTTACCACCGATGAAGTCGAAGCAATAATGAATCATATAGCAAAGCAAAAAGGATATACCCGATTGTTTAAGCTTCCATCTGTATTAGAGAAGCGGAAAAACGGATATGGTGGATCTGGTGATGAACGTGATGAATTATTTGAAGAAGCTGCTTATCTGGTTGTCCGACATCAGCAGGGCTCGGTTTCTTTACTTCAGCGTAGGTTAAAAGTCGGTTACTCGCGCGCCGCACGAATCATCGACGAATTAGAAGCCGCTGGTATTGTCGGGCCGTACGACGGTAGTAAAGCCCGTCAAGTATTAATCGAAAACGAAGAATCTTTGAGAGAAATCCTGAGGAATTTAGAATGAAAATAAAACTATATATAACCTTCTTAGCTGTTCTATTCTTGAATCTATCTATTGATGCTCAAGACGCAAGTAAAATTTTGAAGAAGGTAGAAAAAAAATATGAATCAATTACTGATATAACCGCATCCTTTACACAACATATTATCTTCGGAGTATCAAAGATGGAGCAAAAATTCGAAGGAACTTTGAAGATGAAAAAGGGGAACAAGTACAGAATCGAGCTTGAGCAGCAAACTATTGTAACAGATGGAAAAACTGTTTGGTCGCATTATCATATCAATAATCAAGTAATGATCAACAATTACAAAGAAGATCCAAAATCGTTCTCTCCCGACCGTGTACTCATTAATGTTCCTAAAAACTATAATACAGTTCTTCTTGGTGAAGAAATTTTATTCGGTAAGAAAAATGCAATTATCAAACTCACACCTAAGGACGAAAAGTCGTTAACCAAAGCGATGAAGGTATGGATCGATTTGGATACATACTTAATGCGTCAGATTGAAATTACGGATGTAAGCGATAACTTTACTAAATACATAGTGAACACCATCAAAACAAACACAAACATACCGGATGCCGAGTTTAAATTCGATATACCGAAAAATGTTGAAACAATCGACCTCCGGTGAACATCCTGATGAATTCCCAGTTTAAATCGTTTATAAAATATTCGCTGAGTATAATTATTACAATCGGATTTTTATATTTTGCATTTCGTGGAACTGATTTTGTAAAACTTTACGAAATTCTATTAGGTGCAAATTACTGGTGGGTACTTGCGATGTTTCCGATTCTTTTACTAAGTCATGCGATTCGTGCCTGGCGCTGGCGCTATCTACTGGCTCCAGTTAAAAAAAATATGAAGTTCCAAAATCTGTTTTCAGCGCTGATAATCGGTTATATGATGAACAACATCCTTCCGCGTGCAGGCGAACTTGTGCGTCCGTATGCAATCAGTAAATCCGAAAATATATCGCGTAGTGCTGCTTTTGCCACTGTTGTGGTCGAGAGAATTTTTGATATTATTTCTTTTATGTTATTGATAGCTCTGATACCTGCCGTTTATTCAGGACCGTTAACCGAAACTTTCCCATGGCTTAAAGAAACAGGGATGTGGCTAACGGCTGCAAGTTTTTTATCACTCGCAGTTTTCATCTTTCTGATGGTTAGACGCGATATCGTGATACGTATTTTGCAATTTCTTACTCGCCCCCTCTCCGAAAAGAGAGCCAAATTAGTCGATCATATTGTTCATTCCTTCTTGGATGGATTTCTCTTCTTTAAAGAAAGGAAACATTATTTTGTAATCTTTGTTACAAGTATTCTTGTGTGGTGTCTGTATATCCTGATGATGTATGTAGTTTTTAATGCTTTTGGATTAATCGAAAAAAATAATCTCGATTTAGCTGCAGCATTGGTTGTTCAGGCAATTTCGAGTATTGGCATTCTTATACCTACACCTGGAGCGATCGGTCCTTACCATTATTTTACTATCCAAACACTCACCAAACTTTATGGTGTAGAATATACTGTTGCAGCCAGTTATGCAACTGTTACACACGCAATCGGTTTTATCGGTATTACTCTCTTGGGGATAGCTTACTTTCTAAAAGATCGCCTCAGAGTTTCTGAGATAATGAAAGAAAATATAAATAAGAATGAAAAAAATTCAGATCATTAAAAATTTAAAACATCGGATATAAAATGAGTTTATTAGATGCAGTTTTGTTGGGAATAATTCAAGGACTTACAGAATTCCTTCCTATCAGCAGTTCGGGTCATCTTGTGTTGGGTCAAGAACTTTTGAATAGTGGATATCGAAGCAATATTACCTTCGAAGTATTTGTTCATTTCGGCACTTTATTAAGTGTTGTTTTTATGTTTTGGAAAGATATCCAATTAATATTTCTATCTATTTTCGAATTATTAAAAAATCCTACAAAATTGAAATTACTTTTTAAAACTAACGAGCATTTTAAAATTGCGGTCTTGATTATTCTCGGTTCGATACCGGCTGCGGTCATCGGGCTGTTGTTTGAAGATGGAATCGAGGTTTTATTCAACGACCCTAAATTTGTCTCGGTTATGCTGCTGATAACAGGATTGATTTTATTTTTAACAAAATTTTCAAACCCTAAAGAAGGTTCTTCGGTAAGTTTCGCATCGGCAATAATCATAGGAATCGCTCAAGCCGTTGCGATTCTTCCAGGCATTTCGCGTTCGGGTATAACTATCAGCAGTGCGATATATTTAGGTGTATCGCGTGAAAACGCTGCAAAATTTTCTTTTTTATTGTCGCTCCCTGTAATTTTTGGTGCTACAATTCTAAAAACCAACGAAGTAATACAATCATCAATAAGTAACCAACAAGTGCTAATTTATTTTATTGGAACTGCTGTTGCTGCAATTTCGGGTTATGCTTCGATTAAAGTTGTGATCGGTTTTCTAAAAAAGAAAAGATTCAGTTGGTTCTCGTACTATTGCTTTATTGTCGGAATTTTAGGTATTTTATTTATAGGTTAAAAAATAAATCATTAACAAATTAAGAAAGGATAATTATGAAATCACTAATTTATATTCTGACTCCGTTATTGATTTTAACAATCGGATTTGGTCAGGAAAAAACTAAGAAAGGAAAAGTTGTGGAACAAAAACCAACAGCAAATCCTGTAGTCGTTATGGAAACTACTATGGGGACAATCGAACTCGAATTGTTTGCTAAAGAAACTCCAAAGACAGTCGAAAACTTTCTCGGACTTACACGGAAGGGATATTACAATGGAATAATATTTCACCGCGTAATAGATAACTTTATGATTCAAGGCGGCGACCCGACTGGAACAGGCCGCGGCGGCGAAAGTATCTGGGGTAAAAAATTTGAAGACGAAATCCATCCTAAACTTAAGCACGATGCTGCAGGAATTCTCTCGATGGCAAATGCCGGTCCAAATACAAACGGCAGCCAATTTTTTATTACACTTGTGCCTACCCCACACCTCGATGGGAGGCATACCGTATTTGGTAAAGTGATAAGTGGTTTGGATGTTGTAAAAGCAATAGGTAAAGTTAAAACCACAAAGCCTTACGATAAACCTGAAAAAGATGTAGTAATGAAAAAAGTTTACGTTAAAGGCGAAGAACAAAAAGAAACCGAGAAGAAAAAATAAATTATTTATAGATGTTCTCTCCCGAAAAATCTGAATTAAAGCGTGGGCTGAATTTATTCGATGCCACGATGTTAGTTGTTGGTTCGATGATTGGTTCGGGTATTTTTATTGCACCATCTCTGATAGCCGGGTATGTTCAAACGCCCGGCTTGATTATTTTAATATGGGTGGTAGGAGGCTTGCTCACCGTTTTTGGAAGTTTGAGTTATGCCGAACTCGCAGCAGCGATGCCACGCACAGGAGGTCAATACGTTTTCCTTCGCGAAGCTTACTCGCCTTTATGGGCGTTTCTTTATGGTTGGACTTTATTTCTTGTAATTCAAACCGGATTTATTGCAGCCGTTGCGGTTGCCTTCGCAAAGTATTTAGGGGTTTTTATTCCTTCGTTATCAGAAAGCAACGTCGTTTTTTCATTCCAAAATTTTACAATCAATTCGGCACAAATTATTGCTATCCTCAGTATTATATTACTCTCGGTTATAAATATTTTTGGTGTTAAGTTAGGGGCAGCGGTTCAAAATTTTTTTACAGTATCGAAAGTAGCTGCCCTTGCTTTGCTGATTGGTGTTAGTTTTATAATCGGCAAAGGTTCCCTTTCTAATTTTACACCTGTGTTAACTCCAATTATTCCTGAAGCTCTTGGTTTAAGTCTATTCGCTGCTATTGCCGTGGCAATGTCGAAGGCACTTTTTGCTTACGATGCGTGGAACTCTGTTACATTCACAGCCGAAGAAATTATACGTGCTGAAAAAAATCTCCCGCGTGCTCTGGTGTTGGGAACTGCAGCCACAGCAGTAATCTACACGCTAACTACGATGGCTTATATATATATCGTTCCGGTTCAGCAAATGGCAAACGTAGCCGATAACCGAATTGCCACCGAGGTTGCTCAAATAGTTTTCGGTCCCGCCGGGTTAGTTTTTATTACCGCGGCAATTTTAATCTCTACATTCGGTTGTAACAACGGGTTGATACTTGCAGGTCCACGCGTCTACTACGCAATGGCAAAGGACAAATTATTTTTCGACAAAGTAAAAACAGTTAATGCAAAATTTAAAACACCAGCAGTATCGCTTGTTTACCAATGTATCTGGGCTTGTTTGCTAACTTTAACGGGGACATACAGCGACCTGCTTACTTATACCGCTTTTGCATCCCTACTTTTCGGTGTACTCACGATTGTAGGTTTATTCGTGTTACGAAAAAAATTACCAAGTTTAAATCGTCCTTACAAAACTTGGGGCTATCCTTTTGTTCCTGCTTTATACATACTGGTGGCTCTCTTTTTTATCGTCTTTATCTTTATAGGCGATTTACGAAATTCAGGTTTAGGGCTGGCGATTATAATTGCCGGAATCCCTGTTTATTTTTATTTAAAAAGTAGAAGTAGATTGGAAAGTAATTAATGGCTAAAGAAAAATCGGACACAGCTTCAATACAGGATCTGGAAACTTCTATCAGTCAAAAAAAATATTTCCCACTTTATTATTTTTTTGGTGATGAAGATTTTTTGATCGACCAATTTATACAACAAATTATCCGGGAGAGTGTTGACGAGTCGGTTAAAGGTTTCAATGTCGATGTCATCGATGCGAATAATATCGAAGTAAAAAATTTACTCGCCATTGCATCGGCTTATCCGATGATCTCCGAAAAAAGAGTAGTGGTTGTGAAAGAATTCAATAAACTATTGACAAGCGAAAATAACAAAACGTTACTCGAGCGTTATTTCGAAAATCCATCCGATTCTACTATTCTGTTGATGGTCGGTTCAAAATTAGACAACCGCACTTCGATTGCTAAATTAATTAAGAGTAAAGGAATGGTAGTGGAATTTAAACCATTGTACGATAATCAAATTGCAGGATGGATTAAAAAACATATAAATAATTTTGGGAAGAAAATCACCGATCAGGCGGCACAATTGATAGCTGAATGCACAGGCAACTCGATGCGCGCGATACACAATGAATTAGAAAAGCTTACGATTTATGTAGATTCAAAAATGCTGATAGATGAAGATGATGTAAATTCGGTTGTAGGAGTTTCGAAAGCATTTAATGTCTTTTCGCTACAGAAAGCTATCGGCGAAAAAGATATTTCAAAATCGGTTACGATAATTGAGAACATGCTCAACAACGGAGAGTCGGCACTCGGAACTATCGTAATGCTTACCAAATATTTTCAAAAGCTCTGGATAATCAGAGGTTCAGACTTAAGAAATGAGTTCGACATTGTGAGCCGACTGAAAATCAATCAGTTCTTTGTAAAAGAGTATCTTAATGCTGCGAGGAATTACTCGATTGCCGATATCGAGCGGGCTTTCGTTGCACTTGTAGAAACTGACGAATCGTTGAAATCGTCTTCAATCGATGAGAAGCTCGCAATGACTTTGTTGATTTATAATATCATCGGAAAACGAAACTGATCGCATTATTATTATCTGTGCTAATCCGTTGAATCTGTGCCTGCACACCGAAGTGTTATCTTGTATGAGCTTCGGCACACA
>CAMTVZ010000258.1:0-4284 GCA_947085285.1 uncultured Ignavibacteriota bacterium
AATTTGCTTACTTTTTGGTCAGCCTTAATACACAAAAAGTAATATTTTCTATTTTATATCATTAGAGCAGTCACCGTCAGTAAGGCTAGATGAACCGATGTATTCTATGAACCGGGAAAAATAAATGTTTGCACTTTTCTTACACACTCATTGACTAATTCACTAAACAATCAATAAATGTAACCGATTGATAAATAATGAAGTGGTAATAATTGAAGATATTTAGAGTCAGCTCGGAGTTCTATATCTTCTTTCTATTACTATTATTTAATTTTTTATATTGAAATTTTCAGAAAAATATATTAAATAAAAAAAGGGGAAGGGAAATTTTTTTACAACAGGAATATTCAAAAAATTGTTATTCGTTAGTAACGGGGTCTCACAATTTTACGGATTCTGTACCGCAATTTTCCAAGAATTAAATAAATCGTATTGGCAATATCCACATCTTTTACAAATTTTAATAAATAAATTATTACTTTTGCTTTAAATAAATTCGGATCAGATTCTAACGCTGCTTCAGCATATTCAATCGCAGTGCTCTTTTGTCCCATTCCTAATGCTTCCTCACTGATAAATACTTGAAGATGCGCTTTAATTTTTTGTAGTTCTACGTTATTTGGATTGTTTTTTAAAAATACATTTTCAAATTGTAGAAGAAAAATTTTGTCATACTGAAAAACATTTTTCCCTGAAGCTAGATGCTCTTCTTTAAGTAATTTTCCGTTCGGAGGCAATTCATTTTTTATGGCGCCGGGGAAAGGAAGAAAATTCACTCTGTTATTTTTACACAAATTTGCTAAAAAGGAATAGTCTTCCGCACAATTGAATCGTGTCAAAAAACCCCCTATTTGATCAAAGGCTTTCCTTGTCATTACAGTCGACCATACAGTCATCAAATACCCCCATCGCCAATGCTCAAAAACATTTCCGCTGTAATAATATTGAATTGGGTTTTTCATTTTCTGTAAAAAACTTTTCCCCCAATCTCCAATCGGAATTTTTTCTTTATAAATTCTAAGATAACGGTCCGTTTCATCCGGTGGAAGGTCGAGCATTTGTGAACCAACTTTTCTTGCCAATGGAACAAATTTACTTTGTATGTCGAGGTAAGGTTGTAATTCTATTATCCTTTCATCAATTCTCTCTATGAATTCAGTATGTACTACATTCTCCTGCGGATGACATTCTAAAAACATAACACATGCTTCAAGATAGATAGGATCCCATTCGTCATCCGAATCGAGAAGAGCAATATATTTTCCCCTACTGGCTTTGATACCGTTATTCCTGGCTATCGAAACTCCCTGATTCTTTTGCATAATAATTTTCAAACGTGGGTCGAAATCCTTAATAAGCTCGACAGTATTATCGTTTGAACCATCATCAACAACAATCAATTCAAAATCTTGGAACGTTTGGTTCGATACACTTCTCAATGCTCTCAAAATAGTATCTGAACGATTATACGTTGGAATCACAACAGACACTAAAGGCATTTAAAAATCCTTTTCTTTAAACCTTTAAATGAATTAAAAAATTTATTTAATTGAGAAAATTCAATAATACTTTTAAAAAACTAAAATGTATTCTCGTTTTTCAACTGAAGCGGACAACTTTAAAATACTTCTTCTATAGTGAATTAGTTCGAAGAATTATGTAACCTGGTTCAAAAAATTTTACCCAGTAACCATAACCAGCTTTAATAGTATCAACTTTTTGGTAACCCTGATTTAAAGACCAGAAATCGGATGCCAGATTACCAGGAGGATATATAAAAATATTGCTAACTAATACATCTCTACTCACAGAACCAATAATATTCCAACCAGCATTAACATCAACTTTATCAGTTAAAAAAATTTCCCCTGCAAATAATAATGTTTGGGGTGAATTAAATTTTGTAAAATAACCTTTACCATATTCTAATGTATTAGCAACAGCATAATTACCCGAAAATGAAAATAATGAAGAGGTAGCTGTGGGAAAAACATTCTTAACGCTAAGATTTTGTAATCTTACCGGTAATGAAACGATATTCCAACCCCCAATCACACTCACTTCGGCTACATTATTTGCAAATAAACCAAAATTACATACAATACTATCAGTAGTTGTGGTAATTGATACGCTATAGGTTCCTGGAGAATTCGGCAGTGTTATCTGCCAATGTGGTTTGGATTCGAGACTGACAGTGTATGAACCAATTGGGATTGAATCGAAACTATACTTCCCTTCTGAATCAGTAACAATATTTAAAGCAACCGGACCGGTAAGTTTCACTAACCAACCAGGTATAAATGGTTCGTTTAAATTTTGCTTGCCATCATTATTTTTATCGTAAAAGATATTGCCTTTAATTTTAGGTTTTATATTCTGAACAGACGAGTTAACAGCTTTTTTCACAAGTTGAAGCATCCAATCTCTTGGAACTTTTGTAACTGTCGCAGGTAAATATGCTTCACCGATATTCCATAAAATTACACCCCCCATACTCGAATCTCTTGCATACTGAATAATTCGATGTATCTGTGTTGAATCTGTATAACTTAACATTCCATCATTATTTGGATTTCCGTCATCGCTAAAGATTCTTAAATACGCCCCTTGTGCTTCAGTATCATATCGCTTTGTAGCAACAGTTGCCGTATCTAAATATGTCTGATACATAACATCGAAATCATAAGCCCAAGTCATTGTCGGGGCTGTTGCCCACCTTTGTTTAGGTTCGTGAACACCTTTTGTAACATCGTTCAAAACAGTTCCACCCCGATAAAGCATTCCACTAAAATCAATTCCTATTCCATACTTACGTTTGTTTTTCCCACCCCTGTTATACATTTGGTCTAACCATCGTGTTTGGATTGATGTATAATATAAATTTGTTCCTGTCGGTGGTTGAGGACAATAAATTGCATTGTTATGCCAAGTTCTATCTAAACCCCACCCCATCGACACTGCCATATCATAAGTCATTATATTGATTTGGTCAAATAAATGTTCGTGTTTAGCCCACCACTCGCCAGCCCAACTCGATAATATAGCTGCAGTCAATAATGGTTTTTTTGTCGGGTCAACAAATTGCCTACGAACTTGTAACGAATCGTATAGTCTACGAATAAAGGGACCGATACGGGTTGTATCGTTAATAGTTCCTGTATTTCTAAATGGTTCAATATCTAAATCAATACCATCATATTGAGCCGTATCTAATATAGTTAAAACAGTCCTTAAAAAATTATTAATATTAGCTGGACTGCAAGCTGGTCCCCAATCTTCATCGCCAGCCCCACCAATAGCAAGTAATACGGGTCTGCCATTTGCGTGAGCGATGTCATTAAATGGTTTTTGTCGCTCAGGTAATAAATTATTGAAGGTAATAGTCCCATTTGAATTAACATTGGCAGCGAACATAATTACGTGAGTAAATGCATTCCAATCAATGTTCTGAACTGGTAATTGTCCATAGCTTGCTCGATTTGGCCATGGTCCCATATATACTTCCCAAGAAGGTAAATAAGCACTTACCCAAAAAGACGAATTTCCACTGATCGACTTTTTATTTAGTTGAGCATGAAAATTCGACATGGGTAGCAAGGCAAGTACAACCAAAAACATTATCTGAATTATTATTCTATTCATACTAATCCTTTCGTAAATAATACATTAAGCATATAATTGGCTTCAATATAATAAATGATATCTGCAATTACAACAAATGCAAGCTTAGATTGTCGTCCCCGTAGATAATTATATAAAAATAGAGATTATGCTAGTTTAGCACCTTAGCATAATCTCTTGAACAACTAACTTAATTTTTCGATTATTTTAGAATAGTCATCTGCTTAACTTGAGCAAAATTCTGACGTGGTTCGGTTAGCGAATTCATTTCTATCCGATAAAAATATGTGCCGGAAGCAACCAACTGACCTCTGTTGTTGGTGCCATTCCAAATTACTGATTTAATTCCCGGATTTTGGATTTCGTTTACGAGAGTTACAAGTTCTTGACCGACTATATTGTACACTGTTAATTTTACTCTACTCTCAAATGGCAGTTGATAATTAATTTTTGTTGTTGGGTTAAATGGATTTGGATAGTTTTGTAACAATGCATAATTCGAAATATCAGTCGTGCGTACTGGCTCATCCGCAGAGAGTATTTCTGTACTATTTACAGCTTTTTTCACAAGTTGAAGCATCCAATCTCTTGGAACTTTTGTAACTGTCGCAGGTAAATATGCTTCACCGATATTCCATAAAATTACACCCCCCATACTCGAAT
>CAMTVZ010000259.1:0-2398 GCA_947085285.1 uncultured Ignavibacteriota bacterium
ACTAGAACAGGTGGAATTTATGTTAGAAGAATTCGCGATTAATTTTTGGGCAGCTCTAAAATATGGAATAATGGAATTGTGTAAGAAAGGAATGATGGTAACATTCCACCATTCAATCAATCCACATTTTTCAGTAAAAAAGTTTTTAGAGGTTCCCTTTTTAAAATACAACAAGCACTTTATACAAAGGGTGCGGCCGCCGCCATAGAATTAAAGGCGCCCGCAAGGACATTACACCATCGAAGAACCCGTGCAAGGTATAGTCGTTCAAATTTTACATATATAAAATTTTAGGAGATTTACTAATGAGAAAATTTAATATCGGTTTTGCAATATTATTAATAATTTTGGTGGCTAATATTCTTTATTCTGGTCCGATTGTAAGTGGAAAAATTACAACCACCAACAACACACCAGTATCTCAAGCCAAGGTCAGTTTCGTAAATATATCTGACACAAACCAACGGTTTTCATCGTTGTCGGATACATTAGGTAATTATAATATTACAATTATGAGTATTGAGAACAATAATGAAGAAGCAACCAGTTTTCATCTTTACCAAAACTATCCAAACCCATTTTCAGAGCAGACAACTATTACATATCAAATTAAACAGCAAGCACCTGTAGTTATAAGTATTTACAATATTTTAGGACAGCGAGTAAAAACTTTTCGACAAGAGTTTGCAGGTCATAACATTGGACAAGTGCAGTGGGACGGCAGAGATGGTTTAGGAAGAAAAGTGGCAAATGGAATTTATTTCTACTCGGTTAGTGTTGGCGATAAACGACAGGTAAAGAAGATGTTGTTCATCGACAATATAATAACTGGAGTAACAACTGCTGAAGTTTTTAGAAACAATACTAATTATCAAGATTCTATAAATATATACACGGTCTACATAGAAAACACAGACAGCACAAAACCGAAGATTGAGCCGTTGAAGATTGAGAATGTTGTTGTTCAAGGTGATACTGTTCTTAATTTTCAGGTTGAAGAAGCACCTAAATGGGAATTCTTAGGATTAGAGAACGAAACCATAATATCAATAGCAACCCACCCTAACGATGAAAGGATTATCTATGCCGGTAGCAGTTATGATTTCAGTGCAGGACACATGGGCAAACTGTTTAAGAGTACTAATTCCGGCAAAACGTGGGACACACTCATAATAGGTCAACCATTGTTCAACTTTCGCGATATTGTTATAGATCCGATTCATCCTGAAACTATGTATACAATTCCATTACCAGTTTTAAAAAGTACGAACGGTGGAAAAACGTGGTTTGATATTTCAAACGGAATTAGAATTGATTGGGAGACACGTGCGTCGTCAATTGCGATTGATCCCCGTAATACAAACATCCTCTATGTTGGAACAGGTGGATTTTATGGAGGTAGATTCTATAAATCAACTAATGGTGGTGAGAACTGGATAGACATTTCTCGTGATTCTTTACGTGATGGTGTTATAAGTCTTGCAATCGACCCTAACAATTCAAATGTTTTGTATGCAGGTACGGCTTGGCGCGGAATATTATGGAAAACAACAAATGCAGGCGAAACATGGTTTAGAACTGGGTTAGGTGAAACAAGCCAGATGATTAATGATATTTTAGTTCATCCAATAGACACGCGAATTGTTCTTGCCGGAATATCCGAAATCGGTGTTTGGAAAACGGAAGATGGTGGAAATACATGGATACCATATAACGAAGGTATATTAGATTCACTTAAAAGTGCTATGAAATTAATAATGAGAAATAAAAGTTCCGAAATATTCCTTGTTAACGCAAGCCCAAATAATTCTGGTATATATATAAAATACAACGATAATGAACCATGGTTAAAAATTGGGATTGATGGTCTTAAGGAGTATTACTATAGTGACATTAAACTATCAATTACTGAAGATATCCTTTACTTTGGTAGTAAAGGATTATATTACCTTAAATTAAAATGAATTTTCATGCTCACATAGAGAAAGCACGGTCGCCACCTAAGAATTAAAGGCGCCCGCAAGGACATCGTACAATTGAATAGACCCGGCAAAGGATTCTAAATTCAATGGACGATTGTTTTTCCCATTGTGGGCGCTTTTCTATTTGTATTAAGTTATAAAATTCAATTTTAATAAACAACATGTAAAACAATTTTATAAAAAGGAGTTTAAGTCATGAAGGCAAATAAATTTTTATTCGGCTGCGTTTTTTTATTCGCAGCATATTTGACTGTATTATCCGATACAGTCTTTACACAAAATCTCATATCAGGAAAAGAAATTAAAACGACTATCTGGAATAATCAAGAGGTGCAGTATGTGGATCGTGAAATTGCAGTAAAACTGAAACAAGCATTGAATCGTGCACTCAATAGACTGCGAATTGTTGAGCGAGG
>CAMTVZ010000260.1:0-20488 GCA_947085285.1 uncultured Ignavibacteriota bacterium
AGGACGGATGGATTTAAAATATCCCCCTTTTTCGCGGATGGTATTGATTGAGATAAAAGGCGAAGATGAAAGTGATGTGATACGGTATTCGAATAAGCTATATCAATTGTTTAAGAGTGAAAAAACTAATTTGATATATTTAGGTCCCTCAGAAGCAGCAATTCCGAAATTAAACAAACAATACCGCTGGCACATTTTGATAAAAGATTTGAAGAGCAACGACCCATCGGGAAAAATACTTCGTGAAGTTTTAACTTCAGTTATGCAGAAGTTTCATCAATCGGATTTCAAAAAAAGTAAAGATGTGAGGATAATTGTGGATGTGGATCCGGTGGGGATGATGTAGGTATATTTACTGAAGTTACGTAAAGGACAACTTTTATGAGAAAAAAGAACGTTTTCATGAATAATAGAACACGGATGACACTGATTTTGACTGATTTTCACGGATTTAAATCTGTGTACTAAGTTTAATCTATGTCATCAGTGGTCTATTTTTTGTAGGGAAAGCGTTTCGTGTGATTGAAATATGGTTGAAAAAAGTTGATGAGTTTTCAATCTTATTTAAGTCTTGCCACAGATTTCTGACGCTCTTATTTAGTTCTTCAAGATTGACTTTGAGTAATGCTTCCCTTGTCTTCATAACAAAGATACCTACAGGGAGGAGTTCGATACCGGTAGCCTCCCAGCCAAGTGCTTGTGCAGCGAATAATGTTGTTCCAACCCCAGCAAATGGATCTAGTACCTTCCCTTTTTTATCAGAAAACTTAGTGAGAAAGTATTCGACAAGCTCAGAGGAAAAACCCTCTTTATACTTGAACCATCGATATATTGGCTCTTCTTTGTTCGCTTGGAAACTAACAAGCTGGCGATTAAAATTGGACGCTATTTCAAGCTTGTCCGAAAACTTGTCATAAAGTTTTTGTCGTTCACTATGAGATATTTCAACTAATTCATGCATTTAATAATTCTATCTAATCTACCGCTAATATATTCAAAAATGGTTGTAAATAAAAATGCCCCCACAAATCGTGAAGGCATTATATTAATCAGAAATCTTAAATTACTTATAGCTATTCAGCACTTTCATATAATTTGCACGCTCGAATGCTGCTGGTTCTCTAACCAATTTATGGCTCATACTTCCAATCATTTGTTGCCTGAATTTAATCCGGTCTAATCTTCTTGAATTGTGTAATCAAATTTTTTTCTAACATTAAATCAAATTTTCTTAACCAGGATAGAATATACCTTGAATCGAATTCCGGATTCTTTGAGAGCATAGCAACAATGTCTTCTATATCTCGCGGCCTGCCTGCAACCATTTTATAGATAACAACATCCTCCAACGATGCAATCTTTATAGTTGTGCCGTTGTATTTTACTTTTTTTACTCTTTTGATTGCTTCTTTTTCAAATTCAGAATTGGAGAAAATAAAGTCAATCCGAATCCCAGACGAAATATCACTTACCGGCAGAACCATTGTATCGCTTACGAAGTTGCGTACATTTTTTATCATCGGTTTAAACTTTAATTTCGATATAACCTTGATGAATTTGTCGAGATCCATAACATCTATACCTAAAGTGATATCGATATCTCTTGTAAAACGCGGTTCGCCATAAAACAAAACAGCTTGCCCGCCAATTATCATATACGGAATATTAAATTTATCTAACGCCTTTGTTATCTTAATTATCAGCTTCTTAAACACTATTCACAGCTTTCGCAATTTTGATTTTTACATTGATGCCTTCCAACGGGTTTTTCCGAGGGAACTGCCCGGATGCAACAGCATGCTTATACATCTCATCAAAAATTTTCAGCTTCTGGACATAACTCAACTTCCGCTTAATTTTCTTCGACTCGAATTGTTTTAATATCCGTTTATTCTTAACCATATTCTCTCTTTTAGTTGAAGGCAATATATTCAAAAATAGACATAAATAAAAATGCCCCCACAAATCGTGAAGGCATTATATTAATCAGAAATTTTAAATTACTTATAGCTATTCAGCACTTTCATATAGTTGGCACGCTCGAATGCTGCTGGTTCTCTAACCGATTTATGGCTCATACTTCCAATCATTTGTCGGACTGATTCGTATTCGTGCTCTTCCATCCAACGTTGAAGGTCGTTAACTACCTTCGTTATATGTTTTGGTCCGTGTTCTAAAAGAGCCGAGCACATCATAGTAACGTTGGCGCCAACCATCAGCATTTTTAGCACATCTTCAGAAGTATGAATACCACTTGTAGCTGCAATGTCGGCTTTAATTTTGCCGTATAAAATAGCAACCCACCGCAATGGAAGTCGCATAGCCTGCGGAGTACTCAAGAAAATATTTGGCACAACATCTAAAGTTTCCAAATCGATATCGGGTTGATAGAAGCGGTTAAACAATACTAAAGCATTCGCTCCGTTTTCGTCTAATCTCTTTGCGATGTTTGCCATCGAACTAAAGAAAGGCGATAACTTAACTGCCACAGGAATTTTTACTTCGCTTCGCACAGTTTTTAGAATATCCAAGTAAAGATTTTCGATATCTTCACAGGTTTTTTTTGAATCAGTTGGTATATAATAAATATTTAATTCCAAGCCGTCGGCGCCGGCCTGTTCGATATTCTTCGCATATTCTAACCAGCCACCAGTAGTAACACCATTCAAACTGGCTATTACAGGAATATTCACAGCCCGTTTAGCTTTTTGCAGATGTTCTAAATATTCTTCAGGTCCTAAATGATATTCGCTAGGTTCGGGAAAATAAGTAACAGCTTCAGCGTAGCTTTCGCTTCCCTGTGTTGTCAGATAATTTAACTCTACTGCTTCGTGAGTTATTTGTTCTTCGAAGAGTGAATACAGAACAATTGCCGAGGCGCCCGCATCTTCTAATGCTTTTATTGTATTAATGTCTCGCGATAAAGGTGAAGCCGAAGGAACGATGGGATTTTTTAATTTCAATCCCATATATGTTGTTGATAAATCCATAATAACCCCTTTCTTTATTTATTTTTTTTCTTGATTATCATCTTTACTATATATGATAGAAGCTAACTGTTGATAGTAACGCCATCTTGCTTTTGCATCTTTATTTCCGAGTTCGATCAAATGCTTTGCTTCTTCAGGTTTGCTCTTCGTTAACATTTTGTAGCGAGTTTCCATATAAGCGTAATCTTTAAATGAAATTGTTGGAGCTTTCGAGTCGAGCTGTAATGGATTTTTACCTTCTTTTAGAAGTGCCGGATTATATCTGAAGAGGGGCCAGTGACCGCTTTCGACTGCTGCTTTGTGATTATCGAGTCCTTTTCGCATATTGATACCGTGTGCTATGCAATGGCTGTATGCGATAATTAACGAAGGACCTTCGTAAGCTTCGGCTTCTAAAAATGCACGAACAGTTTGCAAGTCGTTCGAACCGAAAGCCACCTGAGCCACGTAAACATCTCCGTAGCTCATAGCAATCAAACCGAGATCTTTTTTACCTGTGGGTTTACCACCAGCAGCAAATTTTGCTACTGCTGCACGTGGAGTTGCTTTCGACATTTGCCCGCCGGTATTTGAATAGACTTCGGTATCCAATACAAGTAGATTAACATTTTTGCCTGAAGCAATTACGTGGTCGAGACCACCGTAACCAATATCGTATGCCCATCCGTCGCCCCCCACAATCCAAACACTTTTGTGAACTAAGTTATCGGCAATTGCTAATAATTGTTTTGCTTCGGGTGATTTTTCGTTTGTTAATTTTTCTTTTAGAATTTCGACACGTTCGCGTTGTTCATAAATTCCTACCTCATTGGATTGGTCAGCTTTAATAATAGCATCGATTAAATCAGTTCCGATTACACCTGAGAGCTTTTTCATCAATTCTATAGCAAATAATCTTTGTTGGTCGAGTGTAAGTCGGAAACCAAGACCGAACTCAGCGTTATCCTCGAAGAGAGAATTCGACCACGTTGGGCCTCTGCCATCTTGATTTTTGGAATAAGGAGTTGTTGGTAAATTGCCTCCATAGATTGATGAACAACCTGTAGCATTCGCAATCAGACAGCGGTCGCCGAAAAGTTGTGTTAGAAGTTTAATGTAAGGAGTTTCGCCGCAACCTGTGCAGGCGCCTGAATACTCGAATAACGGCTCAAGAAGCTGGCAACCTTTCACAGTGTTAATCTGAACTTTTCTTCTATCGTATTCGGGTATTTCTAAGAAGTATTCGTAATTAATTCTTTCGGGTTCACGCAAGGGAAGTTGGTCAGCCATATTGATAGCTTTAAGTCGGGTTTCGGTTTTGTTCTTTGCCGGACAAACTTCAACGCAAATTCCGCATCCTGTACAATCTTCTGGTGCAACTTGAATTGTATAAACCATATTCGGTTCGAATTCTCTTCCTTTTACTTTAGTCCACTTAAATGTAGGCGGAGCTTTTGCTGTGTATTTTTCGTCGTAAACTTTTACTCGAATCGTAGCGTGTGGACAAACGAGCATACATTTATTGCATTGAATGCAGACATCGGGATCCCAAACCGGAATTTCTGATGCAATGTTTCTGCGTTCCCATTGAGCTGTATCGGTGGGGAAAGTTCCATCGACCGGGAAGGCACTAACAGGTAAGGTATCGCCTAAACCACCGTAAATTTTTGCAATTACATCTCGTACAAACTCAGGGGCTCTTGGGTCGGACATCGCCGGAACAAATTCAATAGTGCTGGTCGCTTTTTCCGGGACCTTTATCTCGTGCAGGTTCGCAATCGTTTGGTCAACCGCTTGATAGTTCATCTTTACTATTTGCTCCCCCTTTGCTCCATAAGTTTTTTTGATTGCATCTTTAATCTTCTGTATGGCTTCTTCTTTTGGAATAATATTCGAGATAGCAAAGAAACAGGTTTGCATAATTGTGTTTACACGTTCGCCCATTCCGGTTTGTTCAGCAACTTTGTTTCCGTCGATTACAAAAAACTTTATTTTTTTCTCTATAAGTTGTTCTTGTACTTTTCTGGGGAGTTTTTCCCAAACTTCGTCGGGACCGAAAGGACTGTTGAGTAAGAACGTTGCGCCGGGGAGCGCATATTTTAACATATCGTATCTTTCTAAAAACACCCACTGGTGACAAGCGATGAATTCGGCTTGGCTAATCAGATATGTTGATCGAATTTGTTTTGGACCGAAACGCAAGTGGGATACAGTAACTGCACCCGACTTTTTCGAGTCGTACACAAAATAACCTTGTGCATAATTGTCGGTTTCTTCCCCAATTATTTTGATTGAGTTTTTATTGGCACTAACAGTTCCGTCGGCACCGAGACCATAAAACAACGAACGTTTGACTGAACTATCTTCAGTTGAAAATTGAGGATCATATTCGATAGAAGAATTTGTAACATCATCATTAATACCGACAGTGAAATAATTTTTCGGCTTATCTTTTTTAAGCTCGTCGTAGATACCTTTTACCATAGCCGGAGTAAATTCTTTAGATGCTAAACCATATCGACCTCCGATAATTTTTGGATAATTTTTTAAGGCGAGACTTCCTTGTGCGAACGATTCGCTTATTGCAGTAACAACATCTTTGTAAAGCGGTTCGCCGTTGGCTCCGGGCTCTTTGGTTCTATCGAGTACAGCAATAGATTTTACAGATTGTGGAATTGCTTGTATAAGGTGCTGCACCGAAAAAGGTCTGTATAAGCGTACTTTAATAAGTCCAACTTTTTCGCTACGAGCATTTAAAAAGTTTACAGTTTCTTCGGCAGCTTCGGCACCTGATCCTATCATAATTATAATCCTTTCAGCATTTGGATCGCCCACGTAATCGAACAAGTGGTAATGCCTGCCGGTTAAGCGGGCAAACTTGTCCATTGTCTTCTGAACAATTTCGGGAACTTTATTGTAAAAAGGATTTACGGTTTCGCGTGCTTGAAAAAAAACATCAGGGTTTTGAGCTGTGCCGCGAATGACTGGATTATCGGGAGACATTGCACGTTTGCGGTGTGCAATTACAAGCTCATTATCTATCATCGATTTGATGTCCTCTTCAGTAAGCTTTTCAATTTTCATCACCTCGTGCGAAGTTCTGAAGCCATCGAAAAAGTGGAGGAAAGGAATTCGTGATTCGAGTGTTGCAGCTTGTGCAATCAAAGCATTGTCCATTACTTCCTGCACCGAGTTAGAAGCTAACATAGCCCAGCCGGTTGAGCGAACCGACATAACATCGCTGTGGTCGCCGAAAATTGAGAGGGCGTGACTTGCTACACAACGCGCCGAAACATGAAACACAGTTGGCGTTAGCTCGCCTGCGATTTTAAACCTATTCGGTATCATTAACAGCAGACCTTGCGATGCTGTGAAGGTTGTTGTAAGCGATCCGGTTTGTAAAGCGCCGTGAACGGCACCTGCTGCGCCTCCTTCGCTTTGCATTTCGATTACCGTGGGGACTACTCCCCAGATATTTTTTTCGCCGGCTGCCGACCATGCATCTGCCAACTCGCCCATATTCGAGGAGGGGGTGATTGGATATATAGCTATAACTTCGTTCGTTTTATGAGCTATATAAGCAGCCGCTTCGTTACCATCTATTATAACATTTATTCTTTTCATTTATTTTTTCCATTATTTTTTTATACATCTTTTGAATTTCTTATGTTTTCAACCGTGTTGCACGATTAATAAAAGGGGGATTCCTGTAGCGATGTTAAACGGAGAGGTAATAACCAACGCCATCGATAAATAAATACTGGGATTAGTTTTTGCGCCTGAATTTTTCATCGTTGCTAGTTCTTTAATCAATTCATGATTTATACATTCAATCATTTGTTGGACAAATATATATATTTAATCTCCAATGTTAAAGATTAGTATGAGTTCTATAAGTGCCGAACAAATCGTATTAACATCGGCTACAACTATTAACACTTTATAGCTTCTTCAGAAACTCTGAAGTCAATTAGCTGATGATGTTTGAATTACCGTACGTCGCAATTGTTTCTCTTTTCCTTTTGCAGGAAAAATTAATGCTGAGAGAATTGCCGAGAAAACAGCAACCGCAGCTGCTAAAAGGAAAGCTGATTCATATTTTCCTGTAGCAGTATAAATCAAACTGCCTACATGTGGTCCAAAAAAGCCCCCAAATCCGAAGCCCATAAAGAAAATCCATCCATAGATGCGGGCAATATATGAAGCCCCGAACATAAATGTTGACATAATAGGATTAAGAGCAAGTGCACCACCGAATGAGAAACCAACCATAGCTGCACCAAGAGTAACCAAAAACCTCGAATCAGAAACGGAGAGAACAATTAATGAGAAAGCCATAAAAAGGGCAACAGATACAAGCGACCTCTTGGGTCCTAACTTGCCTGATATCCATCCCCAAGTTGGTCGCCCAAGACCGTTAAAAATAGCCATTGCTTGTACTACAGTCGCAGCTGCAATCTCGGACAAACCAATTCCTTTTGGTCCGGCAAAAGCAGCCAACTGACTTACAGCCATAAGTCCACCAAAAATTGTAAGGAAGAAAGAAACCCCAGTAAACCAAAATAAACCATTGCGAAGAGCATCGGATAAAGTTAAGTCATCGGGATTCACTTCTATTGTATTATTTACAGCATTTAGATCATTTGGATTTGGTTGCCATCCATTTTCTTTAGTAAAACTAAAATTGCTGGGAGGAAAACGAATAATTGTTGCAACAATAGTAAGAAAAAAAGCAAAGACTATACCAGTAATCATATAAGTGGTTCGCCATCCGAAGGCTTCAATACCTAAAGCCCAAAGGGGTGCAGCAACAAGAGCGCCGATACCAAAACCTAAAACTGAAAGACCAATCATAACACCCCGTTTTTCTCGTTCAGGATACCAACGTGAAGCTAAAGCGATGGTTGTAGAAGTGTAAACTAAGCCAATTCCAGTTCCGAGAAGAAGCCCGTAACTAAGAACCAATTCTTCGATACTATTAACTTTGGAAGAAAGTATTTGTGAAGCAACCATAAGTAAAGCACCAAGTATGAATGGCTTTCTGGGACCGAACTTATCGACGAAATATCCTCCGACTCCAACAAAGAAAGCAAAAACGAACATACAGACAGAGAAGGCGAGAATTGTTTCGGATCTTACCCAGCCAAATTCTGCTTCTAAAGGTCGAATAAAAACACTAAAAGCGTAGGCAGCCCCTCCCATTAAAGTTGAAATTAAACCGAGCAGAGGAAATATCCAACGGTTTTTAATTAAATCTACTCCAAGCCATCTTGGGGGTGATACTGAGTTTTGACTATTGTTCATGAACGATTGTCCTTTACTGATATATTATACAAAGTTACTGATTCGTACATTTTATACAAACCATAGGCATTAAGCAAGCCCCTGGTGTAATGGGATAGATGAATTTAACTTATAATATTTTTCGTTACCTACAATTTCTTATTTTCTGTAAGTACTTTTATTATATCTTCGATCGCATCATCAATTTTTTCGTAACAGCGATTGGCACCTATTCGTTTAATTATTCCAAGCTCGTCCAAAATTTTTCGAACTCTTGGATTAACACTTGTTAGCATAACGACTGTATTCTTACTCTGTGCTTTTTTAATCAGATCATCGAGTGCAAAAGCACCTGACAAATCGATTGTGGGCACCCGCCTTAATCGAACTATTAGAAGATCGTGATGAACAAGATGTTCGATCGTTCTGTAAAGTGTATCGGCAGTTCCGAAAAATAGAGGTCCTTCAGGACGAAGTATTAGGATGCGCTCTTTTAAAGATGATGGAATAAGTTCTTCGCCGGGCCAAGGGTCTTTATTATTAGCGAGGGTTACAATTTCATTCTTATAAAGGTCGCTCATCTCTTGAACAAAACGGAAAAAAGCGATAGCTAAACCAATTCCCATAGCAACTAATAAGTCAACCCAGACTGTTACCAAAAAGACTGTGAAAAAACATATTTTATCGGTCAGTGGCATGCGATGTAAAATCGGCATAACACGATAATCCATAATATCTATTCCAACTTTGACTAGAATACCTGCAAGACATGCCATTGGAATGATAGAAGCGTAAGGAGCGAGCCCCAAAACGATAGCCAATAAAACAGCACCATGTGTAAACGCTGCAAGGGGAGTACGTGCACCACATTTGATATTTGCAACAGTACGCATTGTAGCAGTAGCAGTCGTTAGCCCACCTAAAAGTCCCGCAGCTACATTAGCTATACCTTGTCCAAAAATTTCTCTGTCACTACTGTGTCGTTCCCCCGTCATGTTATCTGCTACTAAGCAAGTCATTAGTGAGTCGAAGATAGCGAGCCCAGCCAATGCCGCTGCAGGTCCGAGCATCATAGCAAATCGTGAGAAGTCAGGCAAATAAATCTCGGGAACACCGGTTGGAATTTCCCCGATATACATAATGTTCAGACCTAAAATATTTGCAAGAGAAGTTCCTATTATGAGTCCGATTAAAGGACCAGGTAGCCATTTGATTGGCGTAATCTTTGGCCAAATAAATATTGAAGCGATAGTTACTGAGGAAATAAGTAATGCTTCCGGCTTGAAATTAATTACCGAACTTGGAATAGATACTAAAGCATCTTTTATAGACGAGAGAGTTGGAAATCCGAGAAAAGGATTAATTTGAAGAGTAATAATTATTGCACCGATTCCACACATAAAACCGGAAACGACTGAGTAAGGAGTATAATAGATGAACTTCCCCACTCTAAGTAATGCAATAGCTATCATAATGATACCACTTAAAGCAACAATACCGAAAGCGAAGGTCAAATCAGGACCGCCATCAGGAAGTTTGAAGTTTTGCATAATTGCAGCAAGCTGAACGGTCTTAGGACCGGTGGGCCCACTTACAGCGGTATTTGATCCGCCAAATAATCCAACAAAAATACCTCCACATATTGCACCCCATACACCGGTGATTGCACCTAACCCCGACGCCACACCAAAAGCCAAAGCTAACGGTAAGGCAATTACTGCAACTGTAAATCCTGCAAGTATATCTACCCGTACATTTTTTCCCATAACACGGATATTGTGCCACGGGTTGAATTCCGAAAGATAGTTGATAACATTTTCAGTTAAATTTTTCATATTATTTCTTTAATCAAAGCAAATTGGATTCGATAATTCCCAAAACTTATATGAGTTATAAATTTATTATAATACGAAGGCGGCGAAGAATGCACGCCGGCATGCCCACACTTATACAAGAAACACTAATTCAAGCTGGCACAATCCTCCTAATTGAAAAAATCAATCATTATATCATTAACTATATAACTTGAAAATCTGCGGTTCTATGCTGCTGACAATATAGTCGTTTTTAGCGAAATTGCATTCTCAGGGCACTTCACTTCGCAAAGTCCGCATCCCTTGCATCTACTTTCAATAATGACTGCTCTTTTTGCTTTTTTCCCTTCCATAATCAATTTAATTGCATTTGGTTCAGGGCAGGTTTGTACACACATTCTGCAGCCATTGCATATTTCTTCATTAACTATTGCTACTACATACATATATCTTTTTCCTTATATTTTTTTCAGTAAGATATTTACTATGCTTCAACATTTATCAAGTTTTTTGCTCTTTCATAGGCAGTGGTAAGTAGTTCCATATTGGTACTAATCAACTTATCCACTTTGCTATATTGTTTACTAAGTGCATCGTCGAGGGCAGCGGTTGTACCAGAGGCGACAAATTTAACCTTACCACCAAATCGTTCTTTCAAGGATACTTGAAGGGCATCTAAACTCACTAAATTTGTGAGTCCTATTAAAGCACCCAGCATTGCAATATTAGTCGAAAGTTCAGAGCCGGCAATTTCACGGGATATATCGGTTGCGGGGATAAAATAAACTTTAGCATTTAATTCGTCCAAACTTTTTCGCTCATCCTCTGAAAGAGTTAATTCCTTTTCTGAATTTACAATTATTATCCCATCTTTTTTAAGTCCTGAAAAGAAAGGCATAGTATAAGATTTTCCTTGCAAAATAACATCGGGATGATAAATCATTATAACATTTGGGTAAAGTATCTCGCCTGTATCGTATATTTTCTCGTCAGAAATTCTTACATAGCTTTCTGCTGGGGCAAGCCTTTTTTCTGCTCCAAAGAAGGGGTTTACAACAGCATTTTTTCCATCTTTAACTGCCGCACCACCTAAAATATAGGCGGCTGTTACTACACCTTGGCCTCCTAAGCCTGACATTCTTATAAAAAACTTCATTATAAATTACTCCTATTGTCTTAATTTAATTTTTGATGCGAGGGGTTACATTCTACTAATTCTTCTTCTTTGGGTATTTCAACCGCCGTTACTTTTTTCTTTTTAATCGAATCAAGATAATTTACTGCCTCTTGAGTAATGTGTTCACGAAAAACATAGTCTTGCTTAAATCTTTCCTGTGCATATTCAAAAGAGTCAGATGATTTTAATTTAAGATTTGTGGGGCAAGGTGTATGTATTTGAATGTATGTAGGTCCAACTTTACGGGCAACATAAACTGCTTTTTTTAAACATTCCCCTATTTTTCTTGGGTTTGCAGTCGAAACAACGGCTACATACGCGCAACCTGCTGCTACTGCAAGTTCAAATACATTTACTTTGTTGAATTTTTTACCTGTTGGTGCCATATTCAAAACAGCACCGCACGGGCTCATACCACTTTCTTGACCCCCTGTATTAGCATAAAGCTCATTATCAAGCATTATGGTTGTAATCAGTTCTTTTCTAAACCACGAGTGGAGTGTCATATCGAGTCCAATGTCGGCGGTTGCACCATCACCTGCCATCACTATTACATCTTTTTCAGTATTTGGGAATCTTAGATTCAGCGCCCTTTTAAGACCAGATGCAATTGCATTCTGGTTTCCAAAGAGGGAGTGGATGTTATGTAAAGCAAGCTGCGGAAAAGCAAGACTGTTACATCCTGTTGAACCGACAAAAATGGTGTCTTCTGGTTTTGGAAGTGAGGCAATTACCAATCGAAATGCGAGTCCTAAGTTACACCCTGCACATAGAGGATGCTCTTCTAATAGTTCTTTAAATGTTCCGAGGTCAAGTACACTTTTATTAGTTCCGAATGGACCATTTTGTATCAGATCAATATACTCTTCCGGCATTACATCTTCAAAATAGGGATTTATCTTAGTGATATTTAGCGACATTTTATTATTCCTTTTTTATAATTTTTTATACACCAACCAAAGTTCCTTCTTTAATAACTCTAACAATAACCTCTGGGGGCATGGTCATACCGCCATATACTCTGGGACCTGGGTAAATGCGGTCGTTGTTAGGAATCGTTGCAGCAACATCTTGAGCCAGCCAGCCAACAATGTTAAATTCAGGAATTATTATTTTTTGAGCATTTTGTAGAGCGGCTTTTATTTCTTCTTTTGGGAAAGGTCGTATTACTTTTACTTTGATTAGTCCAACATCATCAACACCCTCTTCCTTCAGCATATTAATAGCTTCTCTAGCTTGAGAAACTGCAGTACCACTTGCAACAATCTGAATCGGTGCATCAGGATTTTCTTGTTCAATAAAATTGCCTAAATATTTTTTAATATATTTTTTAGCCCTTTGTTGCGAGGTCCATATTTCTTGTTGCCAACTAGCATGTGCAGCATAACTTACATAATTGCTCTTCATAACAAAAGGATCTCTCATTAGTCTGATAGGAGGAGTCTCCATATCAATGTGAGGCACAGGCGACATTCCTGGATTGTATGGTTTTAGTTTTATATCTTCAGATACGATATTAACTTTTTGACGTGTATGAGTTACAAAAAATCCGTCAATAAAAATTCCAATAGGTATATGAACAGATGTTTGTTCTACTATATTAAAACTCATTAATATCATATCATATAAATCTTGAGCGGCTTCGGCATGAAACATCATAATTCCAGTATCTCTAAGAAACGACATCTCAATTGTATCTGGTTGAATGCTTAGAGGAGCGTTAATGGCTCGTGTCATAAAAGTCATAACTATTGGAAGTCGTGAACCCGCCCACATAGGGAAGTTTTCGAATGCACGCAATGTTCCAGGTCCACAGGTTGCGGTAAAAGTTCTTACGCCCCCCGAAGCAGCCCCGGCAATTTCGGACATAACAGCGAATTCATTTTCACCTCTGAAATATTCCTTAACATAACCTTCTGCGTAAAGGTCGCCAACAAGGTGCATACTTTCACTTTGCGGTGTTATCGGATAGGAAATTGCAATATCAATATTCGAGCGTTTGATTGCTTCTCTTATAGTTTCGCTACCTGTAATAAACTGTTCTTCTCTTTTTGCCTCGAAGAGCATATATTCGGTAGATACTTCTTTTAATTCAGGCATAATTATGCTCCTTCTTTTTTTATTTCTTTAATGGTATCGAGCAGCTTTTGAAGAACATTGTTACTTGTATCTCGCAACGATGCATTCGCCTCTTCGTGTCCTTCTTCTGCACACAATGCAACTGTGTAACAATTTGTGCCGCCGCGTATAATTTTAAGAGCCAGATTAGCTTGATGGCAGTGAACTCCGATAAATATTCCTACATCTATTTTGTTATACCAAATAGTAAGATTCGGATGGTTCGGATTGATTTCAACAGCAGGGTTTATCATCGGATATTTCGGCCGATAATCGGGCATGGGAATAATCTTTGCATTTATCTCTTTTGCAATTTCTCGTACAAGCTTGCCTCTTTGTAATGCATATTCTGTTGTCTTCCACAAAAGAAGTGGACCGGGGAAAAATGTAGGATTTTTAGCCGCTAAAAGTTTTTTTGCAATATGTTTAATACATACATCTTCAGAGACACATACTCCTTCGATAAGCGATTCCCCCGGATCAGGTAATACTACCCCGTGCATTGCTGCTGCAGGAGGGAGATAACTTTCTGGTCCAGGTAAGACTTCGTATTTTACCATTATTTTTTCCTTTTTCATTAAGTTTTTATTTTACAAACGTGAATATCTTTTATTATTAGCCAGAGTAAATTTTTGCTTAAAGTGCCAAAACATAAATCACAGTTGGGTCAATTTGCTGGCTAGATTTTTAAGAAAGATATTCATTTTAACGAACATTAATATAATACATAAATTTTTTTTTAACAATGTTTTATTTTTCAACAACCATTCTCACAAACAGGAAATTTATATTATCAATTCTTGTATATGAGAATACAATATTCAATTTTATTAAATAATTAAAATTTTGTATTCGAGCCAAGTATTATGCAATAAGCGTGCCTATTATAGAAAATTTTTCCCAAACGAATTTACGAAAGCGTGCATTGCCTCATACATTTCTTTTAAATCTTTCTCAAACCACACTCCTGTAAGGGGGACAGCGGAACATTCATAAAATTTTTCACCAATTTGAAAAACAATTACTCTGATTCGTTTGCTTGTATTATCAGCATAATACTCATAAGCCCAGTATTCTTTTCCATTCATCATGAACAATTCAGGTTCTTTACTTAAAAAATAATCATCGGAAGATTCTTTCTTGAAACCATTGCTGATCTCAGCCAACAATTTTAAACCATCCGATTTTATGCGACCTTGAATTGAGGTATCGAGATATATTTCTTGGAGGGTTATTGAACCTGAATAATCCTCTTTTATTAACCAAAATAAAAATAATTTTGCGTTCGAATTATTGTTCGTTGCAAACCAACCGTAAGGAAGGAGTGCATTTAAACTTTTATCAGAAGAATATACTAACTCTGAGGTGAGAGGATAATTGTAAGAATAATAAGGTGCGCTGGCGCAGAAGGAAAATAAAATCGACAATAGAAACAGAGTAAATACTTTTTGGATCACCTAACTATTCAGTCCTTCGTGCAAATTGATCCGATTCAAATGTAAAAGTGATGGAAAGCCGGTGAGTATTATCGAATCTCTCATCGGTAAGTTTAGAAGTTGCAAAAGTGTAATCGATATCGAATTTAGGGAGGTGAATGCCGGCGCCAAAGTTTGTAGTGCCAATATCGCTATATCCGATACGAAGAGCGGCGATGTTTTGAAAATCGAATTCAAGTCCTGAGTGCATATCAAAACTTACAGGGCCTAAATTTACATTTGAAGCATACCTGCGATTTTCAAAACGGATATCTACATCGAAAACCGGAATAAACTTTCCGCCGAGTGCTTCGATAAGGTAAGCTGAACCGATTTTTAGTGTTGGAGTGATTAATTCGTTGGTGCCGGTGTTCCAAGCTAAAAATGTTGTAGTAGCATCCTGTAGGTTAGCCCCAACGAAAAAATTTTCGTAAGGAGAGAACTGCAAACCTAAATCAAAACCAACACCTGTTGCAGAACCTACACTCATATCGCGTCGGATGAGTTTAATATTTCCACCGTATGATAATCTGTCGTGTATTTTTTTTGAGTATGTAAAATACACAGCCCAATCGGCTGTATTGAAATACGAAATCTTACTTTTATCAAGTCGTTCGTTGTCGTCAAAAATTCCGTCTCCATCTTCGTCGATTAATGCACCTCGTGTATCGGGGATTGCATCAACGCCGAGGCGAATTACGCTAACTCCGACGCTTGAGCTGGAACCGACGGGAAAAGCAGCAGCGGCATAATCGTAATTGACCAGACTTCCAAATTGCTCGGAGTGCATAAGCGAAAGCTGTGGATAATTTATTTTCGACAAACCTGCAGGGTTCCAGTAACCAGCTGTAACATCGTTGGCGATTGCAGTGTATGCGCCACCTAAACCTAAAGCTCTACCCCCAACACCAATAGCCATAAATTCGCTGGCATATTTACCTATACCAGTTCCGCATTGTGTTGCTACACTATACAAGAATGTTAATGTAACGAGCAAAATCTTCTTTTTCATAGCTTTTCCTTTTGGATAATTAAATGTCTGCTAAAAATTGATAAAAACTTATATAAAAAGCAAACCATTAATTTTTTTCTATTAAAAAATCTTGATATTAATACATATTTTGTGCATATTGCAAGCCGTTAAAAGTAAATTATGTTCGACACAGTTTATATATTATTAGTAGAACCGACTAAAATAGATTCGGTTGTACTTGAAGAGCAATTAAAATTAGCCCTCAAAGGTAAAATTATACTTTTAAGGGTAAATGAAACTAAGTTTGAGAGTTTTATCGAAGCAAAGTCGCCTATTTACGATTTAGTTTTTATTGGAGAAAATATCGACCAGAACAAAGCAATTCAGATAGCTAACTCTCTTCGTGGAAAAAATTTCAGGATGCCACTAATCCTCCTGACATCGCAAAGCGAAGCCGTATTAACGCAGTCTCAGAAATCGGCGGGCATCGATCATATTCTAAACATAGCCGAGATACCCCTACCAACTTTTTCGTGGACATTCAGTAGTTTATTAAAAGAATCTGAAGTTCAGAAAAAAGCAGAAGAGTTCGATACTATCAGGGTAAAAATTCGGAGTATAAATTCTGTTTTGGCTCACATAACACACGAAATAAATAATCCTCTCGGTGTTATTCGACTTGCACTTTTTCAACTTCAATCTAAAAGCAAAGCCGACGAATACACTGCAAAGTATGTTAAAATGATTTCTGATAACGTCAACAAACTCGAAGAGCAGGTACAAGCTCTGCGTAGCGCACGAGAAGAAATGAGAACTGAGTATAATATGCTTAAGAAAATTCTCTCTCTTAAAGATTGATTAATTTTTCGTTTCATGAGTAAAATACTATTTATTACAGATAATCCTAACGAAGCTGCATCGCTACAAAAATATTTTTCGAAAAAAAATTTTTCATTCCAGATAACTCATACTAATTTTAAATCGGCTGCCAAACTTCTTGATAATGGAAATTATCAAATTATGTTAACTAATGGCGGCAAAGGCGCCTCTGTGCCAGCTTCATTAATGGCATATATCAAAAAATTTTCTCCCGAAATCCCAGTTATTGTTTTGATGGACGAAGCCGATGAGAACAAGAAAAAGAAACTTATAGAATTAGGTGCTCATAAAGTAATTCTGAAGACCCCCGATTACCTTCCGATTCTTAATTCGTTGATCGACACTTATTCAACATCAAAACAAAAAGCACCACTCCAAAATTCTATCGAAACAAAAATATTAGCTGGAGTTGATATACCTATCGTCGCTACCGATATTGAGGGTAATATAAAATTTTGGAATTCCCCTTCAGAACATTTGTTCGGCTGGACAGTCGACGAAGTTATAGGCAAAGCTATAAATACGATTTTAGAATTCGATTTTGGAATGCGAAGTGACATTTTAAATATAATTGATGTAATAAAAAATAATGAATACTGGCACGGCGAGGTACTTCTAAAAAATAAACATCAAAATAAACTTTTTATTGAATTAAAATTAAAAAGAATTATAAGCGGCACGCAAACGATCGTCGTCGGCAGTTATATCGACATAACGGTAAAAAAAGAGAACGAAAGTAAGTTGCACTTGTTGTCGGATGTAATTTTGAACGTTTCGGATGGAGTTGTATTGACAGATCTTAATAATAATATAATTTTTGTGAACGATGCAAAGGCTAAAATGAGTGGCTATACAGCCGAAGAACTAATCGGGAAAAACATTTCGGTTTTAGCAGGGGGCGACGAAGCACTCTCCAAAAATATGGATGACATTACAAACTATTTAAAAACTTGCGGTAATTATTCGGGGGAGTTGATTGAAAAAACGAAAGACGGACGCGAAATTATAATACAACTTACAAACAAATTGCTTTGCGACGATGATGGAAATCCATATGCGATTCTTGGTACATCTCAGGATATAACTGAAAAGAAAAAATTAGAAAACCATCTCAGAGAATCCGAAGAGTGGTATCGCACACTGGTAACAAATATAAACGGGATACTGATATTTTTAGATATTTATGGAAATATTATTTATTTAAATCAACCGGCGGAAACATTTTTAGGCTATACAATTGACGAAATAAAGGGAAAAAATTATTTCGACATTTTTTGGTCAGAGGGGACTCAGAATACACTAACACGCGATAGTTTGACCGAAATTTTAGCCGGCAAATCGATAAAGGGAATTCATGCCACAATTAAGACGCGTAACAACGAGATTAGATATTCAATATACAATATCAGCCCCCGATACGATATCGAATTAAATGTAACTGGAATTATTGTAAATGGAATAGATATAACTGAAATAAAGGCATTAGAACGCCAACTCGCCGAAACATACAACTATTTGGAAAATATAATAACTAATTCTGCCGATGGAATTGCTACATACGATTTAGATGCAAAGGTTGTAACTTGGAACAATGCTTGCGAAAAAATTTACGGTTACAAAGCTTCTGAAATAATTGGACAATCGGTACTGGTAACAGTTCCTACCGAGAAATACGCAGAATGGAAAAAGATTTATGATGGGGTATTAAGGGGTGAAACCTTCTATAATTTAGAAGTTGAACGCATCAACAAATATGGTAAGGCAATCAACTTACTTCTGACTGTATCACCGATACGCAATGTGAATGGGAAAATAATCGGAATTTCGTCGTTCATCCGCGATGTAACCGAAAAAAAACAACTCGAAAAACAAGCCTATATGTCGGAAGTAAAATACCGACAACTTTTTGAAGAATCTAAAGATTTCATTTTCGAGATAAGTAGCGATGGACGTTTTATTTCGATTAACCAAGCTGGTATCGAACTGTTAGGCTACGAAACAAAGGAAGAAGTGTTCAACCTTTTTGTTCCGAAAGATGTTTACGTAAAACAAGATGAGATGGAACGTTTCATAAACGAGATAGAGACAAAAGGATACGTAGTCGACTTTGAAATACAACTAAAGAAAAAGAACGGAGAAAAAATCACTATTATCGAAACCGCTACTGCTGTGTATGGTGACGACAACAAAATAATCGGATACCGTGGAATCGGGCACGATTTAACAGAGAAAAAGCGTCATCAAGAACGAATTATTTCGTTGCTTATAGCTTCGCAGGCATTTTCACGCACAACTACAGAAGATGAGATATTCGATTCAATTTCGAAAGCAATTCGGCGGCTTGGCTACAATATTATCATAATGTTGAAAGAAGGGAATACTTTAAAAATTGCACGTACTACTTTTAATCCAGATATTCTGCGGGGTATGGAAAAGCTTTATAATTTCAGGTTCGAGACCTACAGGATTCCTTACAAAAAATTTCAAGGATTCGTCAGCGTAATCGACCACAGAAAAACAATCTTAAACGAACATTCTATCGAGCGGCTCATTCAAATTCTCCCCCGCAATATTCCACGTCAAGCAATCGAGGCAATTGCTCGCGAAGTCGGTTACCGCAACCGTTCGATATCTGTACCACTTGTTGTTTTCGATGAAGTTATAGGTTTGGCATTGATAAACTCGGACGATTTTAAACAAGAAGATGTATCCGTTTTCAACCTCTATGCAGCTCAATTGAACAGTGCTCTCGAAAATGCTCGTCTCTACAACCAGCTAAGTAGAGTCAACGAGGATCTTAAAAAGGCTTACGAAAAATTGCACGAATCGCAAGCAATGCTTATCCATGGCGAAAAGATGAAAGCAATTGGCGACTTAGCCAGCGGAGTTGCTCACGATTTTAACAACTTGCTCGGAGTAATAGTAGGCCGGGCGCAATTGCTACAACTTCGTTCTACTGATCAAAAGATGAAAAATGATTTGAGTATCATTTTAAAAGCCGCTATGGATGGAGCTGAAACGGTAAAACGATTGCAGGACTTTGCCAAGAAGAAAGTTGAAGATAACGCCTCGGCTATAGATGTAAACTTGATAATCGAAGACACTATAGTCCTTACACAAACTAAATGGAAAGATTTTGCACAGCAGCGAGGTGTGAAGATTGCAATCCACAAAGAGTTCGATAAATTACCCATCGTTTTCGGTAGCGGATCTGAACTGCGAGAAATTCTAACTAATTTAATTTTAAACGCAGTCGATGCAATGCCTAAAGGGGGAACAATTACAATAAGAACAAAAAATTTAGACCGGCTCTACAGCATCGAGGTTGAAGACACAGGAACAGGTATCCCAAAAGAATCTCTCTCAAAAATTTTCACCCCCTTCTTCAGCACAAAAGGAGATAAAGGTACTGGTCTGGGCTTATCGATGGTTAAAATGTTAGTAACCAAACGTCAAGGCGACATTAAAGTAACAAGCGAAATAGGAATTGGAACAAAGTTTACAATAACATTCCCCAAAGTCAACATCGAAAATGCAGATTCGAAACCACAGAACGATATTTCTAACTCTTCAAACTGGCAAACAGAAGAAGCACAACTTACAGTACTTATAATAGATGACGAGGAAGAAATTAGAATTTTACTGGCAGAAATTTTAAGAGAAGCTAATTACAAAGTTGTTCTCGCTAAAAACGGGAGAGAAGGGATTGATAAATTCAAGCAAGGAAAAATAGATATCGTTTTCACCGATTTGGGGATGCCCGAAATAAACGGCTGGCAAGTGGCAAAAGAAATTAAAGA
>CAMTVZ010000261.1:0-2579 GCA_947085285.1 uncultured Ignavibacteriota bacterium
AGCTTTTTCTTCTGTTATAACCCTCACAGAGGTTTTGTCTAAACCCCTAGAAGCTGGAGATGAGAAGTTGGCAAGTAAATACGCGGATTTTCTCAAACATGGTAAAAATCTCAGTCTGATAGAAATCTCTACAAGTATAGCCGAAAGGGCTGGGAGATTGAGAGGACAATATTCAGACCTAAGAACCGTAGATGCCATTCAGATTTCAACAGCTATTGATGTTGGAGCTGATGTATTTCTAACTAATGATAAGAAGCTCAAACAGATAAAAGAGATAAAAGTTATGGTTTTGAAAGATTACTTATAAGAGCGACCAACGGCGTATAACACAGCATAAAAGGTTCGCCCATTGGGCTCACCCAAATTTTTGCTTCGCAAAAACTTCTTTAATGCTACAACCGATACACAATTGGTCGCTTAAAAAGGAGTGTTGAGACATGAAGGAAGAAGAACTTGAATTTGAAGAGCAGGAAGAAGAGCAACCAACCGAAATACTGCCTAAAGAGCGGCGGGTTTATTCAGATAAACCTGATAGAAGTATTTTTGAATTATATCGCCAATATCAAAAGGGGAATTTAGAATTACGTCCAGAATTTCAAAGACTTCAGGTTTGGGATAACACGAAATCAAGTCGTCTAATTGAATCGGTATTATTAGAAGTTCCGATACCCGTTATCTATTTGAGTGAGGAATCAGAGAGTAAATATTCGGTTATAGATGGACAACAGAGATTGAATGCTTTTATCAAATTCCTTGAAAATAACCTGAGGCTAAGTGGGTTAACGATTTTAGCAGAACTGAATGGCAAAAGATTTCAAGATATTCCCAAAAACCTTCAGGACAAATTTGAAAATGCTACCATTAGGATTATAGAAATTAGAAAGGAGTCTAACCCCGATGTAAAATTTGAGATATTTGAACGGTTAAATACTGGTGCTGTTCAACTTAATGCACAAGAATTGCGAAATTGTATTTATCGAGGGAAATATAATGAGTTGTTGAAAGGATTGTCAGAAGATAAAGACTTTCAATTTTTATTAGGGCTTAAGGAGCCCCATCATCGTATGCAGGACAGAGAACTGATTTTACGATTCTTTGCATTCTATCACAATACGCACCTTAAATATACACCATCAATGAAGCATTTTCTAAATAAAGAAATGGAACGTTATAGAAATCTAAACGAAGCCGAAGAAAGAGACCTCACAAGGATATTCAAAAAAAGCGTTAGGCTTTCAAAAACTGTTTTTGGTGATAGGGCATTCAGACGATTTGTTGCAGGCTCAAGTAAAGACCCTAACGGTTATTGGGAAACAAGAAAAATAAATAAGGGTTTGTTTGACATTATAATGTTTGGCTTTGCCATGTACGAAGAAAATCAAATTGTCCCCAACAGTGACCAAATTAGAGAAGAATTGATATGGTTTATGACTCATGATTTGGAATTCATTGATACAATCACGGTTACAACTGACAGAAAAGATAAAATTCATACTCGATTTGACAAATGGCTTCATGCACTTAAAGAAATTGTAGGAACACCAAAAACAGAACCTCGAACCTTTTCTCTGCAATACAAAAAACAGCTTTGGGAATCTAATCCTACTTGTGCCATCTGCGGACAGAAGATTCACCTTGTTGATGATGCTGAGATTGACCATGTAGAGCAGTATTGGCGAGGTGGAAAAACAATACCCTTAAATGCACGATTAACGCATCGTTATTGTAACAGAAGCAGACCATTAAATGATACATCTGGTGTTATTGATAAGACGTATCCAGAAGGGGGCGAACCTCCCCAACCAGATGAAAAAGTAACCCAAGATCAATTGATTCCTATTATTATCAAGGTGCTAGGGGAATTTGGAGGAAAAGCCACAAAGCAACAAGTTGAAGAAAAAATCTACCAGTTATTTCATAGGAAGTTTGAAAATAGCTACTATCAAAAAAAGGTATCTCATGGCGTTCCAAGATGGAAACATAATATTGCATTTGCAAAGGAGAGAGCAAAACAATTGCATGGTTATATTAAAAACCCAAAAGAATCTGGACGTGGATACTGGGAGTTAACAGAAGAAGGGGAAAGATATTACGAAAAGATAAGAGGGAAATAATTTAGAAAAAAAGATGAGGGTCAAAGAGAAAAAGATGAAAGGGCAAGGGGTCAAAAGGGCAAGGGGGTCTATAATAGAAAATAGAGAGTAAAAAAGGGAATTAGGGAGCCTTCTTTATGAGAAAGGGGAGCAAAGGGGTCATAGGGAAGCAAAGGAAGCAAAGGGGTCATAGGGAAGCAAAGGGGTCAGGTCTTCATTCTTGACACAAGAGTAAACTTATGATATAAAAATGGCAGAGCAAGGGAAATCAGTCTTTATCTTTTACAGAGACACACTGATATAGGCAATGAGGAGATTGCAAGGTATTTTGGATAGGTTATACTGCTATAAGCCAAGCAGTATTGAGATTAAAGAAAGAGATAGCGGAAGATAAGATAAAAGACTAAAGAAGACTGTTGAGGGTTTAGAGAAGGAGTTGTTAAGTGAAGAATGAAGACCTGACCCCTTTTTATATTGCACTGATAT
>CAMTVZ010000262.1:0-14607 GCA_947085285.1 uncultured Ignavibacteriota bacterium
CACTCAAGTTCTATTCTTTTGTTTTATTACACGAAGAGCACGAAGGAGGCACAAAGCCACATAGAGAATCTTCGTGGTTCTTCATATAATGTTTACCTTCGTGTAACTTCGTGAAAGAATATCACTCAAGTTCTATTCTTTTGTTTTATTACACGAAGAGCACGAAGGAGGCACAAAGCCACACGGAGAATCTTCGTGGTTCTTCATATAATAATTTCCTTCGTGTCTCTTCGTGCAATAATTTTTATGCTAACACAGCTTTGTAACCGTACATATGAATCCCGGCTTTTCCATCGTCTTGAATTTTTCGGAAGACGAGTTTAACTTTTTGTCCGATCTTCAACTTTTCAACATCTACATCTGCAATTTGAGTTGTTATTCGAACACCGTCGTTCAATTCTACGATGCCAACCACGAAAGGAGTATCCTTCGAGAATTTATCGGATGCTACTCGGATAATTGTGAAAGTGAGAAGTTTACCTTCTTCCTTTAATTTAACAGTTATAAATTTTTTACCACCGCATTTTGGACAAACGAGTCGGTGTGGGAAAGCAATTGTTCCACACTTTGTACATTTCCCCGCTTCGAGTCGGTAACGTTGTGGTATCTCTCGATGATATCTTGCAGTAATCATTTTCCACCTTTCAAAATATGAATTACACAGCTTGCACCACTTCCGCCCATATTTTGCGCCATACCGATTTGCGCACCTTTAACCTGGCGGTCGCCTGCTTTGCCGTTGAGTTGTTCATAAATTTCAATTATTTGTGCAATACCCGTTGCACCAACAGGATGCCCTTTTGATTTTAAACCACCGCTGGTGTTGATAGGAATTTTTCCGCCGATAGAGGTTAAACCTTTCTCGACAGCTTCGCCACCTTTGCCTTTTTTGAAAAAACCTAAATCTTCAGTAACAACTATTTCAGCAATCGTGAAGCAGTCGTGAACTTCGCATAAATCGATATCGCTCGGTTTTATGCCAGCCATCTTATAAGCTTTCTTTGCCGCATTTACCACTGCACCTATTGTAGTAAAATTCGGACGACTGTGAAGAGCAATTGTATCTGATGCTTGTGCAGAAGCGATAACACGTATAGGTTTCTTTTTCAGTTTTTTAGCAACGTCCATCGAAGCAACTATTACAGCTGCAGCACCATCGCTCACAGGAGAGCAATCCAACAAACCGAGCGGGTCGGCAACTCTTGTTGAGTTTAAAACCTGTTCAAGTGTAATTTCGCTACGGAATTGTGCATTTGGATTCATCGCACCATTCCGATGGTTCTTCACAGCAACTGATGCAAGTTGTTCGCGTGTTGTTCCGTACTCATGCATATGTGCGTTGGCAATCATTGCATACAAACCGGGAAAAGTAACGCCGTGATAAACTTCGTATTCCTGGTCGGCAGCGGTAGCGAGAGCGTCGGTAACGTCGGCACCATCGGTCATTTTCTCTACACCTCCAGCAAGTACTACATCGCTCGCACCTGAGGCAACTTCAAGAAATGCCTGTCGGAATGAAACTCCACCCGATGCACAGGCTGACTCAACGTGCGTTGCGGGAATAGGAGTTACGCCTAAATAATCCGCCATTACTGCACCAAGGTGTTCTTGTCCAACAAACAAACCAGACGACATCGCACCAACGTACATCGAATCGATTTTTTTTACTCCAGCATCTTCGATTGCTTTTAGTGCAGCTTCTACAAAAATATCTTTTATTGATTTATCCCAGAGTTCGCCGAACTTTGTCATTCCGGCTCCTATTACTACTACATCTCTCATAATTAATTCTCCTTATTCATTAAGTTTAATTTTCTTACGGAACTTCGCGTATTGACCATAGTCTAAATAGATTTTATCTTTATCTAAATAATCTCTCAACTTTGGTGCACGGTTTTGAACCTTGGTGATCTCTTTGGTCACTTTAAAGATGAAACCATCGCTACCAGCACCAGATCCAAACGACACCATAAAGATTAAGTCATCTGGTTTGGCAACGTCGAGTATAGCTGTTAAACCTGTTGGAGATGAACCCGAGTAAGTGTTTCCCATCCAAGGTACAATCCATCCAACTTCTAATTGCTCTTTAGTGAATCCGAGACGTTTACCAACTTCCTGTGGAAATTTTCCGTTGGGCATGTGGAAGACAGCATGCTTAAAATCAGAAGGTTTCATTTTTGATTTTTCGAGAAGTGCATTTGCTGCCCCCATAATGTGTTTAAAGTATGCTGGTTCGCCTGTAAATCTTCCACCGTGACGAGGATAATCTTCCCCCTCACGACGCCAGAAATCGGGGGTATCTGATGTGAAAGAATGAGTGAAGAGAATTTCGGCAACAACTTTTTCGCTTCCCATAATGAAAGCTGCACCTCCAGCCGATGCCGAGTATTCGAGTGCGTCGCCAGGGGCACCTTGCGATGTATCTGCCCCAATGCCTAAGGCATACTTCATCTCACCAGCTTTAACGAGATTTGCCGCAACATACATTGCTTCGCTTCCGGCTTTGCAAGCGAACTCATAACTTGCGACGTGAACGTGAGGACCGATACCGAGTGCATCTATTAAAGTTGCACCGCTCGGTTTAACTGCATAAGGATGCGATTCAGAACCGATGTAAACCGCACCAATTTCCTGCGGATCGATTTGTGCCCGCAATAGTGCATTCTTTGCAGCCGCAACAGAGATTGTTATTGTATCCTCATCTTGTCCGGGAACAGTCTTCTCATTTAATTGCAATCCACGAACAATTGCAACGGGGTCCATCCCCCACTGTTTTGCTATCGTTTCTGCTTTTATTCGATACCTTGGAAGGTATGCACCGTAACCTACAATTCCGACCATAAGAACTCCTTTTAGTTTTAGATTTATGATTTATGATTTATGTTTATTAAAATTTTATTCCAACACCAAGTTTGAAAAAATTATATTTACGAATTTCTCTACGCGTCTTTTGCACTACTTCAGCTTCAGGTAAGTAAAATCCTGATGTATAATTATAGTCTCTATCCACAAACCATACGTTCATATTCGATATTGATACAAAAAATTCATCTTTTTTAATCACAGGAATAATTACTCCATAGCGAATTCCATAGTTGTAGTCTGCATTATATGTAGGTCCATCTATTATATTTTCCGTAAGCACCGGTTTACCGATGAAGATGGCAATTTGTGCGAAAGAAATTGGATAGACAGAAATTCCAAAGTTTATTCCACCTGGTTTTATCGGTAAGATATGCAGGCCAGTGCTTAAAAATGGGAGCCAAAAACGCTGGTAATTAATTTCTACGTGATTTAATTCCAGTGCAAACCCGAATTCAACTCTATTCTTCTTATAACTATTTACCATCTCTTCATTTTGATTTGAATACAAATCGTGATTCACAGTTAAAAGTAAAATAATAACATTGAGGAGAAATATATTTCGCATAATATTGACCTTTCTGTTATTCATTATTCTATTATTCCATTACTCCTTAATTTTACTGCTCAATCACTTATTGCTTTTTGTTCAACACTCTATGCTTATTACTCAATAATTTTTATATACAACTCATAAGGTCGTTTTTCATCTACTTTCGACGGCAAATCGTTTATTAATACCATATTGATATTTAAGACCTGATAACATTTGAACAAAACTAATTAACTCAAGTTGACCGCCTTAATGATATGAAGGAAAAAACTGTTAAAACAGTTAGAAAATATTATTTTTTTTGTAGTAACCCACGACTTAAGTCGTGGGTTTACAAAAACAAGGTACAATTTTTCAACCGTTTTAACGGTTTCTGATTGCAAGCGGTCAACTTGAGTAATTAAATTCGTTCAACGATTCTTCGTTGAATTATTTGCTAATAATTTAATCAATAACTTTTCCGCTTTTTTCAAGAATTTTTCGGTATGTTTCATTTCTTCAAATGCTTCATCTTTTGTTACTTCAACATAGTCACCATAATCGGCTTCTTCTCTTAATTTCTTTGTCCTCGTAATAGTTTTACTAAATTCCTTTGGTATCAGATTTTGTTTTATAAAATGTTTGTGAAATAATGTGATTACACCTTCATGGCGTTTGCTATCTATATGATGCAATGCTAGAAGAGCTCGCATCGCTGTCAGAATAGCATAATAACTTTTCGTTATCGCATCTTTATAAAATCCTTGCTGATAATTTGCGCGGGCAACAGACAGATTGTAATAAGCTTTTTCCAATCGATGTCGAGCTAAATCTTTATGATAATTTTCTTTCATAACAAAATACCTTCCCTTCGAACTGATTCGAAAAAGAAAGAGTGCATTTCAAGATTCTTTTTTTCTTCATAGACACTGTAAACGACAGGCGACAATAATACACCGAATTGATCCAAAATATCAGCATCTATTTCTGAAATCTTGTCGTGTATTTTGGAAGATTTTTCTTTTACAATGATATATATATCGATATCTGAATCTTTTTTTGAATCGCCTCGAACTTTCGACCCAAACAATTGTACACTAACAAGCTGATTACCCAACGATTTCTTCAATCTTTGCGCAAAGAGACTGATAGCTTTACGTTCTTTAGTATTGATATTTATTTGAGATAATTTCTTCATACAATCTTTATATGCAACTCTTTACCTAATATATTTCATATTTATATTGAAATATCTTTTATTTCTACAAATCTTTCACCGCTCTTTATTAGTTTGATGATATTTGGAAATGTTCGATTTAGTATTGCTTTCATTCGGTCATTAGTTGTATTACCACAACGAATCCAGATAACTTGCGGTGGGACACCCAATTTATCTTGAAGCTTCAAAAAATCAATATCCTTGGTCACCGACAGTTCATGAGCTTTTTTAAAAATAGTTTCATCCGAAGCATCGCGTAAACCAATATCTCGCACTGAATATGCTTTCAATGAAAATTTTTCTTCAATCCACGATGCTAATTTGGGTGAAAGCTGAGCATCAACAATTAGCGTCATGCCGCTACCACTGGATGATCAATATTTTGAGAAGCATACAATAGGCATGCATAAACATCTTCAATCTCGAGGTCGGGTAACTCCTCTAAAACTTGTTGTGTAGTTAACCCGGAACCAAGTAAATCAAGAACATCCGACACACGAATTCTCATATTTCTAACGCAAGGTCTGCCACCACATTGTTCAGAATTTATCGTTATCCGTTTTAATAAATTTTCCATCTGATTCTCCTGATTATGTTAATTTAAAATTTCTTCATACAATCTTTATATGCAACTCCTTCAACTGTTGTACATCAACTTCCGATGGCGAATCGTCCATTAACGACATTGCACTTGTAGTTTTCGGAAATGCGATTACATCACGAATCGATTTCTGTCCTGTCAGCAGCATTGCAATCCTGTCGAAACCGAAAGCAATACCACCGTGCGGAGGAGCGCCGTATTTAAATGCATCGAGTAAGAAACCGAATTTCTTCTGAGCTTCTTCAGCCCCGATACCAAGCAAAGCAAACATCTTGCTTTGTAATTCCTGATTAAAGATACGAATACTTCCGCCTGCGATTTCGCTGCCGTTCAAAACCAAATCGTAAGCACGAGCACGAACCTTCTTCGGATCCGATTCAAGAAAAGACAAGTCTTCAATTTTCGGTGCTGTGAAAGGGTGATGAACAGCAACAAAACGGTTCTCTTCCGGAACGAATTCCAACAACGGGAAGTCGGTAACCCAGAGGAATTCATATTTGTTGCTGTCTAATAAATTCAGGCGATTAGCCATTTCCATTCTGAGTGAACCTAAAATGTTGTAAGCTTCCGACCACTCATCGGATATTAATAAAATCAAGTCGCCGATTTGAGCATTCATTTTTGTTCGAATAGCATCCAAAATTTGTTTACCCAAAAATTTTTCGACTGGCGTTTCGATGCCGTTCTCGGTTACACGCATCCAAACCAACCCACCAGCGCCTAATTTCTTTACAAAGTCAGTTAGATTATCGAGTTGGCTTCGTGAATAGTTGGAACAATTCGGAGCGGTAAAACCTGAAACCACTCCCCCCTTTTTAATCGTCTCGCTGAATACTTTAAATTCTACATTTGATAAAACATCATTCAAATTTGTAAACGTTAAATCGAAACGAGTATCGGGTTTGTCGGAACCGTATTTTTCGATTGCATCTTTATATGTAAGCAATCTAAAAGGAGTTTTAATATCGATAGCTTTTATCTCCTTAAACATCCTGACCATCAAGCCCTCGACCATCGAGAAAATATCCTGTTCATCTACAAAGGACATCTCAACATCGATCTGTGTGAATTCAGGTTGTCTATCCGCACGCAAGTCTTCGTCTCGAAAACATTTCACAATTTGAAAATAGCGGTCGAAGCCGGCAACCATCAAAATCTGTTTATAAGTTTGCGGCGATTGTGGAAGTGCATAAAATTTTCCGGGATGGACGCGGCTCGGCACAAGATAATCGCGTGCACCTTCGGGGGTGCTTTTCATTAATATCGGTGTTTCGATTTCAACAAAATTTAATTCATCAAAATAACGACGGGTAGTTTGATACATTCTGTGGCGGGTTAGCAAACTTTGTTGAAGCGGCGTGCGGCGCAAATCAAGATAGCGATACTTCAAGCGGGTTTCTTCGTTTACATCAATCTCGTCTTTAATTTCGAACGGCGGAGTTTCGGCTTTATTCAAAATAGTTAATTCATCGGCAACAACTTCGATTTCGCCGGTGGCAACTTGTTTATTAATCATACCGACGGGTCGACTTTCGACGCGTCCGGTAACTGAGATTACAAATTCGTTTCGCAGTGTTTCAGCTAACTCATAAAGTTCTTTGTTTTGGAGTGGGTTAAACACAACTTGCGTGATGCCGTAACGATCGCGCAGATAAATAAAAATAATTCCACCCAAATTACGTCGGCTGTCGACCCAACCGTTCAATGTAACTTTTTCGCCTGAATTATTTAACCTGAGTTCTCCGCACGTATGTGTTCGTTTTTTGTAGTTCATTAAAAGTTGATTTCGAATATTATTGATGAAAAATGACTGTGTCAATATAGTAAACGAGCCTGTTTTTTCCAAAAATTGTAATTTGCTAAATTTTTCATATATTTAAGACAAATTCTTGATAAAATTGAGACCCAACGAAATGAACAATTCAGAAATCGAACGTATTATAAAACTTGTTTTGAAAGAATATCCAACCGAAACGGAAGCAAAAAAAACTTCTACATCGACCTGTAAAGATGGTGTCTGCACTGATGGTTTGTGTGTTATTCATAACAAAGCTGGTGTAAAAAATCTTGTCGACAAAGGAGCAAGCCGTATATCGGCAAGCATCGGTGTTGAAGCCGGCGGTGGAATCGACACTGAACTGAGCCGAATGATTGACCATACCTTGCTAAAACCAGAAGCCACTATCGAACAGATCAAAGCACTTTGTGCCGAAGCGGCTAAATACTCTTTTGCAAGTGTTTGTGTAAATCCTTCTTACGTTAGTCTGTGTGCTAAATTATTAAAAGATACTCCGGTAAAAGTTTGCACTGTAATCGGCTTTCCGTTAGGAGCAACATCCACACAAGCTAAAGCGTTTGAAACAGAGCAATCAATTCGTGATGGTGCAACCGAAGTTGATATGGTTATAAATATTGGGATGCTTAAATCGAAAGAGTACGATTATGTTGAGAACGATATTTTCGCAGTCGTTAGCACTGCAAAGCGTCATCGTGTTTTAACGAAAGTAATTATCGAGAGTGCCTTATTGACAGATGAAGAAAAAATTAAAGCATGCTTGTTAGCAAAGCGAGCGGGGGCAGATTTTGTAAAAACATCGACGGGGTTTGCAAAAGGAGGTGCAACCGCCGGCGACATTGCTTTGATGCGCAAAGTAGTCGGAAGTGCAATGGGTGTTAAAGCATCGGGGGGTGTGCGAACACGCGAAGATGCAATCGAGATGGTTGAAAGCGGCGCCGACAGAATTGGTGCAAGCGCCAGTGTAAAAATTGTGATAGGAGAAACCGAGACCACGAAATCGACCGGAATGTATTGACAAAATAAATAGAGGATAAATACAATGAGGATTTTACACCTTGTAATATTTGGATTATCTGCTTGCATTTTAGCCGGTTGCAGTTCCACAAAAAAAGCTTCCGAAACAAAAGAGCCGATACGTGTGATAACCGAAGAACTCCCTCCACCTCCCCCTGAAAGTCCTGAAAAAGTAGCTGTCGAATATTTTTCGATTCAAATCGGTGCATTCGAAAAGAAGGAGAATGCACTTCAATTTGCATATAACGCAAAGCATCTTATAAAAGAAGACATCTACAATTTTTACGATAAAGCAAAACTCATATATCGTGTGGTAGTTGGAAAATTCACAAGTAAGGAATCTGCAACTGAGTATCGCGACCAATTTGTAAAAAAATACCCCGGCTACAGCAACGCTTGGGTAATTGATGTAAACGAAGATTTAATCAAATGAAAATAAAATTTTTTACATTTCTCCTCTCATTATTGCTTTGGGGATGTGCGGCACTCTTTAAAAGTGAGACGACTAAAACTCCAGAAACAGAACAGAAAGAATTTTTAGAAAAATACGAAAAAACTTTTAATCCTGCCGATTACGATGAGGATGTTGGGGAAGAAGAAAAGAAAAACGAGACCCCAAGGGCTGATAAAAATTTGTACGATACAAAAAGTGAAGAAACTAATAAAGCTGAACTAGAAATTATACCCGGGTTCAGAATACAAATATTAATGACTTCGGAAATTGATGAAGCAAATTTAACGAAAGCTCAGGTATCATCACTTCTCCCAAACGATTGGGTATATATGATTTATGAAACCCCGTATTATAAAATCAGAGCGGGCGATTTTCCAGACCGGGCATCTGCAAATCAGTTGTTGAAATTTCTAATCGACTCAGGATACAAAAATGCATGGATAGTGCCTGATAAGGTGTATAAATCGCCACCTCCAAAACCGAAAGAACCTGTTAACGAAGTAGAATAAGAACGAATCTCCATACATATCAAAAAAGGAAAAAATTAACCCTCGTCCCCTTTTGGCAAATTAAAATTTTAGATTCACCCCCTCGATGGGCCATCGCGCTCGAACTTTAATAGTATCAGAATAAATTATAAACTTTTCAGAATAGCGATGCGGAAATATTTTTCCAGCATCGTATTTACCGTTACCATTTTCATCTATAAACGCCTGTATAACATATTGCCCTTCGGGTAAATTTGAAAATTCAAAAGTCTGAACCTGGTTTACTTTCAGAGATACCGGTATGGCTGCAAAATTATTTATGTTGAGCAAGTGAACAACAACTCGATGAAGAAGGGACGAATCGACTGAAACGCTGCCGCTGATTGAACCTAATTTTTTTGAATCGACAGTTGTGAATTTAATAGCCACAACACTATCCCGAATAGAGTTTCCCGATGCATCATATATTGAATCCATAATTATTTTTATTGAATAGCCGACTTTACTTTGTAACGGCACCGAAGGTTTAAAAAACAAGTTAGCATCGGTTTGCCAGAAAAATTTTCCATCGACTTTTACATTCCCCGAATCAATAAATTGAAAACTCTTTTCAAAAGCTCGTTTGCTAATCGGTTCACTAAACATTATATAAAATTCTTGTCCATAAGGCACATCAATAGCATTCTTCTGTATGTTAACAAATACCAATGTTGGTTTTGTAGTGTCGGGTTGAGTCGTCCCCTGAAAATAAACAGAATTATTTTTCGTTAAAATAATATTTCCCGCAGTATCAATAACGTTGTGTGCCGTCAATTTATATATTTGTGAATCCTGAATAGATGTGTTCAGCACAAACGCATTCAGCTGTTGACTTACAAAAGAAATTGAATTTATATTCAACTGATTATTTGTAAGAGTATCAATAATATCAAATGAGATTGAGCCAATAGCAGAAGTATCCAGTGGCTCACTGAATTTTACTATCACATTATTTCTATCGATTGCATTTACATTTACAATAAACGGTGCCGTAGTATCTTCGACAGCCAGTTGAAATTTAAGATTCGAGACGGCGGAATTCTCAGGAGTCAGATTTATATCAAAATTCGCACAGCTAAAACGATCTATCTGCGGATCATACAGCAAGTTGTTATACTCATCTTTAATTGCAAAGAGGCGGTAAGTACCGAAAGATAAATTTTTTAAAATAAACGAACCGTCGTTTCCTGTTTGAGTAAGATAATCCGGTTTTACATTTTGCGGATTTAGAGTATCCGGGTTGCGTTTATCGAGTTTGTAAGCGAATATTGTAACACCTGCGGGTTTTTTATCTGAAACTTTACCCGATATTATTGCAGTGTCGATAAAGCCGCCAGTCGAAAATGCTAAACTAAATGCATGTTCCATCCGGTTTCCATTCCTGTCTTTCACATCCGTTCCGAGTGAAAATACGTAGGTTGTATTATCGCGTAATTTTTCATCGAAAAGTATCTCCAATTCTTTTCCACTCCATTCAAATTCTAACAAACCCAAATCGGGTGAAATAAAAACCGCCTCCTGAACGGTACGTTGCTCAACATACTCACTGAATTTCAAATAGATGCGATCACCTTTAAAAAAAAGAGAGTTCTCATCGGGAATAGTTTCTACAATTTGAGGCGGTGTTGAATCGGGCGGACCACCCGATGGGTAAAATTGGCCGGCGCAATTTACTCCCAATACTGATATTACAAAAAAAATAATTCTCTGGATGTTCATTAATTTAACTCAGCTTCCTTGTTTTGTTGTCTGGCTGCTCTGTTTTTTCTGAACTGAGAAACGGCTTTTTGATGTTCAGAATATGTTCGGGTGAATGTATGCCCTTCAATGCCGGTTGCCACAAAAAAGATATATTTGTGTTTTTCGGGATACAAAGCCGCGAGAATAGATGCTTTACCCGGATTGTTAATTGGTCCTGGTGGTAAACCAAGATACCGGTATGTATTATAAGGAGATTCGATTTTTAAATCACTATACCTTAATCTTCTCGGTCCATCTTCTATAATATACTGGATTGTGGGGTCTGCTTGCAGTAACATACGTTTACGCAAACGATTATAGTAAACTCCTGCAATAGTTGCCCGTTCAGAATCGAGGTCGGTTTCCCCTTCGATTATAGAAGCCATAGTTATGACTTCGTTAGTAGAAAGACCAAGTATTTTTGCGCGTTGTTGTAAAGTGTCGTTGTAAACTTTCCAGAACTGTTCAACCATCCTTTCAATTATTTCTTCTTCATCGGTTTGCCAGTAGAACTGATAAGTATCGGGCATCAGGTATCCCTCCAACGATTCGCCATCGGCGCCTAATTTTTTTGCATAGGTTTTGTCAAACACTAATTCCATAAATTTAACCGAATCAATACCGAGCTGATGTGTATATATTTGTGCCTGTTGGGTTGCCTTCAAGCCTTCGCGGATTGTAACACTCAATCGCAATGCGGATCTCCCCGATTTTAAATCATCCAATATTTCTAAATTTGTCATCCCACTTACAAAAAGATATTTTCCAATTTTAATATCGTTTTCAGCGCCGATAATTTTGCCGGCAATTTCAAACAAGGTTTTATTTTTAATGACATTATTTGCTTTAAGACTTTCAGCAACTTGACCGAATGACATACCCTTTGAAACTTTAATAGTTATTTTACCTTCGAAATAATTTGGTGCAAGGAAGGTAAAATACGCCACCACAACAACAAATATTATAAAAAGTATGGATAAGAATAATATTTTTAGCTTATCTAGCTTTCTCATTACCGTTATTCTCGTCAAACACATTACCTTAGAAGTAAGAACTTCTTGGTTTGTGCATATTCTCCGTGGTTAATAACAATCCGATAAAAATATACACCACTAGCTAAATTATTGCCCATAAATGATACCGAGTGGATACCGGGTACCTGCACATCGTCGACTATAGTTTCCAATTCCTGTCCTATTAAATTGAAAACTTTCAAATTAACATGTGATTTCCTGGAAATGTGATAATTAATAATTGTGTTTGGATTAAATGGATTAGGAAAATTTTGTTCTAGTGAAAATGTAAGCGGTATATTAAGACTAATATTATCATTGTCAGAAGTTATTCCACCAGTTGTTGTTTTAATGATTGTTCCATTTTCACCAACAGCCCAACCTGTAGTTTGATCTACGAAATCTACATAATACAAACCATTGGAACTAACTTTTTTCAAGTACGCCCAATTCATGCCTCCATCAGAAGTCTTCACTATTGACCCATCGTTCCCAACAGCATATCCTACATTGGAATCCAGAAATTTTACAGACTCGAAATTTCCATATGAACTTTTCGATACATTTATCCAATTTCTTCCACCGTTTGTCGTTTTTATTATGGTACCTTGAAACCCTACTGCAACAAGGGTATCTTGATTCAGAATATCTAGTGCAAGCAACCAATTAGAAATCCCACTATCTTGTTCTTCCCAAGTCAAACCACCGTTAGTAGTTTTCAAAATTTTTCCATTTGCACCAACAACCCAACCCATATCTTGATTTAGGAACTTTGTAAACAATAACCAGAACTTCTGGTCAGAAAATTGGGTAACCCAAGTATACCCCCCGTTAGTAGTTTTTAATATCGTACCGGGTCCTGTATATCCACCTACAATCCACCCAACATTTGAGTTTACAAAATCGACACACTCGAGCCGTAAATTTGTACCACTTTGTTGTTCAAACCACGTATCTCCACCATTAATAGTTTTAAGTATTTTTCCATTATCTCCAACAACCCATCCTATGTCATTATCGACAATATCAATCGACCACAACATTTGGTTTACGTTTGTTTTTTGACTTATCCAAGAATTTCCACCATCAGTAGTTTTTAAAATCGTTCCTTTATCACCGATTACCCATCCAATATTATGGTCTTGGAAGAGAGTCGATAATAACCATTCATTCGTAGCCGTTATTACATAATTTTGCCAGGTTGAACCACCATTAGTTGTTTTCATTATTTTAGGGGGTTCAGATTTATTAATAATCCAACCAATGAAAGAATCTATAAATGATAAAACGAAATTGTCCGAAGATAAACCGACATTTTTTATTTCCCACGTAACTCCACCGTCTGTCGTAATACCAAATAAACCATTATTATATATAATGAAACCATTCATAACATCAACAAATTGGATATCCGATGCGTTCTCGACTATAGCTTCAACGAACCAGGTTTGTCCGCCATCGGTACTCTTCAAACCAGGAAGTATGAACCCCAAAGAATCGTTAAAGAATTTTATCTTCTCGTATAAATGATTTATGCTATCCAACTCCTTTTGCCAGCTCAGTCCTCCATCTACAGTTTTAAACAAAATTCCTTTTAATTCATTGGAAATACTAAGATTAACACCAACAACCCAACCAACATTCTCGTTTATAAAAAATATATCTTGGAAATATAGAATACTATCAAAATATGTAGCCTGCCAATTAATACCTCCATTACTGGTTTTTAAAATCGCTTTCTCACCACATAACCAACCTGACGAATCATTGACAAATTTTATTCCCGCAAAGTCTATTGAATACGCAGTTTGTAAACGCTGCCAGGTAGAACCTCCATCTATTGTTTTAAAAATTATACCACCATCTGCTACAACCCATCCATTATAATTATTAACAAAGCTCATTTTTCTTAATATCCCAGAATAATCAGAGGAAATTGATTTAGTATCCCAATCGATACCGCCATTATCCGTTTTAGTTACTATACCAAAATCCCCTACAGCTATAGCTGTGTGTTCGTCAAACCCATGAATATCATTCAATCTAGTACCTAATGGTGTCGGGTTTATCCAAAACCACCCATTCTCCTGACTTTTCAATGTCATTGCGAAAAAGATAATACTGATAATAAGGCTAAAAAATATCTTTTTTATTCTAATGTTGTACATAAAAACCTCCTTGTTTGAATTTAACCATTTTTTAATATTTAGATTTATTAAATATAGATTATTTTTTATGAAACTACAATTGGATTTATATACTTAAATTTGCTACTGCACTAATTTCAAAATTGGAGCGAACCCCTCTTTCTAAAAGCATCCAGCCCACAATTGCAACCATCGCACCGTTGTCGGTACAGTATTCTAAATCGGGGATAAAAACTTTTATGCCACTTTTGTTGCCAGCCTCAAATAGTCTTCGTCGTAATTCTGAATTAGCTGAAACTCCCCCCGATACAGTTAAATGCTTCACTTTAAATTTTTCGACTGCATTCATAGTTTTTTCCACTAACACATCTACAACAGCGGTTTGAAAACTGGCGCACAAATCGGAAAGCAACTGGGCATCTAATTTTTTTGAATCCTCGTTTACCGGATAATATCCTCTATTTTTCAACCAATACAACACCGAAGTCTTAATCCCGCTGAAACTGAATTCAAAACTATCCTCGCTTAAATACGAGCGAGGAAATTTTACAAAATTATTGTTTCCACTTTGGGCAAGTTTATCGAGCTGCGGACCTCCTGGGAAACCAAGTCCTAACATCTTTGCAACTTTATCGTAAGCTTCACCGGCTGCATCATCCAGAGTCTCACCCAATAGTTCGTGTTTAAACGGTTCTTTAAC
>CAMTVZ010000263.1:0-3180 GCA_947085285.1 uncultured Ignavibacteriota bacterium
AATCGGTAAATACGATTTTTGTGAGTAGCCAATACCGTGTTCACCTGAGATTGTTCCTCCTAATGAAACTGTCAGTTGAAAAATTTCTCGTATAGCTTTATCTATATTAGTATCCCATGTTTTATCATCCAGTTTATCCTTTAAAATATTCACGTGAACATTACCGTCGCCTGCGTGTCCGTAACAAATGGATGTAATTCCATACCTGTTGCAGATCTCTTTCACACCTTTTACAAGCTGGGGTAGGTGAGCACGTGGAACAACCGTATCTTCTTCTTTATATGCCGAAATAGATTTTACCGCCTCGCCTATACTTCTTCGTAAATCCCATACATCTTGTACTTTTTGTCTCTCTTCCGCAAGTAAAATATCGAGTGAGTTGTGCCGTTCTACTACTCCGGCAATTGTTTCAATTTCTTTATTCAAAATCTCTTCATAGTTTCCATCAACTTCGATCAGAAGATGTGCCTCGGCATTGCTGTTCGGGAAAATTTTATCTTTTTTTTCCTCTGCAGCTTTTATTGCCGACCTTTCCATAAACTCGATTGCCGCAGGAGTAATCCCTTTCTGAAAAATGCTTGCAACTGCCGACACGGAATCTTCAATCGAGTTGAAAGCTACTAACATAACTTTTCGAAGTTTTGGGAGTGGAATTAAACGAACTATGATTTTGGTAATAACTGCCAAAGTTCCTTCGCTTCCAATAATAAGTTGAGTTAGATTGTAGCCACTTACATTTTTCAGAGTTCTTGAACCGGTATTTATAATCTCGCCGGTTGGCAGTACAGCTTCAATCGCTAAAACATAATCTTTTGTAACTCCATATTTAACTGCGCGTGGACCTCCTGAATTTTCAGCCAAATTACCTCCTAACATACAACTTCCTCGCGATGCCGGGTCGGGTGGATAGAATAATCCCTGCTTCTCTAATTCTTCCTGAAATTTTTGTGTGATTACCCCGGGTTCGACTACAGCTTGAAAATTCTTCTCATCAACCTCAATGATGCGGTTAAACTTTTCCATCGAAAGACATATCCCACCAAAAATCGGTAACGCTCCACCTGAAAGCCCTGTACCACCCCCTCGCGGAGTTACAGAAATATTAATCTCGTTTGCTAATTTTAGAATTTTTGAAACCTGTTGTGTGTCGGTTGGTTTTACGACCACTTCTGGTGGAAATTTAAAATCTTCAGTTTCATCGCTGCCGTAAATGTTTCTTGTTTCTTCTTCTGTAAAAACATTTTCGCTGCCAACAATCTCTTTAATCTTTTCTATATCTGAGTCTTTTATTTTATTGTAATTAAATTCCATCATCTAATCTCACAACAAAAATATATTATTTTTCTTGCAGATATCTCTTGTATCGTTGGTCCAGATACTCGCCTGAACTTCACCGATGTGTGCTTTTCTTAAAAAGAACATACATAATCTCGACTGTCCTATACCGCCGCCGATAGTCAAAGGTAATTCCCCTTTTAACAATCGCTGATGATAATATAATTTTACTTTTTCTGTTTCACCTTTAATGCGTAGTTGTTTTAGTAACGATTCTTTATTCACTCTTATACCCATCGACGAGAGCTCGAATGCTCGGTTGAGAACAGGATTCCATACCAATATATCGCCGTTCAAACCTTTGTAACCATTTCGAGTTTCGGTTGACCAATCATCATAATCGGCTGCCCGACTGTCGTGCGGTGAACCGTTGCTTAGTTTCGCACCGATACCGATTACAAAAACAGCTCCCTTTTCTTTGCAGATGGCATGTTCGCGTTCCTGTGGCGAGAGCGATGGGTATTTACTTTCAAGCTCTTCACTGTGAATGAAGTGTATATTATTCGGGAGGAATGGTTTTGCTAACTGTTTATATTTGTTGCAAACTTTTTTCTCAGTTCGTTTAATTACTTTGTAAATTTTACGAACTATAGTTTTTAAGAAAGCTAAATTTCTTTCGCTCTCATTAATAATTCTCTCCCAATCCCACTGGTCAACATATATTGAATGTAAATTATCTAGAATTTCATGAGGGCGTATGGCATTCATATCAGTGTAAAGCCCTTCTCCGTGTTTGAATCCATAGTCGGCAAGAGCATTACGTTTCCACTTCGCCAATGATTGAACAATCTCAGCAGTTTTGTTTATCGATTTAACATTAAAACTAACAGGTATTTCAATTCCCGTTAAGTTATCGTTGAGTCCGGTATTACTTAATACAACAATAGGTGCGGAAATTCTTTTTAGATTTAATTCTTTAGCTAAATTAATTTGAAAAAAATCTTTTATAAATTTTATAGCTTCTTCAGTAGTGCGTAAATTTAAAGAAGGTTTGTATCCTTTTGGGAGTGTTAGCTTCCCGTTTGAGGTAGTGATTTGTTTGTACATAGATTTGTTGTTACATCCTTTTTTTATAGTCATCGTAAATTGGTATTTTTCGTTCATACTCGTTCGACATCAAGGGTGACGATATAATGAAATCGGCTGTTGCGCGGTTGCAGGCAACCGGTATATTCCAAACAACCGTTAATCGTAGCAGTGCTTTGATATCAGGGTCGTGCGAAAGTGATTCGAGCGGGTCCCAAAAGAAAATAAGAAAATCGATTTCCCCTTCAACTATCTTTGCCCCGATTTGCTGGTCGCCACCAAGCGGACCGCTTTCTAATTTTACAATTTCTAAATCGAGTTCATTTTCTAATAGTCGCCCGGTTGTTCCTGTTGCAAATAATTTATGTTTTGCTAGTAGTCCTTTGTTAAATCGAGCCCATTCTATCAAATCATTTTTTTTATTGTCGTGTGCCACAAGGGCAATTTTTTTGCTGGGTTTTAATATTACAGTTTCCATATATTTTTCTATAGTTTATTTGATAAATAAAATTTTCAACATTGTAGTTCAATATATGGATTTATCGAGTATGTTTCAAATATTTGCCTTTCGGTTATATTTTCTATAAATTTGCATAGCGTAAATTGGGTGGTTAGCTCAGTTGGTTAGAGCGCACGGTTCACATCCGTGAGGTCGTAGGTTCAAATCCTATACTACCCACTTACCTTTAAACCTATTCAGTGAGATAGGAAAGGAAAATATGAAAAAAAACAAGACAAAATTCAAAACATGCCTCAGCTCCAATTACGGAGCTTGAGGCATTTTATTTTTAAGAGGATATGAAAACAAAACCAAAACTA
>CAMTVZ010000264.1:0-29917 GCA_947085285.1 uncultured Ignavibacteriota bacterium
AGGGATGCGAAAGGTGGTAGATAGATTACAAATTGAACTACACCGGCATGTAAACGAAATATCGTTCGATGACCTGTGCGTATTGCTTGAAGATTTGCGTAAAACTTTTGATGGATTCGAATTCGAAAACCCTCTACAACAAAAACAAGACGAGATAGTTATAACAGAACCGCCTGAAGCAATACCGGCTGTTACCATCACAATTGATGAAACTGAAATTGTAGGAAAAAAAGAAACATTGGATGATGAATTATCTGCAAAACCTCAATTACCACCACTTGAAAAATTTATAGATGAGGATGAACGTAAACGATTCATTAAGAAAATATTTAAGAAAAACGAAAAAGATTTTTTAGATGCCATTACTGATATTAACAGCATGACATCGTGGAAAGAAGCTTCAAAATATGTTGATGAAATATTTATTTTAAACGAGGTCGATCTTTATTCCCCCGAAGCAACACGATTTACTGAAATAACATACAACCGCTTTTTCAGTAAAAAAGAAAAATAGACATGCAGTTTATTGATTATGCTAAAATATTTGTTAAAGCAGGCCGTGGCGGTAATGGAATGGTTAGTTTCAGAAGAGAAAAATATGTACCCAAAGGTGGACCCGACGGCGGGAAAGGGGGTAAAGGGGGAAGTGTAATACTTCGAGCTGATCATCATTTGAATACTCTACTCGATTTTAGGTATAATAAAAAATATGTAGCCCAAAATGGCGAGAACGGTAAAACTTCAAACAAATCGGGAAAGGATGGCCAAGATATTATTATTCGTGTACCCTGCGGTACTCAAGTTAAAGATGTTGAAACTGGAGAAATTATTTTCGATTTAATTAAGGATAAGCAAGAAGTAGTTATTGCACAAGGTGGCAAAGGGGGTAGGGGAAATGCAGAATTTGCAACTCCCACCAATCAAGCCCCACGTTTTGCTGAAACAGGAAAAGAGGGGGAAGAGAAGCATCTTGAGCTTGAGCTTAAATTAATTGCTGATGTTGGCTTGGTTGGTTTGCCAAATGCAGGAAAATCGACTCTGATTTCGGTAATATCGGCTGCCAAACCAAAAATTGCCGATTATCCTTTTACCACACTCGTTCCTAATCTCGGTATCGTTCGCTATCAAGAATCAAAAAGCTTTGTTGTAGCCGATATGCCTGGCTTAATCGAAGGTGCACATTTAGGGAAAGGACTTGGTATTCAATTTCTCCGTCACATCGAGCGAACACGCGCACTTGCCTTCCTAATAGAATGCACGGATGAAGACCCTAAAAAAACTTTAGATATTCTTCAAAAAGAAATTAAATCGTTCAATAAAGATATTTTAAAAAAACCTCAGATAGTTGTAATCACAAAAATTGATGTAGCCGACGATGTATTCTTGAAAAAAATTAAAAAAATAAAATTCCCTTCAAAAAAATTTGAATCTGTTCATTTTATTTCCGCAGTTGCAAATATAGGGATTACCGATTTAGTAAAATCAATGTGGAAGCTTTTGAAGTGAACCGGTCGTTTATTAATCAAAAAAAAAAAATACAATTTTCAAGTTTACTTCTATTTATACTTTTATTAGTTTCTATTTTTTCGATTTCAGTCGGAACTGTAGCAATTCCATTAAACCAAATATTAAAATTTTTGGTTGGTGGAAAAATTGCAGAAGAATACAGCACTATTTTATTCGAGCTAAGGTTGCCAAGAATTTTACTTGCAATTATTGTTGGGGGGGGACTTTCGGTTGCAGGGGTTGTATTTCAAGCTTTACTTCGAAATCCGTTAGCCGAACCTTTTATTTTAGGTGTATCGAGTGGAGGAACATTAGGTGCTGTATTAGCTATAAGTTTTGGATTGGGTGTAAGCATAATTAGTATACCTACTTTTGCTTTCATCGGCTCGTTGGCAGTAATCATTATAGTTTATTTCGTTTCAGAAAAGCACGGCAAACTCGATCCTACAACATTACTTCTGACCGGCATAATGGTGGGGGCTTTTTTTAATGCTATGATTTTGTTGGTCATGGTTATTAGGCATCATGAAGTTCGAGGTGCTTTTTTATGGCTGATGGGAAATCTATCGTCGGCAGATATGAATTCTTTTCTTCTGGTTGCTCCTCTTGTTCTAATCGCTATCCTCGTAATTTATCTAAATTCAAGAAAATATAACCTCATAGCTACCGGCGAAGAATCTGCTCAATCTCTTGGTGTTGAAGTCGAAAATTTTAAACGTATTTCTTATACCTTGGCATCACTTATCACCGGTCTCGTTGTTTCGTTGAGTGGAATTATAGGATTTGTCGGCTTGATTGTTCCACATATTTCACGAATGCTATTTGGAGCTGACCACAGGATTTTAATTCCAGTTTCGTTTCTGCTTGGTGCAATTTTGCTTGTAGGTGTCGATACTATTGCACGAACATTAATCTCGCCCGCTGAAATTCCTGTTGGGACAGTTACAGCATTCATCGGCGCCCCAATTTTTATTTGGCTTTTAAAGCGACGCCAAACGCCTTGAGTTAATTACAAAATCAACGTGAAGGTGGAGCCCTAAATTCCTAAATCGCGTCGCGCAAACTCCTGCATCCAGTAAGGATAAATTCGAGGCGGCTTACTGATTTCATCCAAGCGCCGGACTTCGTCGGTGGTCATTTCCCATTCTGTAGTTTTTAGTAAATCGGAAAGTTGTTCTTTATTTCGAGCACCAATAACCACTGAACTTACAGCCGGCTTACGCAGTAGATAATTTATCGCAGCTTGAGTAATCGTTCCGTTGTGGTTATTGGCAATTTTCTCCAATTCATCTACAATATCAAATCCCTTCTCTTCATCGAACTGAAGAAATTGTTTTTCGGCATTGCTACGGCGGGCTGCAACTGGACGTGGCTTGCCACGGCGATATTTGCCTGTAAGAAATCCACCAGCTAACGGACTCCAGGGTAAAATACCGAGACCTTGGTCAAGACATAGTGGCAAAAGTTCAAATTCTAATTCTCGTGCAACTAACGAGTAGTAGGCTTGCAATGTGATAAATTTTTCTAAATTATTTTTTTCGGAAGTAGCAAGTGCTTTCATTAATTGCCAACCGGAGTAGTTCGAGCATCCGATGTATCGGACTTTTCCTTGATGTATTAAATCATCAAGAGCCGAGAGTGTTTCGTCCAATGGTGTAAGATGGTCAAAATTGTGTACCTGATAGAGATCTATGTAATCAGTTCCAAGCCGTTTTAAACTTGCATTGCATGCTTCAATAATATGATGGCGCGATAAACCGATGTCGTTCGGAAGTTTTCCCATTCTTCCGAAAACTTTTGTAGCAAGAATTATTTCATTCCGTTTTCTGCCGAGTGCCTTACCTAATATTATTTCCGATTGTCCATCTGAATAAATATCAGCTGTATCAAAAAAATTTATTCCAGAATCGATGGCTATATTTACTAATTCATCAGCTTCTTGTTGCTGAGTAGTGCCAACATTTTTCCAGTAACCCGAACCTCCAAAAGTCATTGCTCCGAAACATAACTCAGAGACTTTTAAACCCGAACGTCCTAATAGGCGCATATTTTTATCCTTTCAAGTTATTAAGAGAATTCAATATTTGGTGTATGCCGAATCAGCAGAAGAATAGCCGACTGTGGAACGATCAAATATTTTTTCGACTCGTATTCAATTTCAATCGCCTGCTCTTTGAGAAAGAGTGCATAGTCGCCTTCTTCGGCTTGAAGAGGTATATACTTTACAGGCTCTTTTGGAGTTGTTGACCAGGGTTCTTGATCAATAAATTGAGGATTTGGAACCGGATAGCCGGGCCCAACTTTTACGATATAACCACTTTGCACCTTTTCTTTTTCTTTTACAGTCGGTGGTAAGTATAAACCGTGTTCGGTTCTATCTTTATCGCTTTCGGGTGCAATAAGCACCTTATCGCCAATTATAATTATTTTATCGTTTTTGAATTTCATCTTGTAAAAATATACTAAATTTTTTGTTGAAAAGCTCCCATTCAATTTATATCATTAATTTCACTAAACTGGCAATCGAGTGTTACCCCAAAATAAATTTGAATATTAATTCAATAAGTAGTATACTATACACAGAATACATAAATTAAAAAAAAAATATGAATCAAATATTTAATTACGCAATTGTTTCCATCCTTTTCATCTTTACACTTTATGGCTGCGCAACTTATCCGCCGCTTGAAACTGTTGAAAAGGTTGACTTGAACAAGTATATGGGCAAGTGGTACGAAATTGCATCGTTCCCTCAAAGTTTTCAAAAAGGATGTAACTGCACAACAGCAGAGTATGAACTTACAAATGAAGGTTACGTTAATGTGATTAATAGCTGCAGAAAAAACAGCACTAGCGGGAAATTAGATATTGCTGAAGGTAAAGCCTTTATTGTGGAAGGGAGCAATAACTCTAAATTGAAGGTACAATTTTTTTGGCCCTTCAAAGGCGATTATTGGATAATTGATTTAGCAGAAGATTACTCCTATGCTGTTGTCGGTCATCCGAGTCGTGATTATTTGTGGGTATTATGCCGTACTCCCCAAATGGAGAGACAAATATATAATTCACTATTAGATCGCGTTAAGCAGAAAGGTTTCGATATAACAAGATTAAGAGAAACTACCCAAACTTGCGCTGAAAAATAATTTAATGAATGATGATTATGATTGGGTACTTAACATTTAGGTAAGAGTGTTATTCAGAAAGATACTCGTTGATGTGTAAATTCAGTATCGCTCGAATTTATCCCCTCAAAAATTAATAAATAGAGTCTTCTGAAAAATTGCTTACAAACCGTTGAAAGGTTTATATGCTAAAACGGTCACTGATAAAAAGAGAAAAGGATAAACTGTTTCAACGGTTTCAGAATCTGCCGTATGATAATATTTCAGATGTTTCTAATAGTTGAATATATTCAGAATATTTGCTATTATAAAGCAGACTTTATTTCCATCATTACAAATTCTTTCATCTGGTTCAATAAAAAAGTAGGATTAATAAACAATAAAATTCAGAACGAGAAAAAAATATGCAAACCGAGCAATCCGATACAGGACTAAGTGCTTCTGAAGTTACGCAAAAATTTCATCAATGTCTTAGGGAGGTTGATGCTTCTATTAAAAAAGGGGAACTTGCCAAAGCCAGAGAGTATTTATCAGAAGCAAAAGAATGCGAGCCTTTAAATCCATATTTGAAAGCTTTTGAAGAACGAATACAATATTTAGAAGAAAACCCCCACCTCCTTAAAAAAAATAAAGTTGAAGCCTCACCAAACGTAAAACCCGAAAAACCTGTTCAAACAGAAGAAAAGATACAAGAAATTTATTACCCATCTGAACAAATGATTCGAAGTGAGATTGAAAAGGAATTTAAAGAAAAATTCACACAGGAACTCCACAATGCTGAGAGGAATGCAGCGCAGACATTAAAGCAATTCGAGAAAAATAGAAATGCTGTACTACAATTGCTCGAACGTGAATATGAAGCAATGTTTCAAACTCAGATCGCAGATGAGAGGAAACGTATACAAGCTGAAGCTGATGCTAAACTTGCGGCTGAAAAGAAAATGTTCCAACAAAAATATGATGCTTTGGTAGCTGATAATAATAGAAGGATAAAAGAAATTCGAGAAGAACTTCAAACCAAAATGGAAAAAACTTTCCTACGTCGGTTGGAACAGATATCGAAAGAGTATGACGACAAGCTTGAAATATTGGGAATAAAGATACCAGATACAAAGGAAGGAAAAATAGCCCTCTATAGAGATAAGATGCGAGAGAAATATACTAATGGGGAACCAACTGTTGAAGGTGCTAAAAGCTTGATGCGTCTGAAGGAACTTCTTGAGCTTACTTTCGATGAACATTTCAGCATCGAGTCCGATGTAAGGCTTGAGTTGTACATTGCTTATGTACAAAAGGGGATTCTGTCGGGGGAAATCACATTAAAAAATAAAAAGAAGTTAAACGACATTAAAAAACAATTCCATATCACAAATGAACAAGAATCACAAGTAAAATCTTACATTAAGTCAAGTTTCAAAAGAAGCAATAGTAATGGGAGTATCCTTGTTGTTGACGATGATGAAATTTTGTTGCAAATACTTGAAGATACATTAAGATCAAACGGATTCGATGTTACAACGGCTGTCGATATTGATACTGCATTTGAAAAACTGAAGACTAACGCATTTGATCTGATACTATGTGATATAATGTTTCCGCAAGGTGATTTGGATGGATTTAAGTTTTTTTCCTCCGTTCAGGAAATTCCATATCTCAGAAAAACACCATTTATATTTATGAGTGCTTTGCAGGATGGACTAATAATGCGTTCGGGTTTCCAACTTGGTGTGGATGATTATATAACCAAACCATTCGACCTGGATATTTTAGTTGCAGTTATACAGGGAAAAATAAAACGCTATCGCTCGTTTTAAAATTTATCTCCACTCAATACCCCGAAATCTCAAATCCAAAATATAAAATCCTATTTTCCCCCCTGAAATGTTTTCTCTTTTTTTAGAACGAAAGCTATCTTGTAGGTTCAATGTTGAAAAGACTCCAAAGCTTTTTTTGTATCCTTCCTAACTTTTCTTTATTTTTAAGCCATTCATTAACTAATAGGATTGCATTATGACCGATAATATTCGAAACCGATTCAATCAATGGGAAAACGAAACATTAAAGCCTGTTCTTAATAAATCTAAAGAAAGAAAAGAAAAATTTACTACCGACTCGAAAATCGAAATTGAGCGTTTGTACTTTAAAGAAGCAGACTATCTCAACGAACTCGGTTTTCCGGGCGAATATCCTTTTACACGTGGAGTTTATCCAAGTATGTACCGCGGCAGATTCTGGACTATGCGCCAGTATGCCGGCTTCGCAACGGCTGAAGAATCAAATAAACGTTATCGCTATTTACTTGACCACGGAACTACGGGATTATCTGTTGCATTTGACCTGCCTACACAAATCGGTTACGATTCCGACCATCCGATTGCCGAAGGCGAGGTTGGCAAAGTAGGCGTCGCAATAGATTCGCTCGAAGATATGGAACGCCTCTTCGAGGGGATCGAACTTCAGCGCGTTTCAACATCGATGACAATTAATGCTACTGCTGCAATATTGCTCTGTATGTATGTTGCAATTGCAAAAAAACAGGGGGCTGATTTATCTAAAATATCAGGCACAATTCAGAACGACATTTTGAAGGAATACATCGCCCGCGGTACTTACATTTATCCGCCGCAGCCTTCGATGCGTTTAGTTACCGATACTTTCAGTTGGTGCAACAAAAATTTACCCAAGTGGAACACAATCTCAATCAGTGGTTATCATATACGTGAAGCCGGTTCGAATGCAGTGCAAGAAGTTGCCTTTACTTTGGCAAACGGCATCGCTTATGTTCAGGCAGCAGTGGATGCCGGGTTGGATGTCGATTTGTTTGGTTCGCAATTATCTTTCTTCTTTAATTCGCATAATAACTTATTTGAAGAAGTAGCAAAGTTTCGTGCGGCGCGACGTTTATGGGCAAAAATTATGAGTAACCGATTTGGAGCAAAAAATCCTGAGTCGATGAAACTACGTTTTCACGCTCAAACCGCTGGCTCAACACTTACAGCGCAACAATTTGAAAACAACGTTGTCAGAGTTACTCTTCAGGCATTAGCTGCCGTCTTAGGTGGCTGCCAGTCGCTGCATACTAATAGTCGCGACGAAGCACTTGCCTTGCCAACCGAGGAGTCGGTTCGGCTCGCTCTCCGCACTCAACAAATTATCGCTTACGAAAGTGGATGCGCCGACACAATCGATCCTGTTGGAGGTTCGTTCTATATCGAAAGTATCACAAACGAAATTGAAAAACGTGCAACTGAATATATAAAAACAATCGACTCAATGGGTGGGGCTGTAAAAGCAATCGAAAATAAATTTTATCAAAACGAAATCGCAAACAGCGCCTATGAATATCAAAAAGATATCGAAAATAAAAACAAAGTTATTGTCGGCGTGAACGAATTCATTACTAAAGAAACAATTAAACCAGATCTTTTAAAAATCGACCACACTGTGCGCGATAAACAAGTAACAAAGTTAAAAGAATTACGCCAAAAAAGAAATAATCAATTGGTCGACTTAACGATAAAGAATTTAAAAGCAGCTGCAATTACTGATGAAAATTTATTACCTCACATTCTTGAGGCTGTTGAGGCTTATGCAACCATCGGTGAAATATCGCAGGCGCTTCGTGAATCATGGGGCGAATATAAAGAAATATAGCATAGGAAAATATCTATGGAAGAAGAATTAGTTTTGATTTACATTGCTGAATCTTATATGGATTATCTATGGATTAGTTCAATCCTTGAAGAAAGCAATATAAGATTTCTTACTCAGCATCCTCCTCTGCAACAAGTTTACGGGTACAAAATTATTGACTCGTTTAGCGAACCGATTAAAATCTTTGTTTTCGAGAAAGATGTTGAGGCAGCTTTTCGTATCATCGCCGAGGCGAAAGAGCATACGAGGGATTATGGAACGGAATGAAACAGTTTTGGTGCTCGATTTTGGATCGCAATATACTCAACTGATTGCTCGCAGAATACGCGAAATCGGTGTCTATTCCGAAATTCATTCTTTTAATATTCCTATTACAGAAATCCAAAAAATCGCCCCAAAATGCATAATTTTTTCGGGTGGTCCTTCGAATGTATATCAAAAAAATGCTCCTATCCCTTCTGCAGAAATATATGAATTAAACATCCCTATACTTGGTATCTGCTATGGTTTACAGTTAATAGCTCATCAACTTGGGGGTGAGGTTGACCGTTCTGCCAAACGAGAGTATGGTAAAGCTCAAATTTTCATCGATGATACGAGCGACCTGTTTTTTAATTTTGAAAGTCAAACTTATGTATGGATGAGCCACGGTGATGCATTAACAAAACTTCCATTCGGTTTCGAAAAAATTGCTCACACAAACAACTCGCCTATTTGTGCAATTCGTAATACGAGCCGGAAAATATACGGTGTTCAATTCCATCCTGAAGTAATACATACAGATAAGGGGATTGAGATACTAAGAAATTTCGCTCGTCGAATTTGCGGTTGTAAATCAAAATGGAGTGCTGAATCTTTTATAAAACAAAAAACCATAGAGATTCGCAATATAGTAGGAAGCGGCAAAGTTATTTGTGCTTTAAGCGGCGGTGTCGATTCATCAGTGCTTGCTGTGTTGATGCACAAAGTTATTGGGGATAATTTGTTTTGTTTTCATATCGATAATGGATTAATGCGTAAAAACGAAAGCCAAGAAGTTGTTCGAAGGTTCAAAGATGAGTACAAAATAAATATAGATTATATCGATGCTTCTAAAATTTTTCTTGAGAGATTAGCCGGTGTTGAGAATCCTGAAATGAAACGAAAAATTATTGGGCACACTTTCATTGAAATATTTGAAGAAGAGGCAATGAAACTTGGGGATGTCGATTTTTTAGCTCAAGGTACTTTGTATCCCGATGTTATCGAATCTCAATCGTTCAAGGGTCCTTCTGCAATTATTAAAACACACCACAATGTAGGTGGCCTACCCGAAAAGATGAGACTTAAATTAATTGAGCCGCTGCGCGAATTATTCAAAGATGAAGTACGTGCAGTCGGAAAAGAACTCGGCTTACCTCACGATTTGCTTTATCGACATCCTTTCCCAGGTCCCGGACTTGCAGTCCGAATTATCGGTGATGTTACATTTGATAAGTTAGAAATATTACGTAAAGCTGATTTTATTTTTATAGAGGAATTGAAGAATGCACAACTTTACGACTTAATATGGCAAGCATTTGCAGTTCTGTTACCTGTTCAATCGGTCGGAGTAATGGGAGACGAAAGAACATACGAAAATGTAATCGCACTACGAGCTGTTACCAGCGTTGATGGTATGACTGCCGATTGGTTCAGAATGCCGGCAGATATTTTGGAAAAAATATCGAGTAGAATTATTAATGAGGTAGCGGGTGTGAACCGGGTTGTGTATGATATCAGTTCTAAACCACCAGCAACGATTGAGTGGGAATAAACCTCTTTGAGGTCGCAATTTGCGTCGTCAGTAGTTTCTAAAGGTGGCCGACTTTATATGCGTTTACTGAACAGGATGTTGCAATGCTCTCTTCGGTACTTAAAAAGTAATCGAGCGATTCTAGTGAATATAAAAGTAATGAGGGCGTTTATAAGTTTGTGCGAAATATTAATGAGCTTTCAACAATTTCACGGACACCAAGAAAACAGATTGGATTCCGGATTTAAAAACCTAAAGCAACTTACATTGTAAAGAAAAAACTTGAAAAAATATTTTAGTTTTATAAAAATTGAACATACTCTTTTCTCATTACCTCTAATTTATGCTGGGGTATTTTTAGCAGCTGAAGAAACTCCTTCGTTGAAACTGCTACTGTTGGTGTTATTTGCTGCTATAGGTGCACGAATTGTGGCAATGTCGCTAAACCGAATAATCGATTCGGAAATCGATAAACGAAACATCAGAACTAAAAGTCGAGAACTACCATCAGGGAAAATGAAAACTATGGAAGCCATCGGAGTTACTCTATTTGGGCTCTTGCTTTATTTAATTTCGGCTTATTTTATTTCAATGTTTTGTTTTATTCTTTCTCCAATTCCCTTATTCATTTTTTTAGCATATCCGTATCTAAAACGGTTTACAAAATTTGCTCACTTCGGTGTCGGGTTAGGTTTGGCAATGGCCCCTTTAGGGGGTTGGTTCGCTGTAAAAGGGAGCTTCGATGATTCTTTAATAGGTTTATTGTTACCAATTTTCACACTTTTCTGGGCGACTGGTTTTGATATTATCTATTCAACTATGGATGAAGCTTTCGATCGGAGCGCTGGTTTGTATTCTTTCCCCTCTCGTTTGGGTTCAAAAAAAGCTTTGCAGATTTCAGCAATTCTTCATATCTTGGCTTTCACAGTTTTGGTTTTGTTGTTTGTACTATCAATAAAAAATTTAACTGCAATTCCATTCCTTCTGGTTGCTGGATTTTTACTTTATCTTGAACAAAAAAAATCTTCCGATGTCGAATTAGCATTCTTTAAAATTAATGCAATCATCGGTTTCGTTATTCTATTTATGGTTTTGATGAAAGGTGTCAATTTATGAAAATAGCTGTGGGTATCACTGGCTCGTCGGGCGCTATCTACGCCCTTGAATTTTTGAAACAGTGTAATCTGGATAAATATTTAGTCGTTAGTAAGTGGGGCAAAGCTTTGTTAAAAGATGAGCTTGGAATCAGTGTCGATCAGCTCAAACCTTACATTAAACGACAATTCTCGAATGATGATTTAGCCGCACCATTGTCGTCAGGAACAAATAAAATTGACGCTGTCATAATTTTACCCTGCTCAACTTCGACTCTCGGCAAGATTGCTTCGGGTATTGGCGATTCATTAATTACCCGTATGGCGCAGGTTGCCTTGAAGGAAAAAAGTAAATTGATATTATGTATTCGCGAAACCCCTCTCTCTACAATCACTCTGGATCAGTGTACTCGACTATCACAAGCTGGTGCTGTTATTATGCCTATTTCCCCACCACTTTATTTTAAACCTAAAACTGTCGATGAATACATTAATGCTTTCGTAAATAAACTTCTCTCGGTAATTGGAGTTTACAATTCAAAAGGGTGGAGGTCAGAAGAATTAGAATGAAAAAATATTTTCCAGCACTCACCGAATTCTTGCAATATCTTGAATCTATCGGCGAACTTCATCGAGTAAAAACTGAAATCGATCCTGAGTTAGAATCGACTGAAATTGCTGTGCGTTCACTTAAAGAAAAGAAGCCAGCAATATTATTTGAAAATCCGAAAGGTTCAAAATATCCTCTTGCAATGAATATACTTGCAAGCGAACGAAGAATTGAACACGCACTCGGCATTCACCCCGAAGAATTGGGTGCAAAGTTAATTGAATTTATGGAGCGAGCAATGCCTCCAAAGTTGAACACAATTTTAGAACATAAAAAAATTGTAAAACGGTTGATTGCTTCACGCCCGAAAAAAATTGTAAGAGGTTCTGCACAGGAAATTGTTGATGCACCCAAACTCTCTCAACTCCCGATTCAAAAATGTTGGCCCCTTGACGGAGGAAGATTTATAACTCTTGGGCAAGTAATGACATATGACCCGTCGACAAAAAAACGAAATGTTGGTATTTATCGCATGCAAATGTTTGACGACTCATCAACCGGAATGCATTGGCAAATTCAGAAGGGGGGAGGGTTTCATTATTTTCAGGCTCAGAAGTTAGGAAAAGAATTCGAGCTTGCCGTAGTTTTGGGTAGCGATCCGGCACTTTTGCTTGCGAGCGTCGCAGCACTTCCCGAAGGAATCGATGAAGTGATGTTTGCAGGTTTCTTGCGAGGCGCAAGAATTCCGATGACTCGCGGTAAAACTATTTCTATAGATGTGCCTGCTAACGCTGAATTTATACTCGAAGGAAAAGTTTCTCTCTCGGAATCAAAGTTAGAAGGTCCATTTGGTGATCACTTCGGTCATTATTCAGCGGCTTCCGAATTCCCTGTTTTTCTCTTGAATGCAATTACTCATCGTAAAAATCCGATTTATCCTGCAACCGTGGTAGGCAAGCCACCGATGGAAGATAAGTTTTTAGGCGATGCAACTCAGCAAATTTTAGGTCCGCTAATCCGATTGATGCACCCGGAGATTAAAAGTTTGTGGGCTTACTATGAAGCAGGTTTTCATAACTTGCTCGTTGTAGAAATCGAAGAGCGTTATGCAAAAGAAGCAGCTAAGACTGCAATGTCGTTGATGGGCGAAGGACAGCTCTCCTTAACAAAGTGCATCGTAACAGTTTCTGCCGGTGTTAACCCGAAAGATTGGTATGCTGTATTGAGAGAGATTCGAGAAAATTTTGACCCACACTACGATTTTATTATGATACCAAAAGTTCCACTCGATACACTCGACTTTACAAGTTACAAAATGAATTTAGGGAGTAAGATGGTGATTGATGCGTGTAGAAAGCCGAGAGCAAAAAGCGAAGAGGGAAGAACTAATAATGGTGAGCAAAGAGATTTCAATTCTAAAACTTTACGCTCAATGCTTCTAACACAGGATCGTAGAATATTAGACATCAACCTGATTGAGAACACTTTATTAATTATAAAAGTCGATTCCAAAATCCATCCGTCGATGGCGGACTCCAATGCTCAAATGATCTCGACGAGTCGTCTACGACCCGACGGGTCGATAGACCCGTGGGGAGTCTTCGACCATCAATCCATTGGAAAAGAAATTCTCCAAAAACTCCTCTTACTTCCTGAACTTTCTTCACTCAAACTTGTCGCGGCTGTTAGCGAGGATGTGGATATCCACGATAAAGAAAACTACATCTGGGGAATTTTTACACGGTTTGATTGTGAGCGCGACGTTAGTTTTACCGAACAAAAACTTATCGGAATTTCACCCGTCTATTCCGGTGTTATGGGTATCGATGCTACCTGGAAACCGGGTTACCAGCAACCCCTTTCGATGGATGAAAGAATTGTGAAGTTGGTTGATGAGAAGTGGGAAATGATTTGGAAAAAGGATTAATGCCTGCCCGTCCGCAGGCGGGGATTTCTGAATTATTGGAGAATATGATTTGGAAGTTTCCTGTTTTTTGAACAAATTTAGTTACGAAGAAAGAAAATAATCACATATCGATGAAAGAAATCCGCTCCTTTGCGATGCGCATTGCTGAAAAGTTTGATGTGCGAAAGATTATTCTCTTCGGCTCGTATGCTAACGGAAAAGCGGATGAAAACAGCGACATAGATTCGATTGTTGTGATGAATGAAGACCTTGTTAAATTAGTAATTGAGAAATGGTGAAAGATTTTGAAAACGTAATGCAAAAAGTGTCGAAGAATCAAATTATAAATGGTTGGAAATATAATCCACGAAAACGGATACCGATGAAAGTAATTCGGTCTCTCGCTATGTTTATAGCCGAGAAATTTTCTGTAGAAAAAATTCTTCTTTTGGGATCATATGCTTATGGGAAGCCAACTGAAGGAAGTGATGTCGATTATCTTATCATTATGAAACATAACAAACCCTCGAATCGGAAGATGATGCTTGAAATTTGCGAGGCACTCTACCCGAAGCCTTTTCCAATTGATATAATTGTTAGAACTCCTGAAGATATCAAAGTACGGATTCCTCAGGGCGACTGGTTTTTGAAAGATGCATACACTCAAGGCAAAATTTTATATGACAAACGAGCTTAAGCAGTGGATTGCAAAAGCGGAAGGCGATTATCGATCCGCATTACGTCTTTCAAAGTATAATGACTCGGCGAGTTATGATGCCATCTGTTTTCATGCCCAACAGTGTGCCGAGAAATATCTTAAAGCGCTACTAATTGCTTACAAGATTGAATTTAAGAAAAAACATGATTTGACATATTTACTGAACCTTATATTGCCCCACGATTCTTCTTTAGAACTCATTCGAATAGAGCTCGATTCACTAAACGATTATGCCATTGATATACGCTACCCTGGCGATTTCGCTACTGCGGATGAGGCCAAGTTGTCATTAAGGCACATGAAAGTAGTGCGAAAGTTTATTAGTGAAAAACTCGGCATCGCAAAACCGCGAGCGAAGAAGAAAAGATGAGTGCCTCAGAAAAATTATGAAACGCAAAAGCAACATATCGATGAAGGAAATCCGCAATATTGCAAAACGAATAGCGGCGAAGTTTGATGTGGTGCAGATAATTCTTTTTGGTTCTTACGCCTATGGAAAACCGACGGCGGAAAGTGACGTGGATCTTCTTATTATAATGAACACCAAGAAACGACATTATGAATTGCGTTACCAAATATATTCTATTCTTGCGGATTTTAAAGCTCCACTCGATGTTGTTATCAAAAAACCAGAGGATGTAAGAGCGGCATCTGGTAGCAGAGATTGGTTTTTACAAGATATCGTCAACAAAGGACGGGTTATCTATGGGTAACGGTTTGAAACTTACCATAGAAGCGAAACAATGGATAGAAAAAGCCGAAGCAGATTTCGTAGCTGCGAATCGATTAATTAAACATAGAAGAAAACCAAATTATGACCTCGTGTGCTTTTGCTCTCACCAGTGCGCTGAAAAGTATTTAAAAGGATTTCTCACGGCTGCAAATCAAAGATTCGAATATAAACATCAGTTAGAAAAGCTGATTCTTCCCCTATGCCTCGAAGTTAATCCATCCTTCGAATTCATTCGCGAGTTAGTACGCAGACTTGATGCATATAGTGTTGACTTTCGATACCCCGGTCACAGTGCCGACCGAAAGAAAGCACTACTTGCAGTTAAAACTGCACGTGCTGTGAGGGAATTTGTGCGGGAGAAGCTTCCCATCGAGAAACCAAAAAGAAAAGATCGGCGGTAAATAACTCACATGTATTATGAAATGCAATAATCACATATCGATGAAAGAAATCCGCTCCATTGCGATGCGCATTGCTGAAAAGTTTGATGTACAAAAGATTATTCTCTTCGGCTCGTATGCTAACGGAAAAGCGGATGAGAACAGCGACGTAGATTTGCGTGTTGTGATGAACACAACGAAGCGACCGATCCAACAGCGATACGAAATTTACAAATCGCTAACGCCAATACATTTCGCTTTAGATATCATTGTGCGAACCGAGGATGATTTGAAGCGACGCATCCCTCAAGGCGATTGGTTTTTAAAAGAAGCGTACGAAACTGGAAAGGTTATCTATGCGCAATGAGCCGTGGAAAGAATGGATACGAAAAGCTGAGAGTAATTACCAATTTACATCAAGACTTGCATATTCACGAGAAAAAATGAAGATGAATAACATATCTTTTTTAATGTAATGTATAAAAAACAGTTAAAGCATAGTGAAAAAATATCAATGATAAAAACTAAAAATTTCCAAGAAAGAATATTCCTCAACCTTGTTGATGAAAACGAACGTACTTTGCTAATAAAGAAAATTCTAAAAAGTCCCCTAGGACTTAGCTCAAAAATTATCAACTTTCTTTTTGAAGAAAACATCGAATCCCTCAAGAATGAGCTGGACAAAATTAAAAAGTTCGTTGCGGGAATAAACAGAGCCGATAGTTTAGCAAATCAATATGCATTAGCAAAATTCTATTCGCCGATGTTTTCTTTTCATCAGTTTTTTAACAGTTCATTTCGTGCAAGACAAGGGAAAGTCTTGGAAGAGATGATACGAAACATATTAGAGAATTTTGCTGGATGTGACATAGTTCCCGAAAAAGTAACACAGATGCATAAAATTTTAACAGAAGCTTTAGGGAAAAAAGTACCAAGACTCGATATAGATGTAATGGGATATAATTCAGAGAAAGAAAAAATTATTACTTTTCAACTTCGCTCACGTGATGACACAGGCGGCACAACGGCAAAAGGGTCGTTAGTCGATATGTTACGTGGAATTTTGAGAATGGAAAGTAAAAGTTCAAAAGAAATCATGTATATTGTTGCTGTGTGGGACGAAAGAGATTCGATACAGAAAAATTCAACAATTAGTAAAATGTATTCTTCACTAAAAGATTTAATTGACATTAGTGAAAGCAAATTTCAGAAAGAGATCTCTAGTGGCGTTGGTATTGATAAAAATATCACTTTGAAGTTAGCTTACGGTGTTGACGAAATCATGCAGTGTATTTTAGAATGGAGTGGAAACAAGAGCAACAAAAATGTTTTGAATGCAATAAATGATATTACCAAACTTGTGGGGATTTGGGATGACCTTTGGATATCTTATACAATTGCAAGTTTAGAAATTGAAACCAGGACTTTCAAAAATATATCTAACATTAAATTACTCAATGAAAAATTCAAAAAGACCAATTCTAAATTTGACTTTTCTTCTTACAAAAATTTAGTGAGTTCAATAGACGAAATTACTAGTAATATTGTTCCTCTTTGGAAAGATAATAGCATTCCTCTAGAATCACCTTCAGACCAAATGCACTACATTCGAGACATGCTTTTTTTGAAAGCATGTTATGATAAAAGCCACACACAAAAAAAAGTATATGTAGACAAAGAAAACCAAGTAGAAAAAAAAGTAAAAGAGCCTAATAGTAAGTATCAATTGGATATTTTTTCTACCACAACAGAAACTTTTGAAGATACTGAAACAGATAACTTAGAACTCAAGCCTAAAATAGTATCTTTCAGAGATATTTTTCCTGAAATAACAGATACCGGTTATTTAACTCATTCAATTTACTATTATCCAGCTAAGTTCATTCCGCACGTTGTAAAGTACTGCATTGTAGAATATTCAGATAAAGACGATTGGATTATCGATCCATTCGCAGGTTCTGGAACAGTTGGGTTAGAAGCATTCATACATGAAAGAAATGCAATACTATATGATTTGAATTTGCTACTAAACCATATTATTCCTATTAAAATATTTACTGGCATAGAGAAACACTCAAAGTCGGAATTGTATAAGGTTTTAAGAGGCTTTGATAATAATAAAGAAAAATTTTTTCCAGCTTGGACAAGCATTGAATACTGGTATCCAGAAGAAATGCTACAAGAATTGTGTAAATACTGGGGTTATTTTAAAACACTTCAGAAGAATATTTATTCAATGGTAATCCAAGCGGCACTTGTCAAAGCTAGCAAGCACTTTTCCTATGCTGAGCATAGAACCCCCAAACTCTTCCGTTCAAAAAGTAAAAAACAATACATCGAACAATTATTAAAACAAGATTGGAAAACTCAGTTAAAAAAAATGATTTATTCTCTTTCCCTGCAATATTATGACAGTGTATGTCATTTGCAGTTTATGACAAAAGGTCACAAAAATCAGATATTGTACTACGGTGGCGTAGATTCAGCATATTTCAATTTTGAAAAAAATAATCTAATTAGTTGTCTTATAACCTCCCCACCTTACCTGCAAGCTCAAGAATACATCAGGACAGCAAAGCTGGAGTTGTATTGGCTAGGACACACAGAAGAAGAAATAAAGGAAATTTCAAAATTAGAAATTCCTTATAGAAAAGCAGATCAAATTTTTGAAACGAAAACTTTAAACGAGATAAAGTCGAAAATCGAAAGAAAAGATTTAATAGCAATTGTTGATTCGTACTTTTGTTACACTATTAAAGCTTTAGAAAGAGCAATGAGCTATATTAAAAAAGGTGGAAAAAGTTGCATCTTCGTAGGAAATCCAACCGTGGACGGCAACGAAATTGAAACATGGAGAATTCTTATGGAATATTTTTGTGATCGAGGTTTTGATTTTGAAAAAGTTCTTGATGACAGAATAAAGAATCGACAATTATTCGGCTCTAGAAATAATAAGAATCCAGAAGGAATGAAGTCAGAATATCTACTTATTTTATCAAAAAAATAACTTCTTATTAACCACTTTTAGATATAAACGAAATATTAATGACAATCAATTTCCGTAATAACTCTTTACTACCCATCTATCAAAAAATCCAAAACGGCGAGCGGTTAACACTTGAAGATGGACTCGCCCTCTATAAAACCAACGACCTCATCTCGCTTGGTAAGATGGCGCAGTTCGTCCAACAACAAAAAAATGGCGATGCGGTTTACTTTGTACTCAATCAGAAAATTGAACATACGAATGTGTGTGTCCTCTCTTGTAAGTTCTGCGATTTCGCCAAGAAAAAAGGAGAGACCGGCGCTTACGAGATGACAACGAACGATATCCTCTCAAAAATTACTCCAGAAATAAAAGAAGTCCACATCACCGGCGGTATGCCGCACGACTGGGAGTGGGAGAGATATCTCGACATAGTCTCTTCCATCCATAAAAAATTTCCCGATGCCGACGTTAAGGCTTATACTGCTATCGAAATAGATTTCTTCCATAAAAAATTTAAGATGCCAGTCGAAGAAGTTTTACGTCAGTTGAAAGAAGCCGGTTTGAAGACAATGCCCGGCGGAGGCGCTGAAGTTTTTTCCGAACGTGTCCGCCGTCTCCTCTTCAATCAAAAAGTCGGCGAGAAAGTTTGGCTGAATGTTCATAAAACTGCTCACCGTATGGGAATACCGACTAACGCAACAATGCTCTACGGTCATATCGAAACGATAGAAGAGCGGCTCATACATCTAATCAAACTTCGGGAAGCTCAGGATGAAACGGGCGGATTCCTCACATTTATTCCACTAACATTTCAACCTGGAGAAACTGGGATTAAACCACGCGATGAGTATGGTTCATCGATAGACGATTTAAAAACCATTGCAATTTCGAGGCTGATGTTAGATAATTTCCCGCATATAAAAGCATACTGGGTGATGTTGACTGAAGAGGTAGCAGCCGTTGCTCTAAACTTCGGCGCCGACGATATTGACGGCACAGTCGGTGAAGAACATATCGCTCACGATGCGGGGGCTTCAAGTCCGATGATGTTGACAAAAGAAAAAATTATTAGAATAATCAAAGATGCAGGTAAAATTCCTGTCGAGCGCGATGTGTTTTATAATCCACTTAAAATTCACACTGATAATTTAATCGGAAAAATTCCTTACCTGAATTCTGTCCCTATTTATAACCATCTCGATAACGAAGTTTGCAAGGTTTTACCTGTTACTCCTCGCCGTTTGGGCATCCTCTTCAAAGCAGGCTATGTAGATGCCGGTTTGATTTCGCTTGTCGATTATTTTGAACAGGAAGAAAACTTACAGCTGATGGATTGGTGTATCGCAACTCGTAACCAAGTTCAGAGTGTTTTACTATTTTCTAAATATGAATGGAAAAATTTAACCGGCAAAACTATTGGCGTTATCGATGATACTTCGACTTCTGTAAAACTTTTAGAAGTTATATTGAAAGAAAAGTATGGAGTTAGTGCTTCTCTTGAGAGAATGAAAACAAATGATTATCAAAATTATTCAGCCGTAATATTAATAGGAGATGAAGCTTTAAAAAATTTGAAATTAGGGATTCCCGGATTTAATTTTAAATACGATTTAGCTACTGAATGGTTCGATTGGCAAAAGCTTCCATTCGTCTTTGCCGTATTTGTTGTAAGGAAGAGTTTGTCTGTAGAATTGAAAAATCAAATTATAAATTCCATCGAGAATTCATTGCAGAAAGGTTTGAATAATCTTGATATAATTGGTGCGAAGGATGGGAAAAAGTTAGGACTGACTCCACAAGAGACTAAAGAATATCTTGAAGGATTTAATTATGTTCTTGGTGAACGTGAACGTGAAGCTATGGAAGTTTTCAGAGAGATGGTGGCTAAGCTTGAGAGAATGCCAGTAAGTAGTAAGTAAATGTGAAGTTGATAAATTATGTTACAGAATATATATCATAAAATACAAGACAACCACCGAATAACTGCTGAGGAAGGATTGAAGCTTCTTCAAAAAGCTCCGCTATTGGAACTTGGTGAGTTAGCTTCGATTGTGCGGTATCGGAAAAATCCAAAACCTCAGGTTACATTTGTGGTCGATACAAATCCAAACTACACTAACGTCTGCACAATAGATTGCATCTTCTGTGCATTCTATCGTCATCCGGGCGAAGAGGGTGAGTACACCTACACTGTTGATCATCTTATTCAACAGTTCAAAGAGTCGGCGGCAAAGGGTGTAACCACAGTTTTATTACAAGGTGGAGTAAACCCGAATCTATCTTTTGATTTTTATCTGGAGCTTGTTCGTCGAACGAGAAATGAAGTTCCTCAAATTTATCCACACTTCTTCTCTGTCTCTGAAATCGTAGGGATGTCGGAAGTATCGGGTTTATCTATAAGCGAGGTACTTAAACAATTGTGGGATGCTGGAATGCGTTCACTCCCCGGCGGTGGTGCAGAAATTTTATCCGATAGAGTCAAAAAGAAAATATCGAATAAAAAAGAAACAGCCGACTTGTGGATTGATGTAATGCGGCAGGCACATAAAATTGGATATAAGTCAACAGCAACAATGATGTACGGACATATCGAAACTGAAGAAGAGATAATCGAACATTTAGAGAGAATCAGAATGTTGCAAGACGAAACTTCAGGATTTACTGCATTCATACCTTGGTCGTTTAAACCAGAAAATACTCCACTTGCGAAAATTATTCCTCATTATGCATCACCAACCCGATATCTGCAAATACTTGCCTTATCGAGAATTTATTTAGATAATTTCGCGCACATACAGGCATCCTGGTTTTCGGAAGGGAAAAAAATCGGACAGGTTGCACTTCACTTCGGCGCCGATGATTTTGGTGGAACGTTGCTTGAGGAGAACGTTCACGCTGCTGCAAACTTTGTGAATAAATCGAACACGGAAGAAGTAATCGATATAATCAGGCAAGCGGGATTTATTCCAACTCAGCGGACGACGCTGTACGATGTAATAAAGATATTTGATAACAACAGCCAACAACTATAGTTGTGAAATCGAATGGTGATGCAAATTCAGGCTAAATCCATTTTATTAGATTTCAATTATTCTCCTTTTGATTTGTTCCAAAAGTTGTGTCACAAAAGCGGAACGATTCTCTTGGAAAGCACTATGCCGCATCCCGACCTGGGAAGAAAGTCAATCATCGTTACAGATCCGATTGCTATAATCAGTTTGGAGCAGGGAGAATTATTCAGTTATACGAAAGCGAGTAAAAATAAAATTACAGAAGCGCCGCTTGATTATTTTAAATCTATTCTGAACCAATACAAAACTAATGAAGATGAGGAAAATTTTTACGGTGGACTTGTAGGATACTTTAGTTATGATTTTGGATGTTCGTTCGAGAATGTAACACTCACAAAACCGGCATCTACAAGGTTGCCAGATATTTTCTTCGGTCTGTACGATTGGGGACTGACTTACAATCACGATTCACAAAAGTGGATGATTGCGGGCGTCGGTAACTTGCAGCAGCATATCAAATTAATAAATGATTGTGTTGAGGGAAGGCATCAACCACCTTCCTCTTTGATTACATCAGAGGTTGGGCAGGTTCAAATCGAAATAAAATCAAATTGTTTGCATGATGAATATTTGATAAAAGTTGAAAAAGCCAAGCAATACATTGCCGATGGTGATATCTATCAGGTAAATTTATCGCAGCAATTTTCAGGAGATGTAAACATTTCTCCGCTCGTTTTATATGAGCGATTGAGGGAGATGAATCCCGCCCCGTTTTCGGCACTGATGTGTGTAGGTGAAAACGATTGGGTGCTCAGTTCATCGCCAGAATTGTTTTTGGATGTGCAAGGGAAAAATGTTGAAACCCGACCGATAAAAGGGACTATTCGGCGTGGAAAAACTCCCGAAGAAGACGAAAAATTAAAACGAGAGTTGTTCAACAGTCCGAAAGACAATGCCGAGCTTTTGATGATCATAGATTTAGAAAGAAATGATTTAAACAAAGTTTGTAAAACCGGAAGTGTTCTTGTCCCCGATTTAAAGATGGTCGAAACTTATGCAAGTGTGCATCATCTGGTTGCGAGGATTTGCGGTGAGTTGCGTGATGATTGTGATATCCTTGATTTAATTGTGTCGGCATTCCCCGGCGGCTCGATAACCGGCGCACCAAAAATCCGGGCTATGCAGATTATCGATGAACTCGAAAAAAACAGACGAGGGATCTACACAGGTGCAATCGGATATATAGGTTTTAATGGCTCTGCAAAATTTAATATTGCAATTCGTACTATGACTTGGGAAAAAGGTAAAGTTACCTTCGGAGTTGGCGGCGGAATTGTTGCCGACAGCGATCCAGAAAAAGAATTTCAGGAAACTTTGGATAAAGCAGCCGCAATGTTTAAAGCACTTGCTGCGGAGGTAAAATGAAAGTTTACCTTAACGGTCAGTTTTTAGAAAAAGATTCTGCGATAATTTCTCCGTTTAACTCGGCATTTCTGTATGGAGAAGGAATTTTTGAAACACTTCGCAGTTACGACGGTGTTCCTTTCAGACTTTCCGAGCACTTGCAAAGGATGAACAATTCACTCCAATTGTTTGGTTTTAAGATAATAAATGATAATCAAATTACGGATGCAATTTCAGAGTTATTAAAAATTAATAAATTGAGTTCCGCACGTATAAGAATTACGGTAAGCAAAAACATAAATATCGATGAACAAATAGTTTTGATTGAGGCATCGGAGTATAAACCGACATTTCCTGATTCTGTAAGTGTTATAGTTCACCCAGAAAAACTTGCTCACGGCTACAAGCTACGGATGCACAAAACGACTAACTATTTTCTGAATAATCTTGCTTATCGAAATGCAAAGTCGAAGGGATACGACGAAACAATTTTTATTGATAATGAGAACCATATACTTGAATGTACGCGGACGAATATTTTCTTGGTTAAAGATGGGGTTGTTTTTACTCCATCGCTTCATTGCGGAGTATTACCGGGAATAACTCGAAAAGTAGTTTTTGAGATTTGTAATGAATTGAAAATTCCGATTGAGGAAAAGATTTTAGATGTTTCGGAGTTATTCGATTGCGACGAGGTATTTTTAACTAATTCGCTGGCTGAAGTGGTGAAGGTGAAAAAGATGAATGAAAAAGTTTACAATCAATTTAGAGTTACAGATAAAATAAAAATAAAATATAGAACACTGATAAACACTGATTAAACTGATTTTCACGGATAGTTGTACAATCATTGGATTGTAATTCTCATTGAACTTTATTAATTTCAAACAAAATAAATAGGAGAAACTATGGCACTAATATTCGAAGAAAATATTAGAACAGAAGGCATCTACAACGTTGTAAAACAAATGGCTACAGCGGCAAGAACTGCACCTAAGGCAAGAGGCATCGACAATTTAGTAATCGCAATTGCCGATAAAAATGAAATCGAAAAAATCTCTGAAGCGATGAAAAAAATTGCAAGTCGGCACGAAGCCTCGTCTTTCTTTCTGCGTGATGCGAACAATATTCTCTCTGCCGATTTTTTGTTACTCATAGGTACTCGTATTAAAAGTATCAACGTTCAACCTTGCGACCTGTGCGGTTACCCAAACTGTGACGAAAAAAATAGGCATCAAGATGTTCCTTGCGTATTCAACACGAATGATTTAGGGATTGCAATTGGTTCGGCTGTGAGTGTTGCAGCGAATCATAGAATTGATAATAGAGTTATGTACTCGGTGGGGAAGGCTGTTGTAGATTTGAAATTGTTAGGTGATGAAGTGAAGATTGCATTCGGGATCCCATTAAGCGTAAGCCCGAAGAATCCGTTTTTTGATAGAAAGTGAGGATATTTTGAATGCTTTTTTCACAATTGATTTATTGATAATAATGTTATATATTATTACACGAATATATTGGTTAAAATAAGAGAATTATGGGAAAATATATAACTGAATTAGGTCCCAAAGAGGCAGAGTTCATAAGTCTTTTTGCTTCAAAAAATAATGGTTTTTTCAATATCGAGAATGCAATATCCTTCTGGAAGAATAAACAAAAGGCGTATGACCTTTTATGGCGTCTTCGGAAAAAGGGTTGGATTGAGCGAATTGAAAAAGGTAAGTATTTAGTTATACCTCTGGAAGCAGGACCTCAAAGGCAATGGAGCGCCGATACTTTTATGATAGCAGCAGAACTTGTAAATCCATCAGCAATTGCCTATTGGACAGCAATACGACACTGGAATTGGACAGAGCAAATTCCAAGAATTATTTATGTTCAAACCACAAAACGCAAAAGTGCCAAAGGTTGCGAGGTGTTTGGAGTGCATTACGAATTTGTTACTGTGGATGAGAGAAAGTTTTTCGGTAATGCCAAAGAATGGAAAAACGGGAAAGCCATTTTTATTACCGATAAGGAAAAAACTCTTATTGACTGTGCAGACGATGTTGAACGGGCAGGCGGAATCGAGGAATTAGTAAAGGCAATTAAATTAGCAGCCAAAGAGATTTCTTGGCAAAAGTTGGATGAGTACATAAATAATTTTCCAAATGGCGCTGTTAAAAAACGACTAGGATATTTATTTGAAACGCTTATTAAAAATTTACCGGAGGAAGCAGAAATTATATTGGAATCTTGGCAAAAATATTTAAGTGCCGGGATCGTTCCACTTCAACCGGTTAGGAAAAAGTCTGGAAAAATTTCGACACGCTGGCGGGTTATTATAAATGTTAGTATCGAATGATTAGCCACGAAGAAGTTAAACGAATCGCTGGGGCATTGGGTGTTGAACCTACGATCATTGACCACGATTATGTTCTTGGTGTTTTTTTATATTTTCTTATGCAAAACAAGGATGTTAGACATTCCTGGATATTTAAAGGAGGAACGGCTTTAGCAAAGTGTTATTTCCCAGATTACAGATTTTCAGAAGACCTGGACTTTACTTGTTTAACTCAAATAACGAGCGAAACTTTATTGAAAATTATAGATGATACAAAAAAGCAAATGCAACACGAATTAGGTGTCGCTACTGATATTGAAAGAACAAAGGTCGAAACAATTGAAGACGATTATGGAAAAGAATCTTTCGAAGCTAAGATATACTATCGTGGACCTTTAGCGTATCGGGGTTCTCCACGGTCTGTCCAAGTTCATATCAATCGGGATGAATTATTAGTTTATTCGCCAGTAGATGCTAATATCAATCATAATTTCTCCGATGTTCATAATCTACCATCTGCTTCAATTCAAGTTTATGCCTTAGAAGAAATATTGGTTGAAAAACTACGGGCGATTTCTGGGCAGAGAAGGTTTACTATAGCGAGGGATATATTTGATTTGTATTTCTTATCAAATAAAATTTCTGATGTTAAGACAATTAAAAAATAATTAACAAACATAAAATTATAAGGAAAGAAATATGAAACACACAACCAAAGCAAACCTTGAAGCGGCGTTTGCCGGCGAAAGTCAAGCACACATGAAGTATCTCATCTATTCTGAGAAAGCAGCTCGGGAAGGTTTTCCCCAAATTTCAAAATTGTTTCGGGCAATAGCGGCTGCCGAAAAAGTCCACGCTACTAATCATTTACGGCTGTTGGAAAAAATTAACAACACGGTTACAAATTTGACTGATGCTGCAGGTGGCGAGAATTATGAAGTTTCCGAAATGTATCCCGTATTCGATGCAGTTGCTAAATTGCAAAACGAAAAAGAGGCGGTGAAATCGTTTTATTATGCAATAGAAGCTGAAAAGATCCACGAAGAAATGTACACAAAAGCAAAAGAATTGGTTCTACAAGGGAAAGATATTTCTGAAGCCGATATTTATGTGTGCCCGGTTTGCGGTCATACAGTTATCGGTGAAGCACCTGATAAATGCCCTGTATGTGGAGTTGCCAAAGATAAATATGAAAAGTTTTAATGAATAGAACACGGATTCACACTGATTCAACGGATTGACACGGATAATAAATCTGTGTTTATCCGTGTTCTATTTAATCTTGACTGGATAATTTTCTCCAATCTTCGGTTTTATAATTTTGATGGATGGAAAACGAGCAGACAACTCTTTTTCCATCCAATCAATCCCACTCTGTTCACCGTGAACCAGTACTACAGTTTTCGGTTGTAGTTTTTTTACAAGTGATATTAGGTCATCTCGGTTCGAGTGAGAGGTAAGCCGAAAATATTCAACTTCAGCTGCTACTTTAATTTTATCGGAAGTATTGCTGAGTTCAATAATATCTCCTGTCTTTGAATTTAGAATTGTATATCCAGGCGAATCGGGGGTCAGGTATCCTACAAAAAAAATCCCGAAGTTTTTCTCCTTTAACCATCTTTGTGCGAGTGCAAATGATGTTGTTCCTTCAAACATCATTCCGCTGGATGCTAAAACAATACTTGGAACTTTGAAGTATTTGGCAGTCAATAATTCTTCATAATCAATAGGGAGTTGTGGGATATCTTTTAAACAAAAATCTTTTATGTTTCTTTTTGTGTTGTATCTGTGAATATCGTATATGTCCGAAATTTCACATCCCATTCCTCCTGTATAGATATCAAGAATAGGAATTGCCCCTTTATGCATCAAGTTGTGAAGAAGTGCGAGAGTTTCCTGAAACTTACCTAATGCAAATACTGGGAATAAAATTGAACCCCCTTTCTCAACAATCTTATTGATCGATTTAGCAAGTCGTTTCGCTTCATCTTGTCGGTTTGTGTTTGTATCGGAAGATGCGGATGTCGTCTCAAGAATCAGAACATCAACGGGGTGTTGCGGATAATCAGCCCCAGCTAAAATTGATTGTTTACTCACATTAGTGTCGCCAGTATAAAATATTCTAATGTCATTTGTTTGTAGGAGTATTCCCGCCGCACCAAGAATATGCCCCGCATCTAAAAAAGTAACTTGTATATCTTCGTTACTAAAATGTCGGTAACCTTGAATCGGAAGCGATTCGTTATATTTAATAACATTAAATGATTCGGTAAGCAGGTCAACTTGCTCGTGAGTGTATTTTGGCAATGGATCGGAGTCTGCGATTTCTTTTTGTGTCAGTGCCAAGCTGTTATGTAGCATAACTTCAGCCAGGTCGCGTGTTTGAGGAGTTGTGTAAATTTTAATATGTGGATTTTTTTGAATTAAATAAGGGAGCGCTCCGATATGGTCGGTGTGTGCGTGTGATATGAAAATGAAGTCGGTGGATAGATTATCGAGCAACCCAAACTTTGGGAGTGCTTCGGATCCATTTTTTTCAGGATGAAGTCCGGCGTCTAAAATAATTCCTGTTCCGTCAACGCTCAAGTAATAACAGTTGGCACCGATTTCGTTTTCGCCACCGATTAGTGTAAAAGAAAAATTGTTTTGTGCAATCAATTTTGAATTCCATTTTTAAATAATTTACAACACAATTTACAAAAATATGAAGTAATAGTTCAAATAACTATATTTATACGGTTATTGAAATTATGAAGACACAAACATTAACCCAAAGTAAAATAAGAAAAGCAGGACTTGAAGCCTTAGCTAAAGAATTAGGCCCTGTTGGTATGGTAAAATTTTTACAGTTTACTGAAACTGGTGAAGGCGAATACACAAAAGACCGAAAAAAATGGTTGAAGGAAAAAAGCGTTAAAAAAATTGTTAAGCAAATAAAATTCAAGAAGAATAAGAAACATTAAACTAATTCTATTGAATCGACTTTCTGCAACATTCCTTTTTCATAACCGAGTTTAAAAAGTAGCTCAAGTGCTTTCAATCCTTTTTCCCCCATATCAATCGTCAACTCGCTGACGTACATTTTCACAAATTTTTCACCGAGCTGGTAATTCAGTCCACGTCCGTATTCAAGTGCATAAGGGATAGCTTCATCCTGATGTGTGTAGCCATAGTGAATGCTTTCTTTCAATCCTTGCGAAAGTTTTCTGGCAAGCTCTTCGCCTAAATCTTTTCGCACAACATCAAGTCCGAGTGGCAGTGGCAAACCATCTGTATATTCATCCCAAAATTCTCCGAAATCTAAAATCTTGTTAAACCCCTGTTCTCGATATGTGATTTGTCCTTCGTGAATTATCAGACCGCCATCAAATTCACCGCTGGAAACTCTATCCATTATTTGGTCAAAAGGAATATCGATGTTAATAATATCGTTCGTAAATAATTTGAAAAGAAGAGTTGCAGTGGTAAGTTTGCCTGGAGTTGCAACTTTCTTTCCTTTAAGTTCATCAAGTGTTTTATATTTTTTTGAAATAATTACCGGTCCATACCTCTCGCCCATACTCGCACCTGTGCGCATCATCCAATATTTGTCGGCAACGTACGGAAATGCGTGGGCTGAAATTGCAGTAACTTCAAGCTCGCCGCGCATAGCACGTTCATTAAGTGTCTGTATATCTTCGAGTGAATGCTCGATAGTGATTCCTTCTAATTTTACTTTACCCGATGCAAGTCCGTAAAACATAAACGCATCGTCGGGGTCGGGACTGTGTCCTACCTTGATTATTCTTTGTTCCATTTTTAGACTATAAAATTCATTATTCATAATTCGTTATTCGTCCGTCAACTGACGGATTCATTATTTAACTGGAAGTATAGAGTATGCAGCAAGTATTATGTTGTAGTTAGTATCAAGATTTTACTCCTACATACGCTGTTGCAATTCCAAAAGTCATTCGGTGTTGTCGTGTATTTTTAAATCCGATATTTCTGAGAATATCTAAAAATAATTCGCCTTCTGGAAAATGCAAGACCGTGCTTGGAAGATAGTTGTAAGCTTCGGGGTGTTTAGAAATTAATTTTCCAATAAAGGGCAATATAAATTTGAAGTAAAAGAAATAAATTTGTTTGAAAGGGAAAAGATTAGGTTTTGAAAATTCTAATACTAATAAAGAACCATTTGGTTTTAGCACGCGAATCATCTCAGTCAAACCTTTTTCAAGATTTTCAAAATTTCTAACACCGAAAGCCACAATTGCAGCATCAAAATAATTTGAATCGAAACGCATTGCCTCGGCATTTCCGATTTCCAATTTTATCTTTTGCGAAAAGCCTTTTTTTTCGATTTTGTTTTTACCTATTGATAGCATCTTTTCTGAAATGTCGATGCCGTAAATCGTTTCAACGCCACACTTTGCGGCCGCAATCGAAAAATCGGCTGTTCCACAAGCAACATCCAACAAACATTTTGGTTTCGGATTTTTCAGTAAGCGTAAAGCACGCCAGCGCCAGTAAAAATCGATTCCCCCACTCAAGAAATGATTTAGAAAATCATAACTATGTGCGATTGAATCAAACAATTTTGCAACTTGTTCAGATTTATATTTTGACTTTTCTGTATGTGAAATCATGGAAGAAGATAAACAAACTTAAAAAGAATTACAATTATTAGAATTTGTTTTTATCTTATTCTATTCTTATACTTATCAAGAAATAATAGAAGAGAATTTATTTTTATATGATAGTACTGATG
>CAMTVZ010000265.1:0-6380 GCA_947085285.1 uncultured Ignavibacteriota bacterium
ATCACCAGCACACTCTTTCCCTACACGACGCTCTTCCGATCTATGAAGCCAAATTAAGCGAAGCTGAAATACATCGGAAGAATTCAGAAAATGTTTTATTAGAGAGGGAATTCTCGATAAAGCGACTTTTGAAAATTGAGCGGGCAAGAAAAATAGAAATTCGAAAACACAACGAAGAAGAACGACAAAAACAATTACAAGAAGCTCAACGCCGACGTGAAGAGGAAGAAAGGCTCAGAATTGAGCAGGAGAGAAAAAAATTTGAAGAGGAGCGACTTCGCCAAATTGAGGAAGAAAAAAGAAGGCTCGAAGAAGAACGCAGATACCGTGAAGAATTAGAACGAATAAGTCGAGAAGAAGAGAAAGCTCGAAGAGAAGCAGAAGAAGCCCGTAAAAAGGAGGAACGAGAAATACGCATTCATACGATGCTTGAAGAAGCAAAACTCTTTTTAGAAAAAGGGGATTATGATCGTGCCCTAATCGAAATTGCTAAAGCACTTGTTCACGACCCTAATCATCCCGAAGCGTTGGCTTTAAGGAAAAAAATACAATCGACTTATAAAGTTTTTGAACCTGTAGCCGAAGAAAAAATTGAAAAAGAAGAAGTTGAAAAAAAGATTGAAAAAACTACTGAAATTAAACATCCACCTCCGCAATTTAAAACTCCACGTAAAATTCCATGGCTAGCTCTGAGTATAGTGGCTGCTGTTGTGGTGGGAATTATCATTTCGCAACTTATTCCAATTATTTTTCCTCCTACCCCCTCTATTGCAATACGATCGTTTAAAAGTAACACCGCAATATTAGAGGACGACATTCTGGGTAAAGCGTTATCTGAAGAAATCACAAACCGACTTGTTACTATACCCCAATTTCAGATAATGGGCTTTACATCAATCAGGATGCTCGAAAATTATTCAAACAATATCGACAATCTAATTGTGGCTGCCGGATTTAGTTATCAATTGGAAGGGGTAATTTCACGTTCCGAGAAACAACGGGTTATCGATTTAACTTTAAAAGATAGTGCCAACAATGTAATCTGGAAAAAACGGATACAAAAAGACGAAAACCTTATTATCGAAATTCCCACTGAAATATGTAAAGAGATAGTGAACGAATTTCAGATTGAAGTTCCTAATGAAAATCATGAAGCATACAGGATCTCCACAAACAATAATACCGCTTTCTTAATGTATCTGAGAGGGATCGAATTACTTAATCGCAACACCCCCGAAAGTTGCGAAAACGCTGAGCAATTATTCGATTATGCCGCTTCGGAAGATAACAGCTTCACCGATGCTTTTGCTGCAAGCGGTTATGCCTCGATTTTAAAAATTGATAATGGATGGAATAAATCGAAAAAAGTTTTCGCAAAAGCCGATGATATGCTTCAGCGTGCAGCGATTTCAGCTTATAAATCGGTACCAACAAAACGTTATATCGGTTTAATGAATATTTATAATCATAAATTCAATACAGCTCATTCAGAGTTGAACGATTTAATAAAATTATATCCACATATATCTGAAAATTATACTGCTATTAGTAAACTTTATCTTCTTACAGGAAAATATTCCGATGCTATAGATGCTTTAACTAAAGCTTACAATCTTGACCCCTTCAATCCAGAAATAATTAAATTGATGACGGCTGCACATCAATTGAAACAAGAATATAATGAAGCTTTTTCTATTTATAATAGATACATTCCAATAATAAAAGATAGTGCTACTTATATCAGTAACTATGTTGCGAATACGATAATGTCCGACCCTACATTAATGATTAAATATTCATATCGACTTGTACGAGTTTTTGAAAATTTAATTATGCAAAATCCAAAAGATTACGAAAGCAAATATAAATTAGCTCGATTATATCAGAGTATCGGTCAGTCGACTGACGCTATGCCACTTTTAATTAGTGCCCTTAATCTTGTGGAGTTAGAATTAAAAAAGAATCCTAACGATGCGACTCTCGAAATTTATCGTGCATTAATCAATACGCGTATGGGGCGATTTGCAGAAGCCGAACGACTATCGCAACGAGCTATAGCTTTGGCTCCAGATAATTATGAAGTTATGTATAAATGTGCACGGATGTATGCGATACAGGTTGGACGAAGCGATACAATTAAAATCGCATCAAAAAGTAAAAGTAATCACGCACAGCTATTCGGCAAAGCTTTAGATAAATTACAAAAAGCTGTGTCGTTACATTATAGCACTGAAGAATTATTGGACATCGATTTTTATAATTTGCACAATAGACCTGAGTTTTTTGGTGTAATTAAATTGAGAGAAAAATAATATAACAGATAGAATATGAAAAGCGATAAAAATTTAAGTAAAGAAGAAAGGCGAAGGATAGCTGGCGATTATCTTAAAACAGCTGATAAATTTTTTAAAGTCGGTGATTTTGAAAAAGCTCTCGAGTCGGTTAAGCTTGCTATCGAGGTTGATCCTGAAAATTTTTATGCCCTTGCGTATAAGGACAGAATAAATAATAGTATCGAACAACAACGTGAGATGGAGAAATTAGATTCATCTGCCAGCGAAGAGAAGAAGTCGGTCGAAGAAATTAGGCAGAAGACTCAGGAGGAAGCCCGGCAAAAATTGAAAGAGAAGAAACAACAAGAAATTAATGAAGCCAAAAAAATGGCTGAAAACGCCAGAAAAAAAGCTGAAGAAGAGCTACGCCGCCGTGCAAGTGAACTTGAAATACTTCGCTCGGCTGAAGAAGAAGCAAAACGAAAAGATAGTTCTAAAACTAAAATTAAACAAAATCTTGATGTAGATTCGAATAACTTAATAGAGGCTGAATTAAAACGCAAGAGTTTAGAAAAAGAACTTCTTCCGATCGAGGAGGAGCGTCGCAGATTAGAAGAAGAAGTTCGTTTGCGTGCCGAGGAGGTCGAAAAACGAAGAATTGAGGAGCTACGAAGAGAGGAAGCAGAAAACAAACGCCGTCAAGAAGCTCAACGCAAAGCCGCAGAAGAAGAACTGCGCAAACGTGCCGAAGCCGAAAAACTTCAGCTACTCGAACAAGAGCGTCGCATAAAAGAAGAAGAAAAAAGAAAAGCTGCCGAGGAAGCAAAAAGAAAATTAGAAGAAGAACTCAAACGCAAATTGGAAGAAGAGCGTCGAAAAAAACAAGAAGAAGAATTTTTAAAATCTGCAGAACTTGAAGGTGTTGAACTTGCAAGGAATAAAAAAATAATCGAATATTTAGCCAATGGTAAAGAATTAATAATAGTCGGAAAATTTGAACAGGCTATGCTGGAAATTGCAAAAGCTTTATTGATAGATCCCAATAACGAAGAAGCTCTCAAACTTGAGGAACATTTCAAACAAGAACAGTTGAAGTTATGGGAAGTAGAATACGAAAAAGCAAAAGTTGTTTCGAAAGAATTTTTATATGAATCATATAAACGGACTTTGAAAGATGCTTGGATAGAGGGGAGCCCAACTTTAGAAGCATTAGCATCGATTGAAACTCGCAGGGCTGAGTTAGAGATTACCAAAGATGAACACGAAAAATTTGAACGAGAAATCCAAATACTTTGCTATGAAGAAAATTTACGCGAAAGCTGGCGTAACGGTTCAATAACACCACAAGAACAAAACAGGCTTGAAATTATCAGGCAGGAATTAAATATTTCATCAGAACTTCATGATGAATTAGAAAAAAAAATAAAAGAACATAAATAACCTATCTTACTTATAAATAGCAGCTAGATGCAGGTGAAACTTTATTACAGCGGTTTCGATACAATCAAAAAAAAATTAAGGAGTTATTATGAAAATATTTAAATTACTATTTTTCTTTTTGCTTATTTCCCAAAGTATTTCGAATGCTCAACCGGGATTTGTAAATTATCATTCGCGAAACGATTTTCTTTTAACATCTCCTGGTGCGATGAAATTCGGATTATATGGCTACGATAATCCCGCTTTATTAACATACATTCGCCAACCCGATTTGATGTTCGCCTGGTCGGATGCTACGGGTAAGTGGAGCGACTTTAGTCGTTGGGGCTTATTTAGTGCGATGCAAAATTTTGGATTTGGTCTGATTCGCCAGAAAGAAGCGGGAAAGTCGGTTACCGATTATCGCATCTCGCTCGGTTTCGGGGATAAAACAACAGCCTTCGGGCTCGGTGTCGGATGGTCGGCAGGCGACTTAAAGTATTTTCAACGACGAAAAATAATTTCCGTTGGATCGCTTTTTAGGCCGATTCCATATCTATCAATCGCTGCTATGGGAACATTCACAAAAGTAGATAGAAAAGAAGGGGTGCTCGAATTAGCTGCCCGCCCTTTAGGAAACGAAATAATAACTTTATTTGCCGACTATGCGATTGCAAATAAGCAAACTATCAAACAAGGAGCCTGGAGTTACGGCGCTGCTATCGAAGCACTCCCCGGCATCAGGCTTACTGGACGGTATTTCGACGCACACACATTCACAATTGGCTTTCAACTTAGCTTCGGTAGATTTGGTGTTTCAACTCAATCGCATTACGATAAGGATAAAAAGCAGAATTATAACAGTTATGCAATCAGAATGGGCGCTTATGATCGCACGATGATAGGAACTAAAATTTTACCCGATAAAAAATATATCGAGTTAAATCTCAAAGGACCGATTAAATACCAGCGCTTCAAACTTTTCGATAAATCGAACACTTTAGCTGGATTAATTAAAACTATAAAAGAAGCCAAATCAGACCCCAGCATTTCTGGTATTGCAATCAACACTTCGGGTTTAATGTCGAACCGTGAAATGCTTTGGGAAATTCGCGAACAATTAAAAGAATTTAAAACAGTGGGTAAGCGAGTTATTATGTTTATCGATCGGCCGAATATCGATGTTTATCATTTTGCATCGGTTGCAGATAAAATCGTTATGGACCCAACCGGCACAATGATGCTTGAAGGTTATGTAATGGGACGAACTTTTCTAAAAGGTACATTAGCAAAGTTAGGAATAGGTTTCGATGAGTGGCGCTTCTTCAAATATAAATCTGCTATGGAAAGCTACTCACGCGATAAAATGTCGGATGCCGACCGCGAACAAAGGCAAAAAATACTTGACGATTTTTACAGATTGGCAAAAAATGATATTTGCCAGAGCAGAAAAATATCCCCCGAACGGTTCGACCAAATCGTTGACGATTTTGTCTTCTTCCTTCCTGAGGATGCTATTAAAGAAGGTCTGGTAGATACTTTAGGTAGATGGGATACTGTTAAGGAGTTGGTGAAAAAATTTGAAGGCGAAGAAAAGAAAATGGTAGGTGTTAGTGCCCTCACTAAGTTCCAACTTCCTTACGACAACTACTGGAGCGAAGAGCCACAAATCGCAGTTATATATGCACTTGGTGCTTGTGCGATGGACGAGGGAATAACAGCCCGAAAGCTTGTAAAAGATGTTGAGGCCGCTACCAAAAATTCAAAAGTAAAAGCTGTTGTTCTTCGTGTCGATTCACCAGGCGGCGATGCAATGGCTTCTGATTATATAGCCGAAGCTCTGAAAAAATGTAAAGAGAAAAAACCTGTCATCGTTTCGCAAGGATACGTTGCCGCTTCAGGCGGTTACTGGCTCTCGATGTATGCCGATACTATTGTTGCTGCACCTAATACAATTACCGGTTCTATAGGTGTTATCGGCGGATGGTTGTATGATAAAGGTCTGAAGGACTCCCTCGGTATGTCGACCGATTTTGTAAAAGTTGGTAAACACGCCGATTTAGGATTTGGTTTTACAATACCGTTCTTAGGAATTAGTATTCCTGACCGTAATTTGACTGAAGATGAACGCTCGAAAGCAGAATTTTTTATTAAGACATTCTATAAGGAATTCGTAAACAAAGTTGCTTCGGGGCGGAAGAAAACATTCGACGAGATAGAACCGATTTCTCAAGGGCGCGTCTGGTCGGGCTACGACGGTAAGCAAAACGACCTTGTGGATGTTTTAGGCGGACTTGAAACAGCTATTCAAATTGCAAAAGAACGTGCAAAGATTTGTCAGAAACAAGATGTAAAAATAATTGAATACCCAGAAAAAGGTTTGTTAGATATGAGTTTCTTGCAACCAAAACTTTTCGGCGTGAAAGTTGAAGACGACCCGACACTTAACTACATTAAATTCCGTTTACAGCACAACGGTAAACCTTTGCCGATGTTGCCAATTGATGAAATGGAATTCGGACAGATAGAATAGTACTGCAATGTGGTTGACTAAAAAGTAAGCAAATTGTCATTGCGAGGAGTCCGTCAGCCGACGGACGACGAAGCCTGCCCGTGCAGGCGGGCAATCTCTCAATTCAATTGAAAAACGACACGTTGAGATTGCTTCTCCCGACTGAAGTCGGGATC
>CAMTVZ010000266.1:0-5096 GCA_947085285.1 uncultured Ignavibacteriota bacterium
ATGAACGATGGATTGCGCCGCAAGCGGAACTGATGCGTGTTGATATATTTTCCATCCACGGACTGGTTGACACTGCCTGCAATAAATTTCTTCACTTCACCCGGCTCGATAATACCAACCATTGTTACTGCCGGCGATGATTCTTTCTCAGCTTTGGTCGGCACTCCGTCAAATGTTAGCTGTAGTGTTGTGCCTCGTTCTGCATGAACATAGTTTCCGTCCAACTCATAAACAAGTTTTAAAACATCGTCTTTATCTAATTGTGCGTTTGCTATTACTGAGGGCTTTGCATATTGACTTATGGATCCATCTTCACTCACCGATACACTTGCTTCGGGCTCGTGGTCGATAACTATCAAACTGAACTTATCTAAATACGACCTCTCTTGTTCAAACTCCCCTACACGAAGGCGGTAAGTGTTATCGGTTATAGCAGGAGTTGTAAAGAGTTGATAATGGTCGGTTACAAAGCCGTCTTCTTTTGATGTGTATTCGCTTTGAGGGAGTATGTTGTTATCTTCAACATATTCACTTCCGTTCCAGGTGTAAACGAATGGACAGCCGCCGCCACCGCCTACAACGGTTCGCTTAGCATTTCTAAATGCCAATCTATACGGCTGTCTTGTACCATTTTCACATACAAATTTAGCATATTCGATTGGAATATTTCCATCTCCGCTTGCAAGATTCGCTCCATAATCACCATAATAATGTTCGATCTCGGACCAAGTGCCGGTAGTTAAATTATGGTTTATAAGATGTATCTTTTGATGATCCTGCCAGGTTATTGCAAGCATCCTGCCGGCGTAAATTGATATTGATGGACTATTATAATTAGCTCCACTCCACTCGACAGGTGTTGAAAATGTTCCTGCTGACCATCCTATTTGAGTAAAGCGTTGGTACAATATTTTTCGGTTACCTTGTGAATCTATTCCTTCATATACTATGTGCGCTATGTTCTCGTACCCGATTCTTTCTGTAACTATCTGGGCATTTCGGTACGACATTGTAGAACTGCCTGAAATTACATAAGGAGTAAACCATTCTATACTTGTTGGATGTAAATAAGAGGCTCTATGCAGATATATATTTTGTCCGTCGTCATAAGTCAGATAAAATGTAAAATTTGTATCGCCAATTGTTGCATACGATACACTCGGGTTACTGTGACTTGATGTAGTATTGGGAATATTAAACGGCCCTTGCCAACCAAGTCCGGATTTTGAAATAGGACCAGGCAGAAAACTATACCTGAGGGAGTTGTTTCCTTTCCACACAGCACAAATAGATAATTGTATTTCTGTTGGCTCTGGTGGTTCTCTTTTGGGCACATTTTCGCTACTTAACATTCCTATTACAGGTTTTGGGTTTATGGATGTGCTTATATTTGTGTCTAAAAGATCTTTACTCCCTCCCAAAATACTATGATAAACCGATTTGCCTGTTGAGTTTTCTTCCTGCCATATTATACGTATGTCAGTGTAAGAAGGACTGGGTGTCATCAGTGATACGTAATTGCCAGAGCTGATCAATTGTTCGGGCTGCCACGAGGCACCGTAATTTGTTGATTGAGTAAGCCACACTCTCCCGCCGCTTATGTAAGCAGAGTATAGATTGTACGGTGAGGAGGGAGATGTTCTGCCGTAAACTATTTTACGTTGATTGTTACCGGCGAGTGCTAAATTTGTAGAGGACATAAGATGTCCTTTATAGACAGCTTTTACAGTGTCGTTCGCTTGGCGGAAGATTACTGCTTTAGTATCGAAGCCTGTTAAATTTTCGCTACTATTTGCAAACTGTGCATGTGAAGCTCTCCACCATAAGAAATTTCTCGTACCAAAAACCTGTTTAAGCGGCGCACGGACGGAGTAATAGGGTGGTTCTAAAAATTGTGGATCACCTTGATTCAAGAACACCCCTTTGTATTTGGATGCAAGAGTTGGAGAGAAAGGTGATGGTTCAGATTTAAACGGTGCGTTCATGCCAAGATTTCTGTAGCCATAAGGTGCTTCGTAGAAGAGTGAGTCAGTTACATCCACAAGCCATGGGTCTTTGAAATCGACTGATCCGAAGTTCCACAAAGGCGCATCAAGAAGTTCGGTTTTGATTGTGATGCCAGTGTGGGTGGGATAGAATTTCGAAATAATTTCATTTGTTCCATTTTGCATAGTAAATTTACGATGATTTAATACTGTATCATCACGATTCCATTTATGATATTTCTCATTGGAGATAATTTTGAGGGACCCATGTAAAATTTCTTGCGAACCTTTTATAGTGGGAAAAGTTTTTGGTACACTATAACGTTTAAATAATGGTCCACCTTCCCAACGACCTATACTATCAACAGATGTTAATTCATCACTAAGTTTTTGATCAATTTTTAAGCTAGTAATTGTATCCGGTGGCTCTTCAGGGCGATTTAGTGCTTCCCAAAAAGATGGATTTAAAGTACTCATACCTGTGTTATAATTAAGTGTATTGCAAGTACCATGAGTATGAACACCTACAACATAACCACCGCCACCCTCAATTTTTCCATGACCAATAAAAATTGGACTACCAGATGAACCCACTTCTGTATCAGCTTGATGCATAATTTCATAACCTAATAATCCTAAATATGCTCCTTCTGATGATTGTTGAGCATAATTATCTGATCCACCGTCTGCACCATAACCAACAAGAGTTATTACCGTCCCAACAATATCTTGAGTTACTCGATAAAAAGCACCTTGTTTTTGTTTGGGCTTTAAGCCTGTTTTACTATTAGGATATACTTCAAAAACAGCCCAATCATCTCCCGTTACAAGAGAATTATTATTAAATACATATTGATTTGAATCAGATGGATGCTGTGGTGTCCCATTTGGGAGTGATCTTGGAACATCAAATTGTATCACTGGAGACGCACCCCAACTTATATGTCCAGCTGAAACTAATTTACCATTCTCAAGTATCCAACAAGTACCATAACCTGAGGCAGTAAGTATTCTTCCTATAGCTTTTGCATTGGACGGTTTCCTATCGTCAGTTCCACATCTATCTTTAAAATTTTTATTATTATTTATCATTATTTCTTTTATTTCAAAAGAAATATTTTTATCATCAGGGGCAACGAATAATGAAATTTCAAAAGCATCACCGTTGAAATAGGCACTTGTGTTTTTCCATTCTACAATACTTTTCCCATTTAGTATTTGAGTAGAATTATCCAGAATTGAACGTATCTCGATATAACTGTTTTGACCAAGATTAGTACTTTCAAAAAATATTCTAAACCATTCAGCACTATCGATGTTTACCATTTTGTTAAAAACCTTACTAAAATTTTCACCATTTCCATTATGAATACCTGATGATAAATAATAAGATTGTATTTTAAATTGAGTATTCTCTGTTTGTCCGTAACAAATATGATTTGATAAGTTTATAAGAATTATCAAAAATAATATTTTTACAAACCGCTTTACAAATAAATTATTCTGTAACATAATTATTCTCCTTTTAAATTTTTTAAATTTTTTAAAATTTGTATTTCTTGCTCACTATCCGTAATATTAAACCGTAAACAAAAAGGCATATTCCACACAAAGTGGACGCATCATCGCCGATTTGTTTATTTTGTAATTGGGCGGCGGTGGTGGTGCACTGCCGCTCAGTTTTTTATGGAGGTGAACGAATAGAATTTGATGTTATTACTTTCATCATCATTCCCTCATAATTAAGGAAATTGCACGTCTGTTACGTTCACCAACGGCAACCATCAAATTATTCTTGTAGTCGCAAGAATAATATAAGGCTGCTGCAACTTCAGGATATAAACGCCAGTTCATTCCGTTCCAATGCGCAACTATCCCAAAATCTCCGGCAACAAAAATATCATTAATATCTTGACCGCGAATACGAGATGTATAAATTAATGGGATTTCTTTAAATTCTTTCCATATTCCAACGGGTGAGCGTCTGAAAACACCACCACCGGCAGTAAACAAACGATTTTTATTTTGAAACCACACCGAACTTATACGCCGATCCTGACTTATCCATGGTATTGTGTCAACAAATCCTGATGCTTTTATTTGAAGAAGTTTTATATATCCCGGATTATAAACATTTGAAGCACCGGCTAGAGTAAATGGTTCACTTGTTTCGGGATCATTAACTCCCCACACATCATTTATAGTTTGATCCGTCCCGCTCTCCAAACGACGCCAAGAAGTGCCGTTGAAATGCGCAATAGAGCCATTCGTACCTACCATAAATAAATTCGACGAACTAGTGCCCCAAAATTTATTTACTCTACCACTAAAAGCACTTCCAATATTTGATGCTGTCCACTTGTTTCCGTTCCAATGGTATGGACCACCAGTTCCAACCCAAATATCATTTTCACTAAAAGCATAAATTGCATAAAGTTGTGTTACGTATGGACGACCTCGATATTCAAAATAAGCTTTTGTTAATTTCCATTCTTTGCCATTCCATTTTGCAATGTTATACATCTCAGGTTCCCAATTACCGAGCGAATCTTTTTTATATATCTCCCCCACAGCCCAAACGCATGTGTCGTTAATTATTGCAATGTCACGCAGTACGCTGCTCGATCCGTCTCCGAGCGTGTCAATCTGAAAAACCCAGTTTCCTGAAGATGTGTCCATAGAGGTAACGAATAATGGAGAACTTGAGTCAACTGAAACGTTGTTAATAAGTCGGTATGCAATGTATTTGTATGTCCGCTTAGGAAGCAAGCCCTCGTCAAAGAGCAAAGTGTCATTTGAAATTATTGTATTTGTCATTAGTGCCTTGCCATCACGCGTGAGTATAAATGTTTTTGGTGAAGTGTTTGCTGTGTCTAAAAACTTTAATCGAATGAATGCATCGGTTACACCAACATCCTCAGCCGTCAAAACTATAGGCGGAATATATGGCGGCTTGTCGGGAGGAGGAACAACACGCTCGCGGCAAGAGATCAGGATTAATGGGATTAAAAGGATTAATAATTGATTAATTAATTTTGAGCGAGGCGCGACGGATACATTACAGAGGAGTAATGGGGTTTTGAATAAATGGATTTTTATTATCATAGTTTA
>CAMTVZ010000267.1:0-4138 GCA_947085285.1 uncultured Ignavibacteriota bacterium
ATGTTCGTATGGAATATCCTCTTGCAATAAAACGTTTTCAAATCGCAATTGAACAGGCACGTGAGTTTGGCCTGTTGGGCAATAATATATTTGATAAAGGTTTTAACTTCGATATCGAAATAAGGCGTGGTGCAGGTGCGTTCGTTTGCGGTGAATCAACTGCACTAATGGCCTCAATCGAAGGTAAGCCGGGCGAGCCACGAGCGAAATACATTCATACTGTCGAAAAAGGTTTGTGGAACCGGCCTACCTGTTTAAACAACGTCGAAACTTGGGCAAATGTACCTCAAATTATTTTACGAGGTGCAAAGTGGTTTTCAAGTATCGGCACAGGCGACGTTTCATCCGATGCCTGGGGTGGCAGCAAAGGTACAAAAGTATTTTCATTAGCCGGCAAAGTGAATAATACCGGACTTGTCGAAGTGCCAATGGGCATAACTCTTCGGGATATTATTTACAAAATCGGCGGTGGTATAAAAGATAACAAGAAATTTAAAGCTGTTCAGACTGGTGGACCATCAGGCGGCTTTATTCCCGAAAGCATGCTCGATCTACCTGTTGATTATGAAGAGTTATCAAAAGTTGGATCAATGATGGGTTCGGGGGGTATGGTCGTTACAGATGAAGAAAATTGTATGGTCGATATGGCTAAATATTTTCTGAAATTTACTCAAGAAGAATCGTGCGGAAAATGTATTCCCTGTCGCGAAGGAACAAAACGGATGTTAGATATTCTTGATAAAATCACGATGGGTGAGGGTAAAGAAGAAGACCTCCTATATTTAGATGAATTATCTAATATGGTTGTCGAATCCTCCCTCTGTGCACTCGGAGGCTCAGCTCCCAATCCTGTACTTACAACTTTAAAATATTTCAGAGAAGAATACGAAGCCCATGTTTTTAATAAAAAATGTCCCGCAGGTGTCTGTAAACCTTTAATAAATTATGTGATAGATGAAAATGTCTGTGTCCAGGTTGGGCATGGTTGCGATGTTTGTAGAAAACAATGCCCCGATAATGCAATCATCGGTGAAGTTAAAAAAACTCATTACATCGATCCAAAAAAATGTGGTAAGTGTGGAATTTGCTACGACGTCTGCAAGTTTAATGCAATTTATATCGAATAACAGAAAGGAATAATTATGGTTAATGTTAAAATAGACGGAAAAGAAGTTCAAGTCCCGGTCGATACCCCAATCCTAAAAGCTGCCGAAAAAGTAGGTATATGGATCCCAACCATGTGCTATAACGATTTAATCGAACCGTATGGCGTTTGCCGCTTATGTAGTGTTGAAGTTGTTCGAGGTAAACGCAGTCGTGTAGTTACCTCCTGTAATTATCCAGTGCGCGAAGGAATTGTGGTTAATACAAATTCCGAAAAGATTAAATGGATTCGAAAAGTAATAATGGAATTGATGTTATCCAGATGGCCCAATGTAAAAGTTGTAAAAGATATGGCACAGCGTTTAGGGGTCGAAGCACCACGATTCGAAAGCTTGGAAAAAGATGAAGCCCCCGATGCCTGCATATTATGCGGTTTGTGCGTAAATGTTTGCCGCGATCTTGTCGGGGCAAGCATTCTTGGTTTTGCTAACCGGGGAATTAAACGCGAAGTAGTTCTTCCATTCAACGAACAATCCGATAAATGTATCGTCTGCGGTGCTTGCGCCCAAGTATGTCCTACAGGTCACGTTAAGATGGTCATCGAAGATTACAAAGGCAAGAAACCAGAATTCACACTTGGCCCAAAAACAGCAATCTATGTTCCCACTATGCAAGCTATGCCACGCGTGCCGGTTATTGATACTGAATCGTGTATCCATTTTAAAACCGATGGTTGCGAAACCTGTGCTAAAGTATGCGAGCCCAACGCAATAAATTATAAAATGGAAGACGAAATTGTTGAGGTTGATGTAGGACAAATTCTAGTAGCTACCGGCTATGGTCTGTTCGATGCTACAAAAATGGCACAGTATGGATACGGAAGATACGATAATGTTTACAGCTCACTCGAATTCGAGATGATGCTAAATTCAACCGGACCAACAAGTGGGAAAGTTGTTCTCAAGAACGGTAAAGAACCGCGTGCTGTCGGTATAATTCATTGCATCGGTTCACGCGATACTAATCATCATCCCTATTGTTCTCGTGTCTGCTGTATGTATGCTCTAAAATTTGCTCATCTTGTCCACGACCGAACTGATGCAGCAATATATCAATTTTACATTGATATGCGGGCGTTCGGTAAAGGTTACGAAGAGTTTTATTCTAGATTACTCGACGAAGGTATAACCATGATACGAGGCAAAGCGGCTGAGATTGTTGAAACTCCTCCCTCAAATGGTGCAGATGGTAACTTATTAATCAGATGCGAAGATACACTCATAGGAAAATTCCGTGAAATTCCTGTCGATATGGTTATTTTATGTAACGCTATCGAGCCACAACGCGACAGCGACACAGTTAGGCGACTATTTTCGATAAGTAAAAGTCCTGATGGATTCTTTCTTGAACGGCATCCCAAACTTGACCCCACTGCTACTACAACAGATGGTGTATTTATAGCTGGTTGTGCTCAAGGTCCAAAAGATATACCCGACACAGTCGCTCAAGCAAGCTCTGCCGCTGCCCGTATCCTTTCACTTATCAGCAAAGGTGAAGTCGAAATTGATCCCGTACGAGCTATGGTCCAAGATGAATACTGTAGCGGTTGCAGAATTTGCAATAACCTATGTCCTTATGGGGCAATTGATTTTATTGAAGAGAAGAAACTTTCGCACGTCAACGAAGCCCTTTGCAAAGGTTGTGGCACCTGCGTTGCGGCATGCCCGTCGTCGGCAATGACTGGACACGGTTTTACAGATGCTCAAATACTTGCTGAATTAGAAGGACTACTCTCATAAAACTATTTTAATTATTCTTCACAAAAGTAATAAAAAAATGTAACAAGAAATGAATAATGAAAAAATAAAAAAGATGAGTGAAAGGAATAAAAAATATGATTTGGAAGAGCGGCTGATTCAGTTCACACTCCTGATTATTGACATAAACATTTTTCATTTTTTGTTTAGTGTTATTCATTAAAATTATTTTCTCAATATGGTGAATGTAACAAACAAATAAGATTTAAAATTAATTGATGCAACATCCATCTTACATAAAACTCCAAAACTCAGGCGAATTAAACGAACGCATTCGGCAATTATATAGTTTAATGAAGGAATGTAAACTTTGCCCGCGTAATTGTTTAGCTAAACGTTTTGAAGGAAATTACGGAGTATGTCGTTCTACAGACCAACTTTTAGTTTCAAGTCTTTCGGCTCACTACGGCGAAGAGTCGCCTCTGGTTGGATGGAATGGTTCAGGCACCATATTCTTTACAAATTGTAACTTGTGGTGCTTGTATTGTCAGAACTACGAAATCAGCCACCTGCGGCACGGCGAAGTAATTACCATAAATCAATTGGCTGAAGCAATGCTTTCTCTGCAGCAGTTGGGATGCCACAACATCAATTTTGTAACACCTACTCATTTTATTCCTCAAATAATTGATGCAGTCGGTATCGCTGTTGAAAAAGGTTTGAATGTTCCCCTCGTTTACAACTGCGGTGGATACGAATCAGTTGAAACTCTGAAACTCTTGGATGGAATAATCGACATCTATATGCCCGATATCAAATATTCGGTTAACCAAAATGCTTACAAATATTCGGGGGCAAAAGATTATTGGGATGTTGTTCAACCCGCAATCATCGAAATGCACAGGCAAATTGGCGACTTGAAGATTAACCCTTTTGGTATCGCTGAACGAGGTTTGTTGATAAGGCATCTCGTACTTCCGAACGACATTGCTGGTTCAAAAAAAGTTTTAGATTTTATTGCGAATAAAGTTTGCATCGATAGTTATGTAAATATTATGGACCAATATCGACCGGCATTCAAAGCATACCGGTATCCTGAATTGAGCAGAAATATTACAACAGATGAGTATTACGAAGTTATTAATTACGCTGAATCGATTGGATTGCACCGTGGATTTGGTAAATACGAAAAGTTGTTAGAAATAAATTAATAAATTTGAAAGGTAACACATTATGGCATTTGAACCTAAAATTATTGGTTTTCTCTGCAATTGGTG
>CAMTVZ010000268.1:0-18028 GCA_947085285.1 uncultured Ignavibacteriota bacterium
AAACCATTTTTACAAATACCATTTGATCGCGTAGAATTTGGAATTGATATATATGGAACGGCAAAAACAAAAACTCTGTCGATTTTATTGTTATATCTTCAGTGATTGAATGTTTTAGAGAATTTTCAAATTTATATTTAAAATTTTCAGTCCCAAAATCAATATTTTCAATTTCTGATATTATCAGATAACTGCTTTTGTCGTTGTCGTTGAAGGCATCTAATAAAATAATATTCCTTTTTTCATTCGGGTTTGCACTTTTTAAGATTGCGTCGAGTTTTCCTTCGATTTCGGAATAAGAAATATTCTTCCAATTTTTCGGAATGCGATATGAGATATTAAGTTTTTCATGCTGTCGTTTTTCGCCAATCAATGATTCATCAACATTAAATATTAAACTTTGTAGGGTATTTTGTTGAGTGTTCATCTCCTTCTTTTTACAACTCGAAGAGATAAGGATGCTAGTTGTTATCAAAATAAATATTAAAGACTTCTGAAAAATATAAATAGAACGCGGATTATCAGAGTTGCAACAGATTAACACTGATGATAATCTGTGTATAGCCGTCAAATCATTTTTTGTCTTTGTTCCATTTAACAATTTATCCATCTTGGATTAAATTTTTCAGAAGTATTTTAAAAATAAATTGAATTTTGGTTTTCAGTCCCTCAACAAGCTTCTTGCAATTACAATACGTTGAATTTCCGAAGTTCCTTCATAAATCTCTGTAATTTTAGCATCACGTAGAAAACGTTCGACAGGATAATCTTTAACATATCCATATCCACCGTGAATTTGAATAGCTTCGAGTGCCGCATCAACCGATACTTTCGAAGCAAACAGCTTTGCCATAGCCGATGCAGATCCATAAGGCTTGTTGGCATCCTTAAGTGCTGCTGCTTTCAAGGTTAATAGACGTGCTGCTTCGATTTTTGTAGCCATCTCAGCAAGCTTGAATTGAATACTCTGGAACTCAGAAATATGTTGTCCGAAAGCCTTCCGTTCTTTGGAATACTTGAGTGCGGCTTCGAGCGAAGCTTGTGCAATACCTAAAGCTTGGGCAGCTATTCCAATACGTCCACCGTCGAGTGTTTTCATGGCAAATTTAAATCCAAAACCCTCCTCGCCAATACGATTTTCGGCGGGAATTTTGCAATCGGTAAAAGATAATGAAACGGTATCCGAACTTCGAATACCTAATTTCCTCTCCTTTTTGGCAACCTCAAAACCAGGAATACCTTTATCTACAATAAAAGTACTGATACCGTGAGCTCCTTTCGACTTATCGGTTGTTGCCATAACCAAAACGGCATCGGCATTGTCGCCGTTTGTAATAAAGTTTTTTGTTCCATTCAATATATAAAAATTTCCATCTCGAACTGCGGTTGTTTTTTGATTCGAAGCATCGCTCCCAGCTTCAGGCTCCGAAAGAGCGAAAGCACCTAATTTTTTTCCGGTTGCTAATTCTTTTAAATACTTTTCTTTTTGAAACTCGCTCCCCCATTCTGCAATGCCGTAACAAACGAGCGAGTTGTTTACCGACATTATCACCCCTGCAGCAGCATCGACTTTAGAGATTTCCTCCATCGCCAATACATAGCTGATTGTATCAAGTCCAGCACCGTTATACTGCTCAGGGACCATCATACCTAACAAACCCAACTCCCCCATTTGCTTCACTGCTTCATAAGGGAACTTTTCATTTTCGTCTCGCTCGGCAGCAGACGGTGCAAGAACATCTTCAGCGAATTTCTTCGCCATGTCTTTAATCATTAATTGTGTTTCCGTAAAATCGAATTTCATAAAAATTTCCTATTTAGTTTGTGTGTAATCGTAAAAACCTTTACCGGTTTTTCTTCCTAAATTACCCGACGCTACCATTTTTTTAAGTAATGGACAAGGTCGGTATTTAGGATCGCCAATACCGCTGTGCATTACGTCCATAATTGCCAAACAGACATCCAAGCCGATGAAATCGGCAAGCTGCAATGGTCCCATAGGATGATTTGCACCAAGCTTCATAACCGTATCCACCGATTCAGCAGTAGCAACTCCTTCCATCACCGAATAGATGGCTTCGTTAATCATCGGCATCAATATTCTGTTGGCAACAAAACCGGGGTAATCGTTTACTTCGACTGGTGTTTTTTCGATTTTTTCGGAGAGAGTTTTAATTGTATTAAAGGTCGCGTTCGACGTAGCCAGTCCGCGAATGACTTCTATCAATTTCATTACTGGAACCGGATTCATAAAGTGCATACCAATTACTTTATCTGGACGTTTTGTTACTGCAGCAATTTCGGTAATCGAAATTGAGGAGGTGTTAGTTGCTAAAATAGCATCGAGCGGTGAGTTTGCATCTATTGTTTTAAAAATATTAAACTTTATTTGTTTATCTTCAGTGGCTGCTTCGATAATTAAATTAGCATTTTTGACCGCCTCGACAATTGATAATTCGCCTTTTATATTGGCAAGTGTAGCCGATTTTTGTTCTTCGGTTAGTGTTCCTTTTTTAATTTGGCGATCCAGATTGCTAGATATAGTTTTAAATGCACGGTCGATAAATTCTTGCTTTATATCGTTGATGGTAACAGAATAACCGAACTGAGCAAATACGTGAGCTATGCCGTTACCCATTGTTCCGGCACCGATTACTGTAATATTTTTCATTACCTTTCCTTTCGTTTATTGTTCTATAATTATAGCGCTTGCTTCGCCACCACCTATACAGGCAGTAGCCAAACCACGCTTCGAGTTTTTCTGTTTCATTGCATTAATTAAGGTAACAAGTATTCTTGTTCCACTTGCACCGATAGGATGACCGAGTGCCACGGCTCCACCATTGACATTTACTTTATTTGTGTCTAAATTCAGAATTTTATTAACAGCCAAAGCAACCACTGCGAATGCTTCGTTTATTTCAAATAAATCGATATCATTTATTGATAGATTTGCTCGTTTTAAAATTTTATTTATTACATCAGCTGGTGCAGTAGTAAACCATTCTGGTTTTTTAGCAAACGATGCGTAGGCCACAAGTTTTACGAGGGGTTTGATGCCAAGTTCATTTGCTTTTTCTTTCGACATTACTACAACTGCCGCAGCTCCGTCATTAATTTTTGACGCATTAGCAGCTGTAACTGTTCCATCTTTTAGAAATGCGGCTTTTAATGTTGGAATTTTTTCGAATTTAACTTTTTTCGGTTCTTCATCTTCGCTAACGATGATTGGCTCGCTCCCTTTTTGCTCGATTGTTACAGGAACGATTTCATCATCGAACAAATTATTCTTCTGTGCTTCGATTGCGCGTTTATAACTTTGAGCTGCAAATTCATCCTGCATTTCGCGTGTGATCTGAAATTCTTTTGCACAAATTTCGGCAGCATTTCCCATATGAAAATTATTGTAAACATCCCACAAACCGTCGGAAATCATCAGGTCGGTTAGCTGTCCGTGCCCCATTCGATAACCGGTGCGTGCTTTATCGAGCATGTATGGTACATCCGACATACTTTCCATACCGCCTGCAACAATCACATCAGCATCGCCTAACATTATCGATTGAGCAGCTAACATTACCGATTTTAAACCTGAACCACATACTTTGTTAATAGTCATACATTCGACACTTTCGGGTAAACCTGCATAAATAGCGGCTTGCCGGGCAGGGGCCTGTCCCATACCAGCTGTTAAAACTGAACCCATAATTACTTCATTCACTTGTTCTTTGGGAACGTTACCTCGTTTGAGTGCTTCAGCAATTACGATTGCACCAAGCCGCGGTGCCGGTATTCCACTTAATGTACCACCAAACGAACCTATTGGTGTGCGTACTGCACTAACAATTACAACTTCTCTCATTCTTTCCTCCTAATTTTATATTTCAAATTATTTAATTCTTAAAAATTCTATTCTTCTATTTTTCGCTCTGCCACTTTCAGTTGCATTATCAGCAATTGGGCGCTTAAAACCATAACCAACAGTTGTTATGCGACCGGCGGCAACACCTCGACTTACAAGATATTGTTTTACTGCCTCGGCGCGTTGTAGCGAGAGGAGTTCATTAGCTCGAGCCGAACCGATGTTATCGGTGTGTCCACTTATTTCAATATGAATTTCAGGGTTTGCTAATAAGCCGGCGGCAACAAATTTTAATGTATCCTCTGAACTTGGGAGTATTCGTGCACTGTTGAACTCGAAGTTAATTCCGCGCAGAGTTACCCTCTGTCCAACATCAGGAATAAAAACTATATCATCGCTTGGGTCGTTAGGATTTTTCCCTCTTTCAACTTCTCTTCCATCGGGAATTCCGCCATTATCGGTATCCTTATTTAATGGATTTGTAATATGGGTTATCACTTCATCTTTATCTGTTAAACCATCTTCGTCGGTGTCACTTTTTAAGGGGTCTGTTTTGTGTTGTACAACTTCATCGCCATCGGTTAAACCATCGCCATCGGTATCAGGATTAAGTGGATCTGTTTTGTGTGTCAAAACTTCATCGCCATCTAATAATCCATCTTTATCTGTGTCAGCAATTAGTGGATCAGTTTTATAGATTTTTATTTCATCTCCATCTTTAAGTCCATCCCCATCGGTATCAGCATTGTTTGGATTTGTTCGATATGAAAAAATTTCGTCGTAATCAGTCAAACCATCATCATCTGTATCTCTTTTAAGAGGATTTGTTAGATAAGTAAAAACTTCTTCCCCATCTTTGAGTCGGTCGCCGTCGGTATCAGGATTGTTTGGGTCGGTGCCGAATTGTTTTTCGTCTTTATTTTTTAAACCATCGGCATCAGTGTCAGCCTCTCCCGATTCGAAGAAAGCATAAACATTCAGACCGAATAAAAAGTAGCCATCGTTATTGTTATTTATTTTTCTATCGTCTAAGTAATCTTTAGTTCCCAGAGCATACATACCAGTTAATTCGACGATAGAATTTTGAGTAATAAAATATTGGATACCAGCCCCTGATGGGATTACCCCCATCCAATTAGAATAATCGCCGCGAGCGTTACGAGGTAGTTTTCGTTCGTTTTCATCGACGGGGTTAAAATTCATAATACTGATTCCGCTGAAGAGATATGGGCGGATGCTTGAGGTAGGAAAAGGTGATAGAAGAAGTCGAATGTCTAATGGAATAATTTTAGATGAAAAGAAACCAAATTTTTTCCCTTCAACCATACCGAAACCAAAGCCAGCTTCGAAAGCTAGAATATCGGTAGGGTGGTAACGAGAAAAAATCCGAGTAATCGGTTTTGGTATAAAACCACCAACATCGGTTTTGGCCATAGCAGTTCCAAAACTTAATCCAAGCCCTATTCCATCTTCAAATTTCTGAGAGAAAGTAATATTGTGGATTAAACAAGTTGATACAGCAAATGTTAACAAGTACTTGAGAATTTTCATTCAAAATTTAATTTTTGATGGCTGCCTTAATTTAAGTCTTGTCAATGAGAAAGTCAAGCCTTTTTATCTTTTTTTAAAAATAAAACCCCCGTATCGAGGGGGCTAAAAAGGGGAATAAAATCGCATTAACTATTCATAACTCGTAAGAATTCTTTGTTGGTCTTAGTACCTCTCATTTTATCGAGTAAAAATTCCATTGCTTCGACTGTCGAAAAATCGCTTAAAAGTTTTCTAAGTATCCAAATTCTATTCAAATCGTCTGGTTCGAGCAAAATTTCTTCTTTACGGGTGCCTGAACGATTAACATCGTAAGATGGAAATATTCGCCTATCCGAAAGTTTGCGGTCAAGAATAATTTCCATATTTCCAGTCCCTTTGAATTCTTCGAAGATTACCTCGTCCATTCTACTACCTGTTTCTATAAGGGCTGTTGCAATAATAGTTAAACTTCCCCCTTCTTCGATATTACGGGCGGCGCCAAAAAATCGTTTTGGACGTTGTAAGGCATTGGCATCGACACCACCTGAGAGTATTTTACCGCTGTGAGGGACAACAGTATTATGAGCGCGAGCCAGACGTGTAATACTATCGAGAAGAATAACTACATCTTTTTTAGCTTCAACCAATCGTTTTGCTTTTTCTAAAACCATATCCGAAACCTGTACGTGTCGGTCGGCAGGTTCATCAAAAGTTGAACTAATAACTTCGGCTTGGACAGAACGCTCCATATCGGTAACTTCTTCGGGGCGTTCATCTATTAGGAGAACAATTAGATGGACTTCGGGATGGTTACGTTTGATGCTGTTTGCAATTTTTTGGAGTAAAACGGTTTTGCCAGCTTTTGGAGGAGACACGATCATTCCGCGTTGCCCTTTTCCGATTGGAGCTAACAAATCCATTATACGCATTGCATATTCGCCGGGTGAGGTTTCGAGTTTCAGTTTTTCGTGAGGATAAAGAGGTGTGAGGTTATCGAATAGCACACGGTCGCGAATAGCTTCCGGGTTTTCTTCGTTAACTCCTTCGACCTTTAACAGAGCAAAGAACCGTTCCCCTTCTTTAGGAGGTCGGACTTGTCCGCTAACAGTATCACCGGTTCGCAAACCAAATTTTTTGATCTGCGATGGCGATACGTAAATATCATCTGGCGAAGGAAGATAGTTATAATCAGCTGACCTTAAAAACCCGTAACCGTCGGGTAAGACTTCTAAAACACCTTTGCTGAAACCGATACCATCTTTTGCCGATTGAACTTCAAGGATTTTAAAAATCAAATCCTGTTTTCTCATATCGGAATAACCGGTAACTTCTAATTCTTTGGCTATTTTAGTTAGTTCAGCTATCTTTTTGGATTTTAATTCTGCAATGTCCATTGGCATAAATTAATTCTCTCTTATAATTTAAATGGTTTGGTATTTTATCAATGATATGTTTAAAACGTTGGATATAAACTGGATTTGTTTCTTGCGTCTAAATTTCTAACCAAATATACGTTGAAATCCACAGAAAGTCAAGAATCCGTATATCGCATTGCTTCGCCTAATACATAATGAGATCCGGTAATTAAAATTATCTCATTTGAGTTTGCATAACTTTTAGCAATTTTCAAACTGGTTTTTGGCGTTTTCCCATCAATACAAGGGATATTGAATAATTTAAATTTCGTTGCGATTCTGTCGCTTGGAATTGCTCTATCACTCTTTGGACTGCAAGTTATAACTATGCGTGCAAAGTCTTTAATTTCGTGAATTATTGCATCTAAATCTTTATCTTTCATCAGACCAAATATGACGATAACATTATAAATTCCCAATTTGTGCAATGTAGTTTTCAGGTTGATAAAGGCTTGTGTATTGTGGGCAACATCGCCGATAATCAAAGGATTGTTCGATAAAAGGTCGAATCGCCCACGAAGCCCTGAAAACTTTTTTACATCAGCAAAGCCGAGTTTTATTTTTTCGATTGTAATTTTGTATGAATATAATTGCTTTAACATCATAACAGCCAATGCGGCTAACCTTATATTATCTTCCTGAAAATTTCCTACCATTCCAACTTTGAGTTTTTTAAAAATATTTTTACCAACTTGCAAATCTACAGATTGGGTTTGTAAACCACTTTTAATGGAAAATATTTTTGTCGAAGAATCTACGTGAACTAATTTTGATTTCCTCTGTTGAGAAATTTTTCGGATAACTTTATAAGCAGCTTTATCATTAACAGCAGTCAAGCAAGGGACACGATGTTTGATGATGCCGGCTTTTTCGCGAGCAATTTTGGATGTCGTCGAACCCAAATATTCTGTGTGCTCAAGTCCGATGGTTGTGATAATACTGATTAACGGTGTAATTATATTAGTTGCATCGAGGCGACCGCCCAAACCGGTTTCTATTACAGCTATATCAATTTTTTGATCGCTGAAATATTTAAATGCTATTGCAGTAGTTGCTTCGAAAAATGTTGCTTTTGTATTTTTGACTTCATCTCTAATTATTTTCGTGTATGTTACAAGTTCTTTGTCGCTTATTGGTTTTCCATTTATACGTATTCGTTCGTTAAACTTTAGCAAATGAGGTGATGTGTAAAGTCCGGTTTTGTATCCCGAGGCCGTTAGCACCGAAGCAATCATTGCGGCTGTTGAGCCTTTTCCGTTTGTACCAGCTATATGAATTGTGGGATAATCGTGATGCGGGTTTCCTAACGATGCACATAGTTTAATAATATTCTCTAAACCGAACTTCATACCAAATTTTTGAAGTCCATATAAAAAATTAATTGTCGAATTGAAAGAATTCAAAATCTACCTTCTCAATTTTATAGCCAACTTTTTAAAACCGATTCATTTTCGGATGTGTTGAGTGAACCGACTAATATACCGACATCAGCGATATCATTATCGAGACAAAATTTTTCGATCCCCTCGGCTATCGAAACACTTATATTCGGGTTTATGAAATTGGTAGTACCAATCTGAACAGCACTAGCGCCAACGATTAAAAACTCCAGCGCATCGTCTGTATTAGCAATTCCACCAATTCCGAAGACAGGAATTTTTCCTGCATTCACAACTTCATAAACTTTAGCTAAAGCAACTGGTTTTATAGCTGGTCCCGAAAGGCCACCAGTTACGGTCGATATTTTGGGTTTGCGGGTTTTAACATTCACAGCCATTCCCACTAATGTATTGATTAACGAAACTGCATCGGCACCTTCCGACTCGGCAACTTTTGCAAACTCGGATACACGAGTAACATTTGGTGTGAGTTTTATAATTATTGGTTTTGATGTTAAATTTCGAACCATTTTAGTTATCTGTGCGGTTGCTTTTAAATCGGTACCGAAACTTAGCCCCCCCTCTTTGACATTCGGGCAGGAGATGTTAATTTCGTAAGCAGTTATGCCATTTGCCGATTCTAATATTTCTATCACTTTACAATATTCGTCAATTGTTCCGCCGGCTATGTTAGGTATAATTACAGCGTTAAATTGATTTAATCGAGGTAATTTTTCGGTAACAAATTTTTCGACGCCAATATTTGCCAATCCAATCGAATTAATAAGCCCGCTGGCAGTTTCTATAATTCTTGGCGGGGGGTTGCCTTTACGCGGTTTTAGTGTGAGCGATTTGGTGAATATTCCACCAATTTTTTTTGCATCAAGAAAATCGATTGTTTCATCTCCATAACCGAATGTTCCGGATGCAACAAAAACACGGTTTTTAAATTCTACATTTCCAATTTTAAACGAAGTCGTTACCATTTACAAAATTATCTCGTTTGAATCAAATACAGGACCATCTTTGCAGGATAGGGCAAACCCCAAATTTTTATTTTTAAATGATACTGCACATCCCTGACAAATTCCAAAACCACAAGCCATCGAGGTTTCTAAAGAAATTTCGCATCGGATATCATATTCTTCGACTAAATTACTTAAGGCAGCAAGCATAGGTGTAGGACCACAGCCATATATTTTTAAATTCTTATTTTTATTCTCATGTAAAAAAAGTTTTAGTAGTTCGATTACAGTTCCGTGATAACCCGACGATCCATCGTCTGTTGCAGTTCGCACATCATTTAGATAGGAAGTTAATAATAATTCTTTTGTTCGTGCACCTAAAAAGGTGATAACCTTTTTTCCTTTTTGGATTAAATGTTTATGGAGTAAAGGTAACGAAGCAACCCCCAAACCACCACCGATTAAAATGGCAATCTCTTCATCACCCTTTACATTGAACGGCTTACCGAGTGGTCCTAAAACATCTAACATATCACCTACTTTCTTATGTGTCAATTTTTTTGTCCCCATCCCCAGTATCCCAAAAACAATTTCTACAGAATTTTCGTGAACATAATAAACACTGAATGGTCGCCGCAAAAGAGGAACTGTAGTTTCATCTACTTTGATATTTATGAATTGCCCTGGTAATACAGTGTTGGCTATTTCGGGAGAGTAAAAGGTAAGTTTTGTGATTGATGAATTTATAGGCGTAACTTTTGTAAGCTCGAAATTTTTTTGAATCATCATTAAATCTAAAAAATTAATCTTCTTCAGGGGGTTCTTCTTCCTCAAAATCCATTGGGTCAAATTCTTCAGGTTCTTCTTCACGAACATCTCTTTCACCACGCTGCCTTTGTTGTTGAACAGGCTTAGTCTTTGATGGCTCTCTTTCTGTAAATTTGGGCTGAGGCGGAGGTGGAGGAACTATCTCTTTGAATTTCGCGTATTGCGTTAGTTTCGAAGTATCCTTAGCTACTTCAACTTTTCCTGTTATATTTTCAGCATAAATAGATTTTGGATATTTATCGACTAATGTCTGGTAGTAAAATTTAGCACTATCGTTATTGTTCAGAATATTTTCAAAAATCCATCCAGAAGTGTACAAAGCCTTTGTTGCTAATTCAGATTTCGGATCTGCTGCCACAATACTGTTAAAAATCTTGAGTGCTTCTTTGGGTTTATTTTCATGGGTCAACTTTAAAGCTCGTTCATATAAAACTTCCGACTCAGATTTTTCGATCTCGATTGTTAATCCCATATTCTTTTTAGCCTGTATTGCATAATCCGATTGACCATAATCTTTTATAAGTAAATAGTACAAAGAATCGACTGCCTTTTGGTTTCCGCGTAACCTCTGAATTTCAGCCATTGCATAATATGCGCGAGGAGAATACACGGGCTTAAAATTGCTATTTGAAACTATATCGAACCAAAACTCAGCCGAATCAGGTAGCGATAACTCTAACTTACACAATGTTGCAAGTTCGAATTGATTTTGTGTAATTTGGTATAAGGCACTGTCGGCGCTTATTGTAACCTCTGGCAGTGGAGTCGGTTTTGTGACTGCGTCCTCCTCTTTTACTTTTTGACGCAATTTCAAAGAATCTTCTATTATAAAGTTGTCATCAAATTCAGTTACTTCGTCATCTCTATCAATCGTAAGTGAATCCTGAGGCAAATCAGGGGTAGTTGGTAATAGAGTGTCGGCTTTCTGTGTTAACGAAATTTGCACAACCGAATCGCCCGGCGTTTTTGTTAACGAGGCAGTATCTTTTGCGAGGTTTGCTCGTTTTATGGAATCTCTTCTGATAGCCAAGTAAAATAAACTATCATACATTTTAATATTTTTATAGTATAAAAAGTATTTGTTAAATGCAGCAACCTTTTTAGTTGCGAGTGGCGTAATTTCAGATTGGGGATTTTCGACCCTTGCTTTTTCGTAATAAAAATTTGCTTCATCAAAATCATGGAATGTTTTTTCGTACAACAAACCCCGAGCATAAAAACTTTTTGCTGATGCGTCGGTACGTTTATACATGGTATCTATCATCTCGTAGTGATCCAAAGCCTTCTCATATTTCCCCATAAAGCTGTAGGTATTTGCTATTTCCAAATCGACATACGATAAATTTTCTTTTGTTAAATCCTGCTCCTTCATATCCAACAAACGCTGGATCGCATTTTTTGGTTTTCCAGATTCCCGTAGCATCCTTGCCGAATTTAATTCGGCATAGAATCTTAAATTTTCATTCGGCTCGTAATTAGCAACATTATTGTAGGCAATTCTGGATTTATTATATTCTTTTTGCAATTCATATATCCTGCCTTGTTGGAAAGCTGCAATAGCTAACAATTTTTCATCTGCATCAATATCGAGAGCTTGTGAATATGCTTTTTCGGCTTTAACATAATCGCCTCGCTCCAAATATATTTGCCCTGCTAACATAAACAACTCGGCTGCTATGCTCTCTTCTCCAGCTTCAAGTGCTTGCGAAGAATATTTTGCTGTATAGTTTAGAGCTTCGTCAAATTCTTCCATGTTATATAAAGTGCGTGCATACAACAGATGAGCTTTCCAAAAATGACTGCTTGTGGGGAAGTTATTAATTAATTCATTGAATTTTGTTAGAGCCAAATCGTGATCGGCTTCGTAATAATATATTTCACCAATCATCATAATTGCATCGTCAACCCACTTGCTGCGTGGGTAGAATTGAATTATCTTCGATGCCTTTTCAATCACGATATTAAATTTAGTTCGTACAGTTTGATTTGCAACGTAAGGTGAAAAATAATTTGTGTCCAACGATTTTGGAGGATTTTTGTAGAGTTCTATTAGGGCTTCGTTAAATTGCTTTTTTGCATTATAGTATGAATTGAAATACCCCATCGTATTCTCGTATCGAATAGAAAAAAATTCTCCGAGAGGACCCGAGCATCCACTACCAAAAATAAATATGGAAACGAGTGATAATATTTTCGCGAAAGAATTAAATCGGTTAGTCATATGTTTGTTTAATATTACTGAATATTTAATAAAAATGCAAAGCTATAACACTATGCAGTCGGTTTGATGATGGGTATTTCAACTTTTATCGGAATTATTGTGTATATATTTTTAATTAGGATGATTACTCTTCCGACTTCGTACCGAGATTTCATCGTTAATTTATTCGATTCCTTTGATACGATTTCGATATTTTGATCACCCTCGATAATTACAAATTCGGTTTGGATTTCTCGGAAAGGGACTGTAATACCGAATCGATTCATACTTACAACACTGATTGTTGCAGTGGAGTTTCCATCTGGAAACAGAACATCGGGATTTGTTTTCACATCTATTGAATAAACCGTAAATATTTCCTTCACCCCTATTGTGGTAACAAATACAAAAATCACAATTAATATTATCTTTATTTCTTCTTTAGTCATCGGTTTTTATTACCATTAAACCTCATGGTCAGTATTTTGTCAAATCGGTGTAGTTAATCTAATAAAATAAACAATAATTTGAAAGGGTAATTTATGTTGACAACTCAACTCGTTGAGACACACAAAAATGTTTTTATCGCCATTTTGGTATTAATCGCTATGGGCTTCACGACTGTTTATGCTCAAATGGAAAAGGATATCAAAATCATCAAGAAGCAAGGATCGAATTTAGAAGTCTTTGAAGACGATGATATATATTTTGATATTCCACCGATGATGCACAGGATGGATAAATTGAATCTGACTGATGAACAAAAAAAGCAATTCAACAAACTGCGATTTGAGATTCAGAAAAAACAAACCGAGGCTTGGTCAAAAGTTAAGACTGCTAGAATCGAATTGAAAGAACTCTTCAGTGCTGATAAGTTAGACCGAACAGCTATTGAAAAGAAGATTAGAGAGATTTCTGATTTGCAGGTTAAGCTTCGTCTCAATCGTCTCGACCATTGGTTTGCTGTGAACAAGATATTAGATGATAAACAGCAAAAGATTTGGAAAGAAAAACTTGAAATGGGGGGCGGTCGTGCAATGAAAGGAATGATGAAAGAATTTGGCGGCAGAGGTAAAAAAATGATGCGATTTAAAATGGACGATTGCGAAAAGCCTTGTTGCGATAAAAATTAATTATGTTTTCAAAATCCCGTTAATCCGCCAAAAGCGGGTTACGGGATTTATTTTACCAATCAGGGTTTGTAGGTCGTACATCAATCTCGCTGACCATAACATTGCGAGGCATTGATAAAGCATCTATAACAACTTTAGCAATATCATCCGGCTGCGGTATTCGAGATGGGTTTTTTACTCTATCGGAAAATGAAGTGTTAACCGAACCCGGGCATATAGTTATAACACGAATATTGTGTTGCCTGACTTCTAACATCAAACTGCGAGCAAAGCCAATTACCCCCCACTTTGTTGCTGAATAACCAGCGCCACCTACAAAAGCATTTCTGCCTGCTAACGAGGAAATATTTATTATATCTCCGCTATTCTGTTTTATCATATAAGGCAACACCGATTTTGTTGCCATAAATAATCCACGCATATTTACCGAGAACATCTGGTCGAACTCATCTATTTTCATTTCAACTACTTTTGAAAAGTATCCTACTCCTGCATTATTCACAAGTATATCAATATTCCCGAATTTATTGGCAACCTCTTTTACCATATTATCAACTTGTTTTTCGTTTGAAATATCAGCTACGATGGGCAGGGCTTTCCTTCCAATTTTTTCAATAATATCCGCAGTCGTTTTTAATTCTGTCATTGTTCTCGATACTAACGCAACATCAATCCCCTTTTCAGCCAAAGCTATGGCAATCGATTTTCCAATTCCTCTGCCTGCACCTGTTATAATTGCTACTTTATTCATCATTCTAAGTCTCCAAATGTTGGTCGAATAATTAATTCTTCGACAAAAGCATCTTTTAATTTTAAACGATAAAGCGAAAGCACAGCCTCCGCTACACTTTTTGCATCCATCATTTTATGTGAAAATTTGTGTAGCTTATCTCCCCATATTTTTGTAGAAGTTGCCCCTGGAATAATTGTTATTACTTTCACATTGTGTCGACGTACTTCCTCACGCAACACACGAATCATAGCCACCAAACCGGCTTTTGCAGCGCTGTAGGCAGAAGAATTTTTGAAAGTCTTTATTGCAACCACCGATGCAATGTTTATAATCCAGCCTTCGTTTTTTTTAATCATATTGGGGAGAACTTTTTTTATGCATAAAAAAGTACCTCTTAAATTTATTCCAACAATTGAGTCGAATTCCTCCAGTGAAGTCATTTCAAACGAGTGGAAAGATGTAATCCCCGCATTATTGATTAAAACATCGACCTTGCCTAATTTACTTTCTATCGAGCGATGTGTTCTTGAAATTTCAGATGCCTTGGCGATATCGCACGGAAAAACATATGCATCGCCACCAAGTTTAGTAATCTCTTTTTGCACTGAGTTAAGCTCGCTCACCGTTCGTGAGGTGAGTGCAACTTTACAACCAATCAATGAAAACTGAATAGCAATTTCTTTTCCGATGCCTCGGCTGGCACCTGTTACCCAGACAACCGGTTGTCGAAATTCTTGAACCATTTTGTTTTACACTAACTTCGTTGAAATCAGTTTCAGAAATTCATTCCTTGTTTTTTCGTCTTCGCGGAACGAACCCAACATCGCACTTGTAGTTGCAAGTGAATTCTGTTTTTCAACACCACGCATCATCATACATAGGTGGCGGGCTTCGATTACTACTCCGACACCGTCGGGCTCAAGTGTCTCGTAAAGTGTATCTGCAATTTCTTGGGTCATCCTTTCCTGAACTTGGAGTCGACGGCTAAAAACTTCGACGATGCGTGGTATTTTACTCAATCCTAAAATTTTTCCATCAGGAATGTAGGCAATATGTACCTTCCCGTAAAAGGGTAATAGATGATGCTCGCACATACTGAAAAAATCGATATCTTTCACAATAACCATCTCGTTATATTTTTCACGAAAGACTGCACTCACCAAAATTTGTTTTGCGTCTTGCTCGTAGCCACTTGTAAAATATTCCCAAGCTTTTGCTACGCGCGCTGGTGTGCGCTGCAAACCTTCGCGATTTGGATTTTCGCCAACCAATTCTAATATACCTTTAATGTGTTTCTCGAAAGATGTAAAATCGATTTTCTTTTCTGCCATACTATTCTCCCCGATATTCGGTAAAGTTTTTTGCAGTTTCTGAAATTTGGATGGAATACAATTTTCCCTGTTTAATTTTAGGATTTAATATATTCCAGAAGATTCTTACAAGATTCTCGGTAGTTGGAATTACACCTTGTAAAAAATCAACATCAACATTTAAATTTTTGTGATCAACTTTATTTATTATCTCTTCTTTTATGAGGTCGGAAAGTTTTTTCAAATCGATAATCATTCCTGTTTTCGGGTCGGGCTCGCCAGCTACAGTAACCGACAATTCGTAATTATGACCATGTCCAGCTGGGTTAGAACACTTTCCGAAAGTTTCGAAATTTTCTGCGTCGGTAAACGATTCGTTGAAGAGACGATGCGATGCACAAAAATATTCTTTTCTTGTTATAAATACCATAATTATTTATTCAATACTTCGTAAACTTTACCGACCAATTTTTCGGAGGGTTTTAAAGTTTTAGCACCTTCCTCCCATTTCGCCGGACAAGCCTCATCGGGATGGACAGCAAGGTAAATATTCGCTTTAATTTTCCTGACCAGTTCATCAGCATTTCTGCCGACATTGTAGTAGTTGATTTCCGAAGCGACAAGTTTTCCTAACGGATTAATGATGAATGTTCCACGCAAAGCAAGCCCGCTTGTTTCATCATAAACTCCGAACATTCTGGATATTTTTCCTGTTGGGTCAGCCCCCATCTGAAATTGTACGTTCTTTAGTAACCCTTCGGCTTGATGCCAACCGAGATGAGTAAATTTTGTATCGGTGCTGACCGAAACTACTTCGACGCCCAGATCTTTTAGCTCAGCATTTTTTTCCGCAAGGTCGGCTAACTCTGTCGGGCAAACAAAAGTAAAATCGGCTGGATAAAAAAACAGAACCAACCATTTTCGCTGTTGTTTTATTGTTTCAAGATGTAACTCGCCAAAACTATTTTGGATTGGGTCGTATGTTTCCATTGTAAAATCATTAACTGTATCACCTATTTTAAGCATTTTATTTTCCTTTCTATTTATTATTTTTGTTTATAATTTATTTAAAACCTCTTCGGTATGTCCTTCAACTTTTACTTTTCTGAATATGGCTTTTATTTTTCCTTCCTCATCAATAATAAAAGTTGAACGTTCAATACCCATATATTTCTTCCCTAAAAACGATTTCTGTTTCCAAACACCATAAGCGTTCGAGACTTCTTTGTTTTCATCGCTAAGCAATCGAAAAGGTAAATTATATTTGTCGATGAATTTTTTATGCGATTGAATTGAATCGGTGCTGATACCTAAAATAACTGCTCCCCGTTTTTTTATTTCAGTGTAATTATCACGGAACGAACAGGCTTCGTTTGTACAGCCCGGCGTCATATCGCGAGGATAAAAATATAAAATTACTTTTCTTCCTAAATTTTCTTTCAAAGAAATTTTTTTCCCATCGTTAGCGAATAGTTCAAAGTCGGGAGCTGTATCGCCAACTTCCAATTCCTTCTTCACTTTTGCTGACATAATATTTTGCCTGCTGAAGTTAAAATGAATTTAGTATATTTGTTATCTCATCATATGGTGGTTCTTTGCCGGGCTCTTCGGTAATCCATTTGTATCTTACAACTCCGCTCTGATCAATCACGAAGACAGATCTTTTCGATGCTGAATACCCTTGCAATCCGATAAAATCGTTATAGAGACCACCATATGCTTCAGAAACCTTGCGCGTATAATCGCTTAAGATTGGAAAGTTCAAATTGTTGGCTTCCGAAAATGCCTTGTTGGAGAATGGTGCATCGACACTTATACCAATTACCTGTGCATTCAAATTATTCAGGTTCGACATAGAATCGCGAAACGCACACATCTCTTTTGTGCAAACGCCAGTAAATGCACCCGGAAAGAATGCGAGTACAACTTTCTTACCTTTGAACTCGTTTAACGACCTTTCCTTCCGGTCGGTGTCGAATAATTTAAAATCAGGGGCTTTTGAATTAATTTCTATACTCATATATAATACCTTTCTTTTTAATTTATGTTAAGATGATGGAAAATTTAGAGAAAAATTTTTCTAAAAACAAATATTAAAAATCGACCTTTAAGGTTGTGCCAAAATTGTGAAAAGCTTGGTTTGGGTTTATACCTTCAGCTTTTGTTGAATTCCATTCGTATCGAAACTCAAACATTACTTCGTTTATGATTTCATAGTTGAGAAAAAATTGCCATTTCCATTTTTTATACAAAATTCCATCTAAAAATTTTATAGGTGGTGTATCGAGCCCAGGACGTAAAGGTTGCAAGAAATCGCCCCCTACGTTTTTTACTAAAATGCCCGACGAATCGTACAAATTCTCGCCCGAGCGTTGAATCTCGAATTGTGTTGTTAATGTCAAACGATTAGTTAAAAAATGATCTAAACTGAAGAAATAACTTTCAGCATTTGGACCGATTTGAGTTCCCAACAATACGTTGATGCTCGAATATTCATTCTCTCGCGAACGGTTGTGCGAGAACATATAAGGATCGACACGCGTGTATTCGACTTTCAAATTTGTATTCGGAATATTCAGTGGGTCAACAGCCATCAAGCCTAATTGGAAAGCATATTTATTCTCCCATCTGTCTTTTCCTAATTTGGGAATTTCGATATCATCAAAAAAAAGA
>CAMTVZ010000269.1:0-6614 GCA_947085285.1 uncultured Ignavibacteriota bacterium
AAATCAGGAATGTTTAGCTTGGATTCTTGAGACGAATAAAAAATTTGGAGGTAAACCAACTCCAGATCAACTTAGAACTTACGCCCAGGAAACTTTGAACGCAGGACGAGTAATACCGGGTTACGGACATGCAGTTTTAAGAATTACTGATCCTCGCTTCGATGCATTCCTGGCATTCGGTAAAAAATATTGTGCTGGCGATCCTGTGTTTGATACAGTTTCACACGTCTTTGATGTTGTCCCCGATGTCTTGAAACAAGTTCAGAAAATTAAAGACCCCTGGCCCAACGTTGATGCTGGTTCGGGTGCATTGTTGTATCATTATGGCATGACTGAATTCGATTACTACACTGTTCTATTCAGTGTATCACGCACACTTGGCGTATCGGCTCAAGCTATTATTGCACGTGCTATGGGCTACCCAATTGTCAGACCAAAGTCGGTTACAACAAAGTGGGTAAAAGCTCAAGTAACAAAAACGTAGTTTAACTATTATTAATCTCTCCATTAGAAGCCGACTCATTTCTTAAGGGGTCGGCTTTTTTTACATTTGCACATTTAAAATTATTTTAGTTTCTTTATACACAATGAAAATTAATATCAACGGAATAACTATTAACTACAATGAATATGGAAACCCGAAGGGAATACCTGTCGTTTTCATACACGGTTTCCCTTTCAACAGTTCGATGTGGACTCCTCAAATAAAATCAATTTCCAATAATTACCGCGCAATTACTTTTGATGTTAGAGGACACGGCGAGAGCGATTTCGGCGACGGGCAATATCTAATTGAATTTTTTGTTGATGATTTATTTGGACTGCTCGACAATTTAAAAATTGAGAAGGCTGTTTTAGTAGGACTTTCGATGGGTGGCTATATCGCGCTTCGAGCAATTGAACGCAATCCGGAAAGAGTTGCTGCATTGGTTTTGTGTGATACGAAATCTTCCGCCGATTCAAACGAAGCAAAAATAAAACGAGCACGCCAAATACAAATTGTGAAGAGTGTCGGGATTGGCAGGTTTGCCGATGATTTTTTAAAAGCAATTTTTTCGGAAGAAACTTTTATACGTCTTCCAAGCATCATCGATATGATTCGAAATATTATTTTGAAAACTTCTCCACTCTCTGTTGCCTCAACCCTTATTGCACTTGCGGCAAGAACCGATACGACACAAGTTTTACCGGATATAAAAGTACCGACTTTAATAATGGTAGGTGAGAAAGATACACTCACAACACCAGCCGATGCGTTGGAAATGAAAAATCGAATACCGAATTCAGAGAGGCACATAATTCCCAATGCCGCACACATGAGCAATTTAGAGAACACCCCAGCATTCAATAAACACCTTTTCGATTTTTTAGAGAAGATAACTAATCAGAATATATAAGGAAACAAAAAATGCAAATTGACCATTTTGTTTTAACTGTAAACGACATCGAAGAAACTATTAAATTCTACAAACGAGTAGTGGGCGCTGACGTTGTAGATTATGAAGCATGGAAAACCGGTAAAGCAAAATACCCGGCACTACTTTTCACGCTTCAGAAAATTATTCTTCATACACCATCAACAAAATCCGATATCAACGCAGCAAACCCTCAAACAGGAAGTGCCGATTTTTGTTTCCACTGGGACGGAAATATTTCAGCTGCTGTCGAGCATCTTGCTCAACACGGTGTACCAATCGAACTCGGGCCAGTAGAGAGAATCGGCACGCACGGAAAAGGTAAAAGTATCTATTTTAGAGATCCTGAGGGGAATTTACTTGAGTTCATTAGTTACCTGCCTTAAGTTTGAAATATCGAAATAGTTATTTATCTTTCAATCGCTGTTTACAATGAAACAAATAAAAAGGAGTAATATGAAATGAGACACCTTATAATTTTGCTCATATTTTTTCTTGCTATGTTTGAATATTTAATTAGTCAAAACAAATGTTACTCTTGGAAAGAATTAGATAAATCTGAGTTTACACTCACCGAACTAGATTCTATTTACATAGACGCTGTTAATATAGATAAGACAAAGTTTACAGCTTTCCAGAGTAGAGAAGACGAATTGCATAAAGCATGGATAAAACTATTACAGGATATGTCGGCTTTTTTAAGCAAGAATAATTTTAAATGGGGAAAGGCAACAAACTGTTGGAATCAGTTTTATTTTGATAAGTCTGGAACAATCGACCATTATATTTATAAGATTGACGATTTTGAGCAGACAGAAGAATTTGAAAAGTTAATGAATGAATTTATTAAAAATTATAAATTTCCATTAACTGCAGAAATAAAATTTAAACAATGCGGTTATGCGAGATTTCAAGATAGAAAGGAGAAAAATGAGTAACCAAATTAACTACTTTCAGCGTCTTCGTCGGACGAGAATGAATCCTATAATTCGTTCGATGGTACGCGAGACCGAGCTTTCAAAAAACGATTTCATTTACCCCCTCTTTGCCGCTCCGGGAAAGAATTTCAAGAAAGCCATTTCCTCGATGCCCGGAGTTTTTCAAATGTCAGTTGATGAAATAGTTCGTGAATGTGCCGAGGTAAAAAAGCTTGGAATACCCGCAGTCATTCTTTTCGGCATACCCGAGAAGAAAGACGAAGTTGGAAGCGGTGCCTACGATCCGAACGGTATAATTCAACAAACAGTCAGGGCAATAAAAAAGGAAGTCCCCGAACTTTACGTTATTACCGATGTATGTTTATGCGAGTACACATCGCACGGGCACTGTGGCATTGTAAAAGGAGATGAAATTGTGAATGATGCTTCTATAGAACTACTCGCTCGAGAAGCACTTACTCATGCACAGGCTGGCGCCGATATGGTTGCACCATCGGATATGTTCGACGGTCGTGTAAAAGCAATCAGGGAAATTTTAGATAAAAACAATTTCCAAAATATTCCGATAATGTCGTATGCTGCGAAATATGCTTCGGGATTTTACGGACCATTCCGCGAAGCAGCCGAAAGCACGCCTCAATTCGGCGACAGGCGATCGCACCAGATGGACCCTGCAAACGCTGATGAAGCATTACGCGAAGTTGAAGCCGACATCGAAGAAGGCGCCGATATAGTTATGGTTAAACCTGCCCTTCCCTATCTCGACATCATCAGACGAGTTAAAGATGAATTTAGAATGCCAACAGCGGCATACAACGTGAGCGGCGAATACTCGATGATTAAAGCTGCTGGAAAGATGGGCTGGATCGACGAAGAGAGAGTTATGCTCGAAGTATTAACCGGAATCAAACGCGCTGGCGCTGATATGATTTTAACTTACTTCGCAAAAGATGCAGCAAAGTTGCTATAATAACTTATCTGGTAGTGGTTATCGAAAAAGTAAGTGCAAATGTCATTGCGAGGAGTCCCGCGAAACGCGGGACGACGAAGCCTGCCCGTGCAGGCGGGCAATCTCTCAATTCAATTGAAAAACGACACGTTGAGATTGTGGCAACACCATTCCTTCGGAACTTCTCCCGACTAAAGTCGGGATCGCAATGACTTTTTAGTCAGCCTCTTAGAAAGACCCTACTTAATCTTCTCTTCTTATGCATATTCCAAACCAACACCACATAGAAAACGTTTTCATAACCGGAGGTAACGGTTTTATCGGTTCCAATCTTGCTGAAGCTTTATTGAAAGAGGGTTGTAAAGTCCGCATAATGCGGCGTGAAAATTCAGACCTACGAGCTGTGAAAGATTTGAATGTCGAACATTTTATAGGCGATATACTCGACAAGAATTCTTTGCGACAAGCAATGGCTGGATGCGATACAGTTTTTCACACAGCCGCAATTGTGGCAATGTGGCGGAAAAGAGGGACTGAACAAAACGACGTAAACGTCATCGGCACAAAAAACGTAGCCGAAGTGGCTACTGAAATATCTGTTAAAAAATTCGTTCACACAAGTTCAATCGCTGCTTTAGGTTACCGAACCGACGGGAAATTATCCGACGAAACAACCGCTTTCAACTGGAACACTCACATCACGTACAAATTTTCTAAATATTTAGCCGAGCTCGAAATTTTTAAAGCTTTAGAAAAAGGATTGCCTGCTGTAATTGTAAATCCTGCTGTAGTAATCGGACCGAAAGATTATCGCTTTCATGGTGGTTCTTTAATTAAAAGAGTTAGTAGCGGAATGGTCCCTTTTTATATTGATGGCGGACTAAACATAGCTTACGTTAATGATATCGTCTTCGGACATATTCAAGCGGCGAAAGTTGGAAGAGTTGGCGAGAGGTACGTTTTAGGTGGAACTAATCTCACAATCAAAGAAGCATTTGAACAAGTTGCTGAAGTTGTTGGAGTTCGGGCTCCAAAACTAAAAGCCCCAACAATTTTGGTGAAATCGGCAGCAAAAATTTTTGATTTGATAAGTAGTGTTACCGGTAAAAAGCCACTCATCAGTTCCGATTTAATAGCGAGTATCGGAATAAATTTTTGGTTTAGTTCAGAAAAAGCTGAACAAGAATTAGGATACAAGATTACACCCTTAAAAGAAGCGGTGAAAAAAACTTATGAATGGTATAAAGAAGAGGGATTGATATGAAATGTTAGAAATGGGATATGGGACCGCCGCACAAACAAAAGATTTGAAATAATCCGGTAATGTTCACATTTATTTGCCACGAATTACACATCTAAAACGTCTGCTCTCCCAAACCCACAATAACTTGTATGCACGAATGAAATATTATTATCGATTATTAATTTAGCATCATTGATGATGCTTCGTTTATCAGCGTCAGCATTTATGCTGATGCGAGGTTATGTTGCCACTAATAACACGAATAACCGCCAACTCACAACTGCTAACATAATCACCATCATGCATCATTTATTTCCGTTTATCAGCGTCATCATTTATGCTGATGCGAGGCTATCGGGACGGAAAAACTCGAATTTGACGCCTGCCTGCCGCAGGCAGGGATATACACGGATTATTATCTGTTCTTATCCGTTGAATCTGTGTTCATCCGTGTTCTATTTCCTATTTTTCAGAAGTCTCGAATAATGAATGTAGAAATAATTAGGCATGGTTATGCGATTGAGAATTCATCATTCACAAGATTTTTGTTTTGCAATCAGATATTTCTTAAATTTCACAAAAATATTTTATAATAAATTTTATGAACACATCAAAGTCAGATACATTATTCGATAAAGCGAAGCAATTTATTCCCGGCGGTGTAAACTCGCCCGTGCGGGCATTTAAATCAGTCGGCAGGAATCCTATATTTATCTCGAAAGCTAAAGGGTCGAAAATCTGGGATGCTGACGGAAATGAATACATCGATTATGTTGGCTCGTGGGGTCCGATGATTCTTGGGCATTCGCATCCCAAAATAATTGAAGCAATTACGAGAACTGCCGAAAATGGAACAAGTTTTGGTGCACCGACTGAACTCGAAGTGAAAATGGCCGAACTCATCTGTAAAATAATGCCTTCGATAGAAATGGTTCGGATGGTGAACTCCGGCACCGAAGCGACGATGAGCGCAATTCGTCTTGCTCGCGCTTGTACCGGAAAAAATAAAATTATAAAATTCGAAGGATGTTACCACGGCCACGGCGATTCGTTTTTGATAAAAGCCGGTTCAGGGGCTATGACTTTCGGAGTTCCTGATAGTCCGGGTATTCCCAGAGGTATCGCCGATTATACTTTGACTGCACGCTTCAACGATATTGCTTCGGTTGAAGAATTAGTTTCGAAAAACAAATCAGAGATTGCTGCTTTAATTGTTGAGCCAGTTGTTGGAAATATGGGCTGTATCCCTCCACGAGAAAAATTCCTGAAACAACTACGCGAATTATGCACGAGAGAAAATATTCTTTTGATTTTCGATGAAGTGATGACTGGATTCAGAGTATCGCTTGGAGGGGCACAAGAGCTTTATGGAATCAAACCAGATATTACAACACTCGGAAAAATAATCGGCGGAGGTTTACCGGTTGGGGCTTACGGCGGGAAAAAAGAGATAATGCAAATAGTTGCACCGAGTGGCCCGATGTATCAGGCGGGAACACTTTCGGGTAACCCCCTTGCAATGGCGGCTGGTTATGAAATGCTTTCGATATTATCGCAAGATAAATCGGTTTATAAAATTCTTGAAGAACGGTCGGCACAGTTAGAAAACGGAATGCGGGATGTTTTGAAAAAGCAGAATTTAAATTACACGATAAACAGAGTTGGTTCTATGTTCACTCTGTTTTTCACTGATAAAGAGGTCGTCGATTACGATAGCGCCAAAACAGCCGATACTAAAAAGTTTGCTGTATATTTTAACGAGATGTTGGAGAGAGGAATTTATTTAGCACCGTCGCAGTTTGAGGCGGCGTTTGTTTCGGCGGCACATACACATGAGGACATAGAGAAAACAAATGAAGCATTTGCAGATACAATTCAAAAAATAAAGTAGCGACATGTAATGGAATCGCATCAAACTTGTTAGAGGCTGATATTACCAAAAAGGAGACTCACAAATTTGTATATTTGAGAGTAAAAACATAAATCACAAACAAATTCAGGAGCTCCAATATGTATTACACAGGTATAGATTTACATAAAGATAATAGTTTTATCACAACAATCAAAGA
>CAMTVZ010000270.1:0-12582 GCA_947085285.1 uncultured Ignavibacteriota bacterium
AAATGGAAATGAAACAAAAAATGTTGTTTGATTATGTAGTAATGAACGACCAACTCCAACATGCTGTTGAAGAAGTTGAAAAAATAATAAGCAATAAACTCTATTAAATTAAAATATAAAGGAAAAATAATGCCATTAAAACCAATAAGTCTTGAAGCCCTTGAATCCAAGATTAATAATATCTACGAAGCAATCGTAGTGTTATCAAAACGGGCTCAACAAATCAATGAAGAAATAAAGATTGAATTTAACCAGCAGATTGAGATGGTTAAATCGAAAATGAAGAGCGAGGAAATGGATGAGCCTGAAACTATGGAAACTGTAACTGACCCCGAACAGGTTCTCATAGCAAGCGAATTCGAAAAGCGGGCCAAACCAACGCAAATAGCTATCGAAGAATTACTCAATTCAAAATTGGAATATAAATATAAAAGCGAAAGTAATAGCTAAAAAAAAATAAAATGTTTAGCGGTAAAAAAATATTGATTGGAATTACAGGCGGTATAGCCGCTTACAAAATTCCGATGCTCGTCCGCGAATTTAAAAAGCAGGGGGCTGCTGTAAAAGTGGTGATGACAAAATCGGCAACCGAATTCATAAACCCAAATACACTTGCAGCACTATCAGAGAACGAAATTGTTACTGATACTTTTCCTGATGCTTCTTTGTCGGTTGTCAAGTCCGAAACCTGGCATATACACCTCGGAACTTGGGCTGATATAATGTTGATAGCCCCTGCCACGGCAAATACCATAGCAAAAATCGCATATGGAATTGCTGATAATCCGGTTACTATAATGGCCCTTTCGGTTCGCTGCCCTGTCGCCATCTCGCCGGCAATGGATACTTATATGTGGGAAAACACTGCTACGCAAGAAAATTTATCAAAACTTCGGCAACGTGGTTATCGGATAATTAATCCAGAAATCGGCGAACTCGCCAGCGGATTAACTGGTAAAGGGCGTTTACCAGAAATAAAAAAATTAGTAACTTCGATAAAAAATATATTAGACTCAACCCAGAACGATCTGTTTGGAAAAAAAATACTCGTTACTGCTGGGCCCACTTATGAACCGATTGACCCGATTAGATACATAGGAAACAGATCATCCGGCAAAATGGGTTTTGCTATTGCCCGAACTGCTTCCGAACGAGGTGCAAAAGTTACATTGATAACAGGACCATCGAATCTCGAAACGCCGAAGTTTGTAGAGAGAATTAATATTGAAACTGCAGAAGAGATGTTTAAACAATGTATTAAACACTCCCCTAAATCGGATGTTGTAATAATGGCAGCAGCGGTTGCCGACTTTAAACCAGAGACGAGAGCGATTTTCAAGATTAAAAAGGATGATACAGCGAGCAATAAACTGACTTTGCAACTTACAAAAACAAAGGATATTTTAGAGACGTTAGGTAAAAAGAAAGCTAAGAATCAAATACTGGTCGGTTTTGCATTAGAAACCGATAACGAAATAAAAAATGCATTAACAAAACTAAAACGTAAAAATCTCGATTTTATTGTAATGAACAATCCTTTAAAAAAAGGGGCAGAAATTGGCAGCAACACTAACGTTGTATCTTTCATACATAAAGATGGAACGAAAGAAATATTTACTAAAATGCTGAAAGAAGATGTAGCAGAGCAAATACTTAATCGTGTTTCGAAATTAATCAATATTTAGATGAGCGATATTCGAAAAGAATTAACAGATATCTTGTTCGATGTAGAAAACTACCTGAAGCAACAGGAACAATTATACGGCGAGATTATTTATAAAAAATCGAACTCAAATGCTGAGATATTAAAGAGATACAACGACGAGATATCCTCGTGTAAAAAATGTCAATTAGGATATTCACGTAAAAATTTTGTTTTCGGTGTTGGTAATCCTAATGCAAAAGTGATGTTTATAGGCGAAGCTCCTGGTGCTGATGAAGATGCTCAAGGTGAACCTTTTGTAGGACGTGCTGGACAGTTACTTAATAAAATTTTGGAAGCAGTTAAACTCAAACGTGAAGATATTTACATATGCAATATTCTGAAATGCCGTCCACCAGATAACCGCGACCCGATGTTAGAAGAAATGGAACTTTGCACTCCGTACCTTACAAAACAAATCGAAATAATAAAACCGAAATTTATTATATGCTTAGGTAGAATTGCTGCTCAATGGTTGCTTCAAACAACCGATAGCTTAACAGCCATGCGGCAAAAAGTTTATGATTATCAGGACGCAAAATTAATTGTAACATATCACCCAGCAGCTTTACTTCGCAATCCGAATTGGAAGCGCCCAACTTGGGAAGATATGCAATTATTCCAAAAACTTTATAACGAACAGATGTAATATGTCGGAAAAGAAAAGAAGTAAAAAAAATATAGAGAATCTCGATATTAAAAATCTACAAGAGGGGCGTGTGCCCCCTCAGGCGATAGATATCGAAGCTCAGGTTTTAGGTGCGGCTTTAATCGAAAAAGAAGCTATCCCAAAAATAATTGAGATACTTCAGCCAGAAATGTTTTACAAACCTGCGCATCAGAAAATTTTTCAGGGTATTATAGCTTTGTTCGAACGCAACGAACCTGTTGATGCTATAACTTTAAGCGAAGAATTAAGGCGACGCGGTACTTTAGAAGAAATTGGTGGCGCCATCTATTTAACAGAATTAACTATGCAAGTTAGCTCTGCATCAAATGTTGAATATCATGCTCACATTATTCTCGAAAAAGCTTTGATGCGCAATCTGATTACAACCTCAGCCGAAATAGCCAATCGGGCTTACAACGATTCGGAAGATGCTATCGATTTATTGGATGAGGCTGAGACAAAAATATTTCAGATTTCAGAATACCGGATGAAGAAGAGTGCCAAGCCAATAAAGCGGGCTTTGAACGAAACTATTGAAATTTTAGAAAAAATTCACGGAAAGCACAGTGGTATAACAGGTGTTCCAACTGGATTTACCGATTTAGATAATGCAACTGGGGGTTTTCAAAATTCCGATTTAATTATTATCGCTGGACGACCAAGTCAAGGTAAAACTGCTTTTGCACTCTCGTTAGCACGCAATGCGGCACTCCACTCGGTTAAACCAACAGCTATTGTAATTTTTAGCATCGAAATGTCGGAACAGCAATTAGTTACCCGTTTAATTTCTTCGGAGGCAAGAATAAACGCTCACGCACTTCGTACCGGCAGATTGCCAGAAGAAAAGTGGCAACGTTTAGGAATGGTTGTAGGGCGACTCGCAGAAGCGAAAATATATATCGACGATTCACCATCGCTATCGATTTTAGAAATCCGCGCTAAAGCACGGCGCCTAAAAGCAGAACATAATATCGGAATGATAATTATCGACTATTTACAACTCGTTCATCCCCCTAAAAGTATGGATAGCCGTGAACGAGAAATATCGATGATCTCGAGGTCGCTAAAAGCTTTAGCAAAAGAATTGAATATCCCTGTTATCGCACTTTCACAGTTGAACCGTGGACTCGAAACACGCGGCGGCGACAAACGCCCGGTATTAGCCGACCTTCGCGAATCGGGGGCTATCGAACAAGACGCCGACGTTGTTATCTTCGTTCACCGTCCTGAAACTTACAAGATTAGCGAAGTTGATGATGCACACGGGAATAAAATTTCGACCGAAAGACTTGCCGAAATTATTATCGGAAAACAAAGGAACGGTCCAACCGACATAATTCGATTAACATTTCAAAAAGAATATGCCGGTTTCGAAAACCGTGCATCTGATACGTTCGAAGAATTAGTAGTTTCTTCTATCCCTAGTGAAGATTTACCTTTTTAATAATTAACAAAACTTTAACATCATTAATAATCATTAGTTTTATGAAAAATTTTATTTTTTTTATCTTATTATTGTTCGTATTAGCTGGTTGCCAATCAACCAAAATGGTCCCAGGTTTATATTGGGAACAATCAACATATCGAATATCATCAGACGGCGATACAAACCGTATCGAACAAAAATTATATCTAATACCTAATAAATTCAGAAACGAATTATCAACAAGTTATTCTGAGTCGTTCACAATTGTGCGTCTCGATGAACAATTGGTTCTTCATGCTAATCCAATCGATAGTTCTTATACCCAGTCCACATTCGAAGAAATTACAAAAAGTCAGGAATTAAGAAAAGAAAACGTCCGCCGTATGCGTGCCCAGATGGATACATTGCCTCCTAACTTAAGAAGGTTGATGGAGATGGATATGGGAGTTAAATGGCAACCCGAGAAATATGCGATAGTCGAAACAGGGGAGAAGCAAATAATATCGGGATTGAATTGTGAAAAATTTATTATTACAAACCGCGACAGCTTAGAGGGGGAATACTGGATAACTAATGATTTGGGTTCATTGGATCAGTACGGAAAAGATTGGTTAGCAATTATTGGAAAAACCATGTCGCTCATTGCTTTCGAAAAATTTAAATTATTATACAGCAAAGGATTTATCGTCCAATCTAAGACTAACAATGTTCACTTGATTGTTACAAAAGTTGAAAAAAAATTATTGCCCGAAAATTTATTTAACGTACCGGAAGATTATAAATTTATTCCAACAGTTAGGCGCAGATAACTATCTAACTAATCCGATGACGCCCATCATCCTACCCGATTTATCTTTATCGCGGCGATACGAGTGAAATAATTTATCATTACATATTGTACAATATTCTGAAATTTCGATATTCTCATTACAGACTCCTGCATTTAGCATCTGAGTTTTTGCATGTTCCTTCAAATTAAGATGTAGCTTTGGATTTCGAACAAGAAACTCGTTCGGAAATCGTTTAGCAACATCTTCCCCCACTTCATAACAACACACCCCCGCTGCTGGGGCTATATACGCAATCAGATTGGCGGGGGAAGTAGCAAATTCTTCTTGCATCATCCTAATTGCCCTTGGTACAATATTCATCTCGCTTCCACGCCAACCTGCGTGCACAGCTCCAATTGATTTGGTTACAGGATCAAATAAAAAGACCGGTAAACAATCGGCTGTACTTATTGCTAAAAAAACACCTTTTGAATTTGTTATCAATCCATCGCACGAATCGTATCCGCCTTGAGTGTAAACTCTTTGAACCACACCTCCCTGTACTTGCCGAGGTATCGCAAGTTCGTCCAAACCGATTTTCAATGCACCAAAAAATCGTTCGCGGTTTTCTAAAACGTTCAAGCGTTCATCGCCAACATTGAAACTTAAATTCATTCCGAAATTTCCCGGACTTATTCCACCGAGCCGTGTACTAAATCCAAATTTAATTTCATTAAATTTAGAAAACTTTTCTGATGCAATTATAACAATTTCACTCATCTTCTTTTGCTAACGGTAAGGTAATAATAAATGTGGTTCCTGTATCTTTATTGGTGATAAACGAAATGGTTCCATCTAAATCATCGATTGTCTTTTTCACAATAGCTAACCCTAATCCCATTCCATCGGTTTTAGTAGAAAAGTTAGGTTCAAATATTTTGTTTCTTATTTCGTCTGATATTCCAGGTCCCGAATCTTGTATGTTTATTTGAACGTTGCTCTCGATTTGTTTTACAGATATCACCACACTCCCCTGTTCATTCATCGCTTGGATCGAATTTCTGATAATGTTAATAAAGGCACGCCGTAATTCTTCTTTATCTGCTTTAACATTCAACACAGGTTTCGAGCTATAGAATTCAAAACTAACTTTTTTGTATTGTTCGAATAGGTTAATTGCTTCTTTTAGAATTTCGTTTACGTCGCACTTTTCTAATTTTCGGGATGGCAAGCGTGCAAAGTTCGAAAACTCGGAGGCAATAGTTGTAAGAGTGTCGATCTGTTCAGTAATCATCGACACCGATTTTTTTAATATATCGTCTAAGTTATCGGCTTTATCTTTAAATGCTTGGTGAAGATGTTGTACTGCTAATTTAATAGGGGTGAGTGGATTTTTTATTTCGTGTGCAACTTGTTTTGCCATTTCTTTCCACGCTAATTCTTTTTCGTATTTTATCAACTCTTCCCTTTTTTGTCTGATTTCGTCAATCATCTTATTGAAGGTCTGCTCGAGTTTCCCTAGCTCGTCGCTTCGTGTGGAAGGTATTTTGTAATTAAAATTACCTTCGCCAACCTGAATTGCTGCATCTGTCAAACGGCGTATCGGTTTTGATATCTGTTGTGTGAAAAAGCTACCGAGTATAAATGCAACTAACAGTACTAATGTATAAACTCCAAATAAATACGCGTTTCGTTCTTGCAAATCTTCCTCGATACTCGCCTGATTGTAAAGTGTAGGAACTGCAATTATACCGACTAATTGATCTTGTTTATTTATCACAGCTTGATAACCGACTAAATATCCGAAAGTTCCAATGGTTTGCGATTCAATAAAGAATTGCCTTCCTAATATTTTGATGTTGTAATATGCATCCGGTGAGAGGCGACGGTCAATAAGTTCAGCATCGAGTAGTTCCGATTTACTACTTGCTACAATTTCTCTATTCCTGTATAAACTAAAATCTATTCCAGTGCTTATAGCAATATCGGATATCAGTTTATTGTCGTGCATATTTTCAAAATTTAGTGTGTAATATTTTTTGAGATGCGAAAGAATTACGTTAGTTTGTTTTTCTAAATTAGTGCGACTAGTTTCGTTTGCCCTTTGTGTTGCAAATTCACGGTTGTAGTAACTTATTATAATAATTGGAATTACCGACACCATTATGAAAGCTATCAGCAATTTTGTACGGAAATTAAATTCAAGTTTTCCTCCCCGATTACCAACTATTATCAACCACGACATAAAATAAGTACTACAACAAACTACTAAAAAGAAAAGCAACAACCTTAGAAAATACAAAACATCCCAAACAAGACCACCTCTTTCACCACTTATTGCGATATATTTATTTGGTTGATCAGCAGATTTTATGTAAACCGTTTCATAATTTTTATTGTCAACTTTTTCTTCAACGATAAAAATTTTTTTATTCCTTAACGAAGTATCGGATAGATGAGGCGACCTGTAAACACTTTCGAACTCCCGGTTGGATGTGTATATCCGCCAATCATCAATATATTCTGAATAAAATAAATTTTTATAATACGGTTTTAAGTTGAACCCAGTATTAGTTTTTATGATATCGTACGAATCGCTCATGAATAATTCGCCACGTGTTGCTGTAACCTCTATTCTTACACCTCCAGCAAGCACATTATCTTCAGAATATATTGGCGCATTACCAATATAATGTTTTACAAAACCCTCCTCTTCTTCCCTCACTGTAATCGATCGCAAAGCAGGTATTTGGGGTTCATTCTCAATAGGTTCCATCGAACCAACCTGAAAATTACTTGCGATACGAGAGTCGCTATTAATAATTGTTATCCGACAATTATAACCTTCGCGACTTAAAATTGTTTTAGCCCATTCGGTGAAAGCATAATTTTTTAAATCATCCTTCAATTTCAGACGATTTGCTGTTTCTTTCGTTGCAATTTGATTTAATGCCTCGTCGATCATAAATGCAATCCAGTTATCTATAGGCCGAGCAACTTCACTTGCATACGATTTTAACTTTGAACGCATATCATTTTGTACTGCTGCAAACAAAAAATAAGCTGCCAACAAAACAGCACTCAAGCCAAACACGAGTGCATTTTTTTGGTTAATCGCTTCTCCTCTAATGATGAATTTTTTTGATAGAATTCCAAGAATAATCAAGCCGGCTATTATCAAAATTCTTTCGATGTTTGAGGTTAGTGGATTAGGATGAAGTTCGCTATATATAAAACTTGCCGATATAAATATTCCGAAAACAAACAGCCAGCCGATGTAATGATTTTTATTCCGATTTAGAAAACGATACGAATTAAGAATTAAAAAGGTTGAAAGCAAAACAAAAGATACCGAAATCAAAAACAGACATAGATACATTATCAACAATTCGAATGGGGGAAACTCAGGATTGATGTAACTTAAGCCTGAATCAAACACTGCACTGTTCATTATAGCTGCGTATCCACGTAAGAAGGAGAGATATATAAACGAAAAAAGAATTGTGATAATAAACCAGATTAGAGGTTTAAAATTTAGGTTGTTACTTCGATTAATTAATTTTATTGTATCGTATCCGATATAGGCGATGCTTGCAATTAGAAAGATTGAGGTAATCAGCAATTCGCCGATGGATTTTGCAATACCAAATCCGAAATGCGATGCAAAATAAGATGGGTCGAATATACTGATTGAAATAAAACCGGTCGGAAAATCGATAGCAAGCCAGAGGAACCTGACAATCCATAATACTGCGAGGGCAATCAGCGCCCGGTAGAACAATCTTATGCGTGAATGAACAATTTTAAAAGTATAAAATAAAACGAGAAGGGATAAAAATATAATCAAGAATACCCGCACCGATGAAAAATTCTGTTTAACCTCATCTATTACACCAGCCCTTGTATGTGCCTGTCGGTAAGCATAGCCGAGTATCCTTCCATCAATTGCTTTAAAAGGAATTGATATTACACCTTTTTCTTCGCTCGCTTTTGAAGTAATTGAAAAATCGAAACTGAGAGGATAATCCAAACTTTGTGTAAATGCTTCCTCAAAAATTTCGGAGCTAATGAAACGATTGCTTAACGGATAATTTACATCGAAAAGTTTCTTAACAAAAACATACCCTATAGGTAAATCGTTTTTCATAATCGGATGAACAACTAACAGCCACGAAAAAATCGAACCCTGCTCGATGTATGAAAATGGTTGTTCTGAAGTTCGAATTAATTTAATATCCGACCCGATACTTTTCGACCATCCCAATAAATACAAATCGTTATCATAAACTTCGACACTTCCACCTTTAACATCAAATATTTTCAGCGATTGAAATAATGCTTGTTCATCCCCTGCTGAAATTGCATCAATAATGGATTTATGATTTGTAATTTGGGCTGCTAATGAAGCTGCATCGTTCTGAAATGTTTGAAATTGTTTTTGTGTTTGCGAAATCAGGAGTGTTGTTTTTTCTTTTGAAATCGTTTCCCAATTACTCGAAATCGATTTTACAAAAAAATATTCGACTAAGTAAGATATACCAATTATCAACAAAATAAAAAAGACGATATAAATGAATCGTCTTTTAAGAAGCTGTTGATAAAAATTAGAAATTAAGTTCGACATTGGTAATTAATAAAAATTGATTTTATCAATCACCCATTTGCCGTTTAATTTAGATAGAGCTGCATATACCTGTACATTTTCGCGATTACCTTTAATCCGAAATAAAGCGCGTCCGGTTGCAAAAGGAATTCCGTCAGCGACTCCGTAAGTACTAAATGAAAAGCCGAGCGGTTTTCGTGCTGTTAAAAAATTCTTAATGATGTAGTAAGCTTGATTGCTACTAAAATAGCCACTTTCGCCACCTCTTATGCTTACATAAACCTGTTGTGCAAAATATCCTGCAAACGTATCGACGTTGCCTGCATCGATACCGGCTTCAATGGCTTTAAATATTTCACGATAATACTCCTTCTCATCTTCCTGTGATTTCAGTTCCAATACGAATAGAGTTAGCAGTATAAGCGATATGTTTATAATGTGTTTCATTCTTTCTGTGTAAAAATAAAGGATATATATTTAAAAGTCAATTCCTTCCTTCGGCACCTGGACCTAATTTTAATTCTAAGCGACCTTCAACAACATTTCGTTTCAAGTACGGATTCCCTCTTTGCAACTGATATGCCCAATCAAAAACTACTCTCGTAGATGATATAGATACGACACGAAACTTCGCATAATGGTCGTCGTTCGTCCACACAACGTAAGTCCTTCCAACCCGGAGAATTACATCTTTGGTTGGCGACCAACCGCTGCTTGGAGCTTTTGTAATATCATAGAGAGAATTTGTGGCACCCATATCTTTGATGTCGGTATCATTCCATACGTTCATATAATATTCGCCATTGTAATATTCGAAAAATATATCGGTATATTGATCATTATACGGTCCGACTGAATAAGTCGAAAAATCGTAACCGGCTGTTGTCGGGCGTGTACGGTAATCGTTTATTGATACTCCATATCCTTCGGGGCGTGGCGTAGCAAATGCAACTGCTTCACTCAACTCGCTCTCATTATTTGAATAATCGTATGCTGAAACAGCATAGTAATATGTCGTCCCGTTGCGAGCATCTTTGTCGATGAAATAATTCATCCCAGTTGTGCCAATCAATTTATATCGTCCGCTGTATGAATAACTTACCCAAACTTTGTAACCAGCCACGTCGCGCTCAGGGCTATGATTCCAATCCAAATACGCTTTACTATCCCGCGCTTCTGCATACAAACCCGATGGCGGCGATGGTGCAATTGTATCGGGGGCTTCTACATCAATATAGCAGCCACTTAAAAAACTTATGGCAATACCTGCAAGTAAAATTTTTAATATTTTCATTTTCGTATCCTTTCATTTTAATATGCTAATAACTTAACTCCCAAATCCTGTGCCAACATAGAAAAGTCTGAAAGATTATGAAATATCAATTGTAATTATTCATTACTCGTAGATATATTTTTTCAAAAATTTTTGTAAGTGATAAATGAAATACGTTTCTGTATTGAAATTAAGACACCTCGCAAATATATCAATCCGAAAAATGTATCATCCCATTGTTAATGATTGCATAACATTTTCCAATCAATCTCCTACCGTCGAAAGGTGAATTTTTTGATTTTGATTTGAATTTCTTTACATCCACAACCCATTGTTTTTGAATATCAAGGATTGTTAAGTTCGCTTTTTCTCCGACTTTAATTTTCACAGAAGGTAAGTTTAATATTTTTCTAGGATTGATAGAAAATTTTTCAATCAACTGATTGATTGATAATATTTTTGGAATTACTAATTCAGTAATTGCTAACCCAACTGCTGTTTCTAATCCTACTATTCCGAAAGGTGCTTCCAAGAATTCAACCTCTTTTTCATCAAACGAATGCGGCGCGTGGTCGGTTGCGATTACATCAATAGTCCCATCGCGCAATCCTTCTTTGAGAGCATCCACATCAGCTTGTGTACGTAAAGGAGGATTCATTTTAGTGTTTGTATCGAAACTTCGAACAGCTTCATCAGTGAGAGTAAAATGATGAGGTGTAACTTCGCAAGTTACAGGTAGATTTTTCTTTTTTGCCTGTCGGATTATTTCAACCGATCCTGCAGTGCTGATATGAGCAGCATGATAAGGTGCGCCAACATACTCAGCAATTCTGATATCCCTCTCTATCAGAATCTCTTCGGCAATTGAAGGTATCGGTGGTAAACCGAGAGACGTTGATACAAGTCCTTCGTTCATCACGCCCCCTTTTGCAAGTGGGCGATCTTCGGGATGTTGGATTATAATTTTACCGAGCATATTCGAGTATTCTAATACCCGGCGCATTAGTTCGGAATTTTCGATTGGTGATCCGTCATCCGAAAAAGCAACTGCACCCGCTTCAACAAGTTCAATCATCGGCGATAGTTCTTTCCCTTCACGATTTTTTGTAGCTGCTGCAACAGGGTAAACATCGACTAAACCGTTCAAAGTTTTTGCTGATTTTTCTTTAATGAATTTAACCACTGAAGCATCATCAATCGGTGGGTTGGTATTAGGCATACAGCAAAGTGCAGTAAAGCCACCAGTAGCAGCGGCATCTAAACCTGTTTCAATTGTTTCCTTGTGCTCATAACCTGGCTCGCGTAAATGAACGTGCATATCAAAAAAGCCGGGTGCAACAATTTTGTTAGCCAACTTATGTTCCTGAACATCTACAGCAGTTGCAATGTTTGGTGCAATTTTTTCAATGATTCCATCTATTATTAAAACATCGGCAACTTGGTCGATGTTTTCAGATGGTTCGATTATTCGGGCATGTTTCAGTAAGATTTTCATTTCAGTTCCTTTTAAATTTAGTTTCCAGTTCCGAGTAAATAAAGCACAGCCATTCTGACTGCAACACCGTTTAGCACCTGTTGCAAGATTACGCTTTGTTCCCCGTCAGCAACATCCGCAGAAATTTCAACATCGCGATTTATTGGACCGGGATGCATAATCGTGATAGGTTTTTTTGATTTCGACAATCTTTCTTTTGTAATTCCAAAATAATTATGATATTCACGAGTTGAAGGGAAAAACGAACGGTCTTGGCGCTCGAACTGAATACGCAGTACATTCAAGATATCCGCATCTTTGATAGCATCATTGATATTATGGTAAACTTTTACACCTAATTTTTGTATGTCTTTCGGGATCAGAGTTGTAGGACCGCACACCGAAACATTCGCCCCCATAGTTTTCATTCCATAAATATTCGAGAGAGCTACGCGGCTATGCGAAATATCGCCCACGATACAAACGTTTAAACCTTCTAACTTTCCGAACTTTTCGCGTATTGTGTAGATGTCGAGTAACGCTTGAGTTGGGTGTTCGTGAGTTCCATCACCAGCATTAATGATGTTAGCGTTCATCACACGACTTAAAAAGAGAGCCGCACCGGGAGATGAATGGCGAACAACAACCATATCAATTTTCATAG
>CAMTVZ010000271.1:0-5932 GCA_947085285.1 uncultured Ignavibacteriota bacterium
CTGAAGTCGGGATCGCAATGACTTTTTAGTCAGCCTCAATGAGAAAATAGATTATTTTCTGAACCGTTTTAACGGTTTATCTAAACAAGCGATAAACTTGTGTAACTTAAAAATTCTCTAATGACAAATCAGGGTTTATTATTGATGTGCTTTTTTGTAAGCTTTCCGCTGACTAATGCTTTTTCTAATTTTTGTAATTCTCGTTTGCGATTGTACTTGGTTCAGTGAGTAAAGAAGTACCAGATAGCAATATTTTCATTTCTCCTCTGGGTAATGTGGCATCCGATTTCTGGTATTTAAATCAAGGTTACCCAAAAGTTGATACTATTAAAGCTGGTTATGGTTACTGGGTAAAATTTTTTGAACCAGGGTACATAATTCTTCGAGCTAATTCACTATAGAAGAAGTAAATCGCAGCGATCCTTTTTGTAACTCTTCCTGATATTATTTTTCCCGTTCAGCCTGCTGGATAATCGCTAATTTGTTGTGAAGTGTTTTCCGGCTTACACCTAATATTTTTGCGGCTTTAGCTTTGTTATTTCCTGTCGATGCAAGTGTTTGCAAAATTATCATCTGCTCAGCTTCTTGTGTTGAACAACCAATTGGAATATTAATTGATGGTCGACTTTGCACAGGTTTTTGCAATTTTTTTGGTAAATAATGTGAAGTGATAACTTCAGTCGGACAAATCACCAATGCCCGTTCTACAATATTTCTTAATTCTCTCACGTTTCCAGGCCAATCGTATGCAAATAATAATTCCAATGTTTCGTCCGAAAATTTGTGAATAGATTTATTATACTTTTTAGAAAACATTTTCAAGAAATAATCGACAAGTAAGGGAATATCTTCTTTCCTTTCACGTAATGGTGGGATATAAATTTCGATAACGCTTAGCCGATAGTACAGATCTTCGCGAAGTTCTTTCGATTGGAGTGCTTCTGTAATGTTTCTGTTTGTAGCTGCGATCATACGGACGTCAACTTTAATTTCTTCTTTGCCACCAAGTCGTCTGAATTTTTGAGTTTCAATTGCTCTAAGTAATTTAGCTTGGGTATCTAAACTCATCTCTCCGATTTCATCGAACATAAGAGTACCGTTATTAGCTATTTCGAAGGCACCAAGTTTTTTCTGCAACGCACCTGTGAAGGCACCTTTCTCGTGTCCGAATAATTCATTTTCTATAATATCTTTAGGAATACTGGCACAATTCAATGCAACAAATGGTTTTGATGCTCGGTCGCTGTAAAGATGCAGATGTTTAGCAATAACTTCTTTTCCTGTTCCGCTTTCACCGGTTATTAAAACGTTTGTTTGTGATTTCGCGACCAACGAAACTGCTGAACGAATTTCACAAATCGCAGAACTTTGTCCGACAAGCGCTACGCCCGATTCATAGTATGCTTTATCCTTTTCAGAATCTGCTTCAGTAGAAAATCCACCGTAATTTGTTAGTCCCTTTAATATTGATTCGACTAATCTAGGATCAAACATATCTCCAACTACAAAATCAGTTGCACCCGCTTTAATTATACGAATTGCATCTTCAATAAAACCAGTTTTAGAACTTACAATGAGTTCGACAGGCAATTTTTGTTGTTTGATGAATTGACACAATTTTAATAAATTGTCATCCACACTATCACAACGTGCAATGCACACCTTATATCGTTTTGTTGTTAATTCCTCTTCTACTTTTTTAAAAGATGTAAAATTTTTAATATATATCCCAGTTCGATGTAACTTTGAAGCTAAAGTTGAACTTGACTCACCGTTCAACGATAAAAAAATTATATTATAATTGTTCAAGCTAATTATCCTGTTTATTTTTTTTGCTATAAATATACAAACAAATTAATCAAAATGTGTGATGTAAACCACATTTAAGTTTTATAAAGTTCCTAACCCTTAATAAATCACTTTAAAACATCTCTTTAATACACTTAAAACCAATTACTTATAATTTTTCTACTCCAAAAAATATTTTTTCTATTTTTAACTCAAATTAAGTTATCTTTGTACCTTTTTCACTTTTAAAATTAAGATAATTGTAAATATCCTTAAGTATTGTAAAAGCAGCATCTGGTTTTGCAAGTAGTTGTGTAGCTTTACGTGTTCGATTCAGTATTGCCGGTGATTTAAGAATTCGGTTGAGTTTATAAGATAGATTAGGAAGATTGATTGCTTTCCAACCAGCACCGTGTTCGATAATGATATCACTATTTCGACTTTCTTGTCCAGGGATAGGGTCGACGATTAACATCGGTAATGATTTTGCCATAGCTTCTGATGAAGTTAGCCCACCGGCTTTAGAGATAAGCAAGTCGGAGGCATCCATAAGTTCGTGCATATTGTCGATGAACCCATAAATGTGTTGACTTATATTTTTTGGGAATTGAAGTGCTTGGATTTCGGTTTGTACTTTTTCATTCTTCCCACAGACAATGAGTAAGTTGAAATTTATTCTGTCGAATTCAGCAAGCGTCGTAGCTGTCTGTTCGACTATTTCCTTCACTCGTCCTATACCGAAACCACCCGATAAAACCAGCAAAGTAAAATTATTCGGATTGATACCGAGTTTAACCCGAACGTTTTTCTGTTTTCCTTTCGATTGGAATTCCGGCATTATTGGAATTCCAGCTACTGTGATCTTTTCAGCGGGAACTCGTTTTGATTGTAATTGCCAAGCGGACTCCTCGTGGTAAACAAAATACCTTTCAACAATCGGGTCGACCCATAACTGATGAATATCAAAATCAGTTGTTACTGCGAAGACCGGTGCTGTGATATTATTCTTCCGCAACTCACTTGATACAGAGACATATGGAAGAAAATGTGTGCAGATAATTGCATCTGGTTTTAAATCGCGGAGTGTTCTCAGGTAACGCTTGTAATTTAGTTTATCGAAAGATTTTACAATGCCCATCTTGCTGTATGGTTTTCGTTCCGAATACTCATAAAGATAACCCCATAAATCGGGTACACGATTTACCATTTGAATATATGTTTCGGAGTACAACTTTTTAAAGATTTTTGATGTAAAATCGAGTACATCATGATGCTCGGTGTATATCGGAAGGTGTGTTAACGCAGCTGTGCGGTGCAGAGCTTCTGCGGCTCGTATATGCCCAGCTCCTCCGGAACAAGACAGAATCAAGAAGAAATAAGACCTCTTACTATTAGGCATTTTCTTTTTATGAAGTTTGATATTCATTTCTCTCATAGCAAATCTAATGAAACGGAAGTTTATATGCAAGCTATATTAAATTTCTTATAGATCTGTTATAAAATGTGACATAAAATTTAAAAGCCACTAAAAAGTAGGGAAGCTTCTTTTTAGAAAAGGGGCAAAACCTTTTTATGACTCGCAAATTGATACCCATAATTTTGAAATAAAAACTTACATTCCTAAAAGTCTTAATTTATTCTTAGAGCGATGTAACTTAATTAATTATTATACAGCATATAAATAAAACTTCTCAAAAGTACCTTTAATTTTCATATTTCTATATAAAGCATTAGGTAAAGAAAAGTTGAGTTTTTAAATCGTTCTCCCCAAAAAAACACAACAAAAATATTTTTTTGAAAAAAAACTAGTTAAAAACTTGACAAATGATAGAAAAATTATTATAATGTAAACGGTTACATAAGCAATTATTGGTTTTTTTGTTTCTTAAAAAACAGAACAAAAGATATGAACATATGAATGTTACTATTAAAGATGTAGCGAGGAGTGCAAACGTTTCTGTGGCGACAGTATCACGGGTACTCAATAACAGTAATCTCGTAAGTGAGGATACGAAGAAACAAGTGCAGAGGGCGATTCGAGCATTAAAATATTTGCCGAATAACCTCGGCAGAAGTTTAAGTATAAAACGTACGGAAGCTATTGGTTTAATACTCCCTGATTTATTCGGTGAGTTTTTCTCTGAACTTATCCGAGGTGTAGATCAAACTGCACAACTTCATAAGTATCATCTCCTTGTTTCCAGTTCGCACGATGATCGTAAAGAAATAGAAGCCGCACTACAAATGATTCGTGGTAGAGTTGATGGCTTGATAATAATGTCGGCTTATATCGATTTTCACACAATAAATAAGAACCTTCCAAAATCGCTCCCCATTGTCCTTTTAAATTGTCGAGTTGACGATACATCTTTCGATTCACTGAACATAAACAATTATGACGGAGCTTATCGGATGGTAAGTCATCTTATAAGCCATGGACACAAAAAAATCTCAATTATTAAAGGACCCAAGAATAATCATGATGCCGAAGAAAGGCTGCGTGGATATAGGCAAGCACTTAAAGATGGAAATGCAGAATATGATTCAAAGCTTGAATTACTTGGCGATTTTTCAGAAGCTTCTGGATACGATGCAGTGAAGACAATGTTTAAAAAGAACCTCCGACCTACTGCAATTTTTGCAGCCAACGATTCGATGGGTGTTGGTGCCTTGAGCGCTATACAAGAAGCTGGTATCGATGTTCCCGAAGAAATAGCATTAGCGGGTTTTGATGACATTCCAATCGTGCAATTTGTAAAACCGTCGTTAAGTTCAGTGCGTGTCAATATTAATAATTTAGGGGCTCTAGCAGTTTATAGGTTGATGCAAGCCATTCTTGAAAAAAACAAATTCATAAAACAAAAAATATTAGTTCCTGTAGAAGTTATTCCAAGAGAATCGTGCGGTTGCCCGAAACCTACAAGGATTACTTTTGACAGAACTATTTCTAATAAACTAAATCAAAATAAACATTAACAACTTAAATGGAGGAATTATGAAACATACTTACTTATTAGTGATAATTTTGCTGATTGGTGTTCTGTTTTCTACATCACAAGTAAAAGGGCAGTCTAACGATCCACTTGTGATGGTAGCAAAGTTAGCAAATGTAGATATTGTTATTGATGGCAAGCTCAACGAAACTGCTTGGGGAGCGGCGTTACCATATTTGAAATTCGGCCCTAATCCGATATTATCCCCATATGAAAAAGCAATAACAAATGGCACTCTCGTACGAGGTATATATTCGGATACAAGCCATGCTTCCGTGAAATTTCTACGAAAAGGAATGAGCCTTTTCCTTGGCATTGAATCGAAAGATAATTCTGTCGGCAGTTTCGGTGATAGCTGGGAAGGCGATGGATTATTTATGAAGATAAAGAATGCAGCAGGTGAGGAGAAAGAATTCAAACTATATTACAATGCACCTGGCAGACACGGTACTGCGAGCGCCGATAGTGCGGTTTACGAGACAGGCGGTATTCCGGTTACTTACGGAAAAGGCGTTGGACTTGTAATGAGTGGAACGATTCCATACGACACTACTCAAATTGATGTTGGTTATGCACTCGAATTAGAAATCAAATTAGATTCGCTCGGATTTACATCGAGTGTAGAATCATTGGATGTGATGATAAATATTTTTGATACCGACGGCTATCATACGGGTTCGCAACCCTGGGTAGGTCCTGACAGTCGTGCTTATCACAAAACCTGGTGGGGGACGGAGTGGGGACCTGCAAATCGGAAAATATATTTGCAACCTGAAAAACCATATGCTGATCCTAAAGTTATGGTAGCCAAATTTGCAGATATTGATATTAATGTGGATGGGAAACTCTCTGAGGCGGTTTGGGAAATCGCAAAACCATACTTGAGGTTTGGTCCAAATCCTTTGCTCGGTCCAGATGAACTTTCTGTAACTGGCGGTGTTCTCGTTCGAGGTGCTTATTGGGATCCAAGCTATGCTACTGTAAAATTCTTGCGCCGAGGAATGAGTCTGTTCCTTGGCATTGAATCGAAAGATAATTCTGTCGGCAGTTTCGGTGATAGCTGGGAAGGCGATGGATTATTTATGAAGATAAAGAATAAAGCTGGAGCGGAAGTAGAATACAAACTATTTTACAATGCACCAGCTCGGCAC